>CAZXLI010000658.1:0-1501 GCA_964641795.1 uncultured Bordetella sp. | reverse complement strand
GACCTGATCAAGTCCGGTGGTGAATGGATCAGTTCGGTCGACCTGGAGAACGCGCTGATGGGCCATCCGGCCGTGGCCGAAGCCGCGGTGATCGCGATTCCCGACGAGAAGTGGAGCGAACGGCCGCTGGCCTGCATCGCGTTCAAGGCGGGGCAGAGCGCCGAGCCTGGGGCGCTCAACGCACACCTGCTGCAGCACGGCTTCGCGAAATGGCAGCTGCCCGATCGCTACGAGGTGATTGCCGCGGTGCCGCGCACTTCCACCGGCAAGTTCTGGAAGCTGAAGCTACGCGAACAGTTTCCGCGGTGATCTGCCATGGTTCAATGCCGGGTCCACCCCTTGCACGTTGAAAGGTCCATTGCCATGAAACGTATCGCCCCGGCCCTGGCCGGCTTGTGCCTGTCCATCCTGCCTCTGGCGTCGCTTGCCCAGAGCGACTGGCGGCCTTGTGCCGGCGAAGGCGAAACCTGCCGGGTGAACGGCGAGGCGCTGGTGCGCTACGGCATCGACGGCAAGTACACCTTCCGCGTGGTGAGCGGCAGCATCGTCTGCGGCAACGAAGCCTTCGGCGACCCCGCGCCGGAGCAGCGCAAGCAATGCCAGGTATCGCAGAGCTGGCGTCAGGACAACCGTTACCGGGGCTGGCGCGAGATGGGTCGCAACACCGGCGGCTGGGTGCTGTGCGCGAACGAAGGCGATGAATGCCGCGTGCCCGGCCCGGGGCGCGTGCGCTACGGCAGTGACGGCCGCTACGCCACGCGTGACGTGATCGGCAGCGTGCGCTGCAGCAACAGCGTCTTCGGCGACCCGGCGCCGGACATCGCCAAGCAGTGCGAGTACTCCCTGGCGGGTGACGTGCGCCCGTTGGCGCCGGTGAACCTGCCGTGGACGCCGTGCGCGAACGAGAACGAGGTCTGCAGCTTCCGCGGTCCGGCCATCGTGCGCTACGGAGCCCAGGGGCGCTTTGCCTACCGCGAGGCCGCGGATGGCTTGTCCTGCAAGAACGACTCGTTTGGCTTCGACCCGGTTCCGAACCAGGTCAAGCGCTGCGACATGATCCGCGGCACGAAGTAGGGCGGGGCCGGCCGCCCGTCGCGGCACAATGCAGCCATCGGGGCCCGCAGGGGCCCCGGCTTTCTTGGTTTCTCGCATGGCTGAACAACTCTCCCTGATGCCGCCGGCGGACCCGCCCGAGGGCGGCGACTCGATCACGCTGGCCCACTACGCGCAGCGCGCCTACCTCGAATACGCATTGAGCGTGGTCAAGGGCCGTGCGCTGCCCGATGTCTGCGACGGCGCCAAACCGGTACAGCGCCGCATCCTCTACGCGATGCAGCGCATGGGCCTGGGCTTCGGCGCCGGTGGCGCACCGAAGCCGGTGAAGAGCGCACGCGTGGTCGGCGACGTGCTCGGCAAGTACCACCCGCACGGCGATACCGCGGCCTACGACACGCTGGTGCGCATGGCGCAGGACTTCAGCCAGCGCTACCCGCTGATCGAC
>CAZXLI010000657.1:0-1503 GCA_964641795.1 uncultured Bordetella sp. | reverse complement strand
TCAGCAGCGCCTTGCCGTCCAGCGTGGGCAGGAACTGGATGCAGGCGTTGACCGTGCGCAGCGACAGCTCGCCGACGATGGTGGCCTTGGCCGATGGCGTGCCGATGTTGCGTGCCTGATCGGCCAGCTCGGCCACGATGACGGTGCAGGCGCCGCAGTCGCCCTCGTTGCAGCCTTCCTTGGTGCCGGTGCAGCGCGCGTGCTCGCGCAGCCAGTTCAGCAGCGTGGTGGTTGGGGGCAGCCCGTCGACCGCGACGATCTCGCCGCGGTGGAAGAAGCGGATCGGGCGCGGGCGTGGTTCGGTGGCCTGGGACATACCCGTAACTTAGCGGCTCTGCGCCGGCTGTGTATACGATAGCGCTGATAACCTCTATGAGCCAGAACGTATGGCACGCGGCGCCGCCTTCGACAAGATCGAGCTGTCTCTCATCCGGGTCCTGCACACCGTGATCACCGAACGCAGCGTGTCGCGTGCCGCCATGCGCCTGTCCAGCAGCCAGCCGGCGGTGTCCGCTCAATTGAAGCGGCTGCGCGCGCTCACCGGCGATCCGCTGCTGGTGCGCAGCGGTGCCGGCATGGCGCCCACCGCGGTGGCGCTGGCGTTGATGCCGGCGGCGGTGCAGGTGCTGCAAGGTGCGCAGGCGCTGTTCGGCGGACACGTCTCGGCCAAGGCCTTCGCGCCCGAGCATGCCGAGCAGACCTTCCGCATCGCGGCCAGCGACTACCTTGATCCACTGTTCCTGCCCGAGCTGGTGACGCGCGTGCGGGCCCAGGCCCCCGGTGTCACGCTCGACCTGCTGCCGCTGACCCGCGAGTTCGACTACCGCGGCCACCTGGCGCGCGGCGAGGTCGACGTGGTGATCGGCAACTGGCTGCAGCCACCGGCCGAGCTGCACCTGGGCCGGCTGATCAGCGACGAGATCGTCTGCCTGGTGGCGCAGGACCACCCGGCGGTGCGCAGCCCGCGCGGCTGGACGCTCGAGCGCTACCTGCAAAGCGAGCACATCGCGCCGACGCCACTGCATGCCGGCGGCCGCGGCGTGGTCGAGGAGCACCTGCAAGCGCGCGGCCTGGAGCGCAACATCGTCGTGCGCAGCCCGCATTTCGGCCTGGCACCGGCGATGGTGGCCCGCAGCCGCCTGGTGCTGACCACCGGCCGCCAGTTCTGCGCCCGCTACCTCGGCCAGCTGCCGGTGCGCGTGGTGCGCTGCCCGGTGGACTTTCCGGCCCTCACCTACTACCAGCTGTGGCACGACCTGACGCATGCCTCGCCCGCGCTGCGCTGGCTGCGCGAGCAGGTGCGCGACGTGGCGCGCGGCCTGGCCGATGGCCAGGGCTGACGGAGTTGGTCACGATGGTCGCGCACCGGGATATCTCCATTGAGGACGGACTGGCGAACAAAGTGGCTGGCGGCCGCGGCCTGGGCGATGGAGCGGCCGCTTGCGGCTCGTTGGGGTCGTTCGAGCCGAGGAGGCTTGCGGATGTTGGCGCGACAAAGCCGCG
>CAZXLI010000656.1:0-1516 GCA_964641795.1 uncultured Bordetella sp. | reverse complement strand
GGCGGCCTGCTGCGGCAGGTAGCCCTTGCCTTGCTTCAGGCGCAGCAGCAGGTCGTCGGGCCGCAGGTCGGCGATCACCTCCTCGTCGGCCTCGTCGAACACGCGGTCGGGCACCGTCTCCCACACCCGGATGCCGGTGATGCCGCTGACCACGTCGTTCAGCGTCTCGAGGTGCTGCACGTTGATCGTGGACCAGACGTCGATGCCGGCGTCGAGCAGCTCTTCCACGTCCTGCCAGCGCTTGGGGTGGCGTGAGCCGGCAACGTTGGAGTGCGCCAGCTCGTCCACCAGCACCAGCTGCGGATGCCGCTTCAAGCTGCCGTCGAGGTCGAACTCCTTGAGCACGCGCCCGCGGTAGTCGACCTCCTTCAGCGGCAGCGTCTCGAAGCCGGCCAGCAGCGCCTGCGTGTCGGCACGGCCATGGGTCTCGATGACGCCGATCACCACGTCGACGCCCTGCTCGCGCAGCACGCGCGCGGCCGAGAGCATCGCGTAGGTCTTGCCCACGCCGGCCGAGGCGCCGAAGAAGATCTTCAGCTTGCCGCGCTGCGCTTGCGCCTCTTCCGCCTTCAGGCGGGCGAGCAGTTGGTCAGGGTCGGGACGCTGGTCGGTCATGATGATGGCGCTGCGCCAGCATAGCCTCGGCTCAGGTCCTCAGCGGCGCCGCATGGCGTCGAGCGCCAGGTTCAGCGCCAGCACGTTGACCCGCGGTTCGCCGAGCAGGCCCCAGGTGCGGCCTTCGGTGTGCTGCGCGATCAGGCCGCGCAGTGCGTCCGGCGCGATGCCGGTGACGCGGGCCACGCGTGGGATCTGGTACGCGATGCCGGCCACGCTCAAGTGCGGGTCGAGCCCGCTGGCCGAAGCAGTGACCAGGTCCACCGGCACCGGTGCCGTGTTGCCGGGGTCGGCGGCCTTCAGGGCCTCGACGCGGCCCTTTACCGCGTCCACCAGCGCCGGGTTCAGCGGACCCTGGTTCGAGCCCGACGAATTGGCGGCGTTGTACGGCATCGGCGAGGTGGCCGAAGGCCGGCCCCAGAAGTGGCCGGGGTCGCTGAAGTTCTGGCCGATCAACGCGGAGCCGATGGGCTTGCCGCTGGCGTCGGCCAGCAGGCTGCCCGCGGCTTGGCCCGGGAAGGCCACGCGGGCCACGCCGGTGACGGCCAGCGGATAGAGCACGCCGGTGACCACGCTCAGCAGCACGAACAGCGTCAGCGCGGGACGGATCAATGTCTTCATGATGAGGACCTCTTGTGTCAGACCAGGCCGGTGGCAGCCAGCAGCAGGTCGATCGCCTTGATGCCGATGAAGGGCACGATCACCCCGCCCAGGCCGTAGACCAGCAGGTTCTGGCGCAGCAGCGTGGCCGCGCCCAATGGGCGATAGCGCACGCCTTTCAGCGCCAGCGGGATCAGCGCGACGATGATCAGCGCGTTGAAGATCACCGCCGAGAGAATCGCCGAGCCCGGGCTGGCCAGGCGCATCACGTTCAGCGCCCCCAGCTGCGGGTAGGTGCTGA
>CAZXLI010000655.1:0-1527 GCA_964641795.1 uncultured Bordetella sp. | reverse complement strand
GGCCGCTCACCTCGCGCGCCGCGTCCGAGGCGAGATAGACCGCGAGCGGCGCGATCTTGGCCGTCTCCATGCTCTTCAGCTTCTCGACACGCTCCTGCTGCTCGGGCGTCTCGGTCGGGATCGAGCCGATCATGCGGCTCCACGCGAACGGCGAGATGCAGTTCGAGCGCACGTTGTAGCGCTTCATGTCGCCGGCGATCGAGCGCGACAGCGCCACGATGCCGAGCTTGGCCGCGCCGTAGTTGGCCTGGCCGAGGTTGCCGATCAGGCCCGAGGTGGAGGTCATGTGCACGTAGGCGCCCGAGTTCTGCGCCTTGAAGTGCGTTGCGGCTGCGCGGGAGACGTAGAAGCAGCCGTTCAGGTGCACGTCGATGACGGCCTTCCACTCCTCGAGCGACATCGCGAAGAAGAAGCGGTCGCGCAGGATGCCGGCGTTGTTGACGACGACGTCGATGCGGCCAAAGTGGTCGAGCGCGCACTGCACGATGCGGTGCGCCGAGTCCCACTCGGAGACGCTGTCGGTGGACAGCGCGGCCTCGCCGCCTGCGGCCTTGATCTCGTCGACGACCTGCTGGCCGGGGCTGGCATCGTTGCCTTCGCCGCTGACGGACGCGCCGATGTCGTTGACGACCACCTTGGCGCCCTGCGCGGCCATCAGCAGCGCCATGTCGCGCCCGATTCCCCGGCCCGAGCCCGTGACGATGGCCACCTTGCCTTGCAGCATCGTGCCCTTGTTCATCTTGATTTCTCCTGGTTGAAAGACTGCCGCGCGCGGCTCAGGACGACGGCAGCCGCAGCACGCTCGTGGCAAGGATGTTGCGCTGGATCTCGTTGCTGCCGCCGTAGATGGTGGCCGGCCGCGCGTTGTAGAAGGTGGTGAGCGCGTCGATGCGGGCGCCGCCGGTCTGCTCCCCGGTCGCGCCGTCGATCTCGATGTCGCCGGGTACCGCGCCGCTGGCGCCGGCGATCTCGACCAGCAGGTCGGCCAGCTTGGAGTAAGTTTCGGTGGCGAAGATCTTCAACATCGACACGTCGGGCCCCAGCGCCTCGCCGCGCTTGACCTGCTCGACGAAACGCGCGTACAGGGTGCCCAGGTCGGCCACGTCCAGCTCGAGCCGGGTGCAGCGGTCGACGAACACCGGGTCGTCGGCGATGCCGAGCTTGGCGGCGGCGGCCCGCACACGGCCGAGCGCGTACTGGCTCTGCTTGGGGCTGCCGAGGAAGATGCGTTCGAAGCCGAGCAGCGCCTTGGCAATCGTCCAGCCCTGGTTGAGCCCGCCGACGATGGCCGAGCGCGGCACGCGCACGTTGTCGAAGAAGACTTCGCAGAAATCCTCGCCGCCGGCGATGTTGCGGATCGGCCGGATCGTGATGCCGGGGCTCTTCATGTCGGCGAGCAGGAAGCTGATGCCTTCCTGCTTCTTGGCCGCCTTGTCGGTACGCACGAGCAGGAAGATGTGGGTCGCGTCCTGCGCCAGCGTGGTCCAGATCTTCTGGCCGTTGACGACGAAGTCATCGCCGTCGGCG
>CAZXLI010000654.1:0-1528 GCA_964641795.1 uncultured Bordetella sp. | reverse complement strand
CAGACCGGCTGGATGACCTCGATGACCAACATCACCGAGGCCAAGCGCATCCGCGACCAGCTCTCGGCCTCGCACGAACGCTTCACCACCGTGCTCGAAGGCCTGGACGCCGCGGTCTCGGTGCTGTCGGTGCAGCAGAGCGAGCTGCTGTTCGCGAACCGTTCGTACCGCCTGTGGTTCGGTGCCGATGCGCGCGGCCATGCGCTGCTGGCCAGCGGCGCCGGGCCGGCCGTGCCCTTCATCGCCGAGCCGGACGACGCGGTCGACGGCCTGTCCGGCCTGCCCGCGCAGGAGCTCACCGGCATCGGCACCAACCCGCGCGAGGTATACGCGCACGCGCTGGACAAATGGTTCGACGTGCGTTCGCGCTACCTGCAGTGGACCGACGGCCGGCTGGCGCAGATGCTGATCGCCACCGACATCACGGCGCGCCGGCGCGCTGAGGAACAGGCCGCGCAACAGGCCGAGAAGGCCCAGGTGTCGAGCCGGCTGATCACGATGGGCGAGATGGCCTCGTCGGTCGCGCACGAGCTGAACCAGCCGCTCACCGCGATCACCAACTACTGCTCGGGCATGGTCTCGCGGGTGAAGGCCGATTCCATCAAGCAGGAAGACCTGATCGCCGCGCTCGAGAAGACCGCGCGCCAGGCCGAGCGCGCCGGCCAGATCATCCACCGCATCCGCGCCTTCGTGAAGAAAAGCGAGCCGCAGCGCCAGCCCTCGCGCGCGATCGACATTGTCGAGGATGCGGTCGAACTCGCCAGCATCGAGCTGCGCCGCCGCAACGTGGCCATCCACCACTACGTCGCGCAGCGCCTGCCGATGGTCAAGTGCGACCCGATCCTGATCGAGCAGGTGCTCTTGAACCTGCTGAAGAACGCGGCCGAGGCCATCGACTCCGCCAAGCTGCCGGCCGCACGCCGCCACATCGAGCTGCGCGTGGTGCCGCGCCACACGCCCGACGAAGGCGGCGTGATCGAGTTCAGCGTCACCGACATGGGGCCGGGGCTGCCCGAGGAGGTGATCAACCGGCTCTACGAAGCCTTCTTCTCGACCAAGGCCGAGGGCATGGGCATCGGCCTGTCGCTGTGTCGCTCGATCGTCGAGTCTCACCGGGGGCGGATCAAGGCGCAGAACATCTACAATGGCAGCTCTGTTGCAGGGTGCCGGTTTGCCTTCACCCTGCCCGTCGAAACCACCGCGCGGCACGAGGAGACAACGCTGCCACCGCCTCATCGCGATGCCGCAGCGCCCCTTGCCGACGCCCCTGCCGCCAAAACATCCTCATGAGCCTGATTCCCAAGAAGGGCACGGTGTATGTCGTCGATGACGACGAGGCCGTTCGCGATTCGCTGCAATGGCTGCTCGAAGGCAAGGACTACCGCGTCAAGTGCTTCGACTCGGCCGAATCCTTTCTCTCCCGCTTCGATCCCCGCGAAGTCGCCTGCCTGATCGCCGACATCCGCATGGAAGGCATGAGCGGACTGGAGTTGCAGGACCGGCTGCTGGAGCGCAAGAGCCCGCTGCC
>CAZXLI010000653.1:0-1538 GCA_964641795.1 uncultured Bordetella sp. | reverse complement strand
ATCACGTCGACGTTGTCGCGCTTGATCAGCTTGTTGACGTTGTCGGTGGCCTTGGAAGGCTCGCTTTCGTCGTCGACCTTGAAGAACTGGATCTCGCGCCCGGCGAGCTTGCCGCCCTGTTCGTTGATGTAGAGGCGGAAGCCCTTCTCGATATTGTCGCCCAAAGCGGCGAAGGTGCCGGTGTAGGGCAGCATCAGGCCGACCTTCAGCGGCGCCTGCTGGGCCTGGGTGGCCGGGGTGGTGGCCAACGCGGCGGCCGCTGCGATGGCGGCCAGGACCGGCTTCAGGATGCGGTGCATGGGGCAGGTCTCCAAGATGTTCGGGAGACGCATTGTGGAAGGCCGGGCCGCGGCCGGCCCTCGGGATCTGCCCCGGGCCGGAGCGGCGCCGGTCCGATCCGGGTGGCCCGGTCGGACTGATCCCCGTGGGGGACCGGCCCGAAGGGTCGCGGGGGCCGACAGTCCGTCAGGCCATCGGCAGGCCCACGTAGTTCTCGGCCAGCGCGGTCATCGCGGCCTGCGAGCTGAACAGGTACTCCAGCTCGGCCTGCTGCATGCGCGCGCCAAAGCTGCCGTTCTCCGGGAACTTGTGCATCAGCATCGTCATCGACCACGAGAAGCGCTCGGCCTTCCAGATGCGCGCCAGCGCGCGCTGCGAGTACTGGTCCAGGCCCTTGGCGTCGCCGCGGTAGTGGTCGGCCAGCGCCTGCCACAGGTAGCCCACGTCGCTGGCCGCGAGGTTCAGGCCCTTGGCGCCGGTGGGCGGCACGATGTGCGCTGCATCGCCGGCCAGGAACAGCGAGCCGAAGCGCAGCGGCTCGGCGACGAAGCTGCGCAGCGGCGCGATGCTCTTTTCCAGCGACGGGCCGGTGACGAGCTCGGCCGCGGTGGCGGCCGGCAGGCGACGCTTGAGCTCCTGCCAGAACGCGTCGTCGGACCAGTTCTCGACCTTGTCGTCCAGCGAGCACTGCAGGTAGTAGCGGCTGCGCGTGTGGCTGCGCTGGCTGCACAGCGCGAAGCCGCGCTCGTGGTTCACGTAGATCAGCTCGGGGTTCACCGGCGGGGTGTCCGACAGCAGGCCAAGCCAGCCGAACGGATAGACCTTCTCGTGCTGGGTGATCGCGCCGGCCGGCACGCTGGCGCGGCACACGCCGTGGAAGCCGTCGCAGCCGGCGATGAAGTCGCACTCGATCGTCTCGCTGCGGCCGGCATGCTCGTAGTGCACGCGCGGGCGGGCGGTGTCGAAGCCCTCGATGCGCACGTTCTCGGCCTCGTACACCGTGGGCAGCGCGGCGGCGGCGCGTGCGTCCATCAGGTCGCGCGTGACCTCGGTCTGGCCGTAGACCATCACCCGCTTGCCGGTCAGGCCGTGCAGGTCGATGCGATGCAACTGGCCGCCGAAGCACAGCTCGATGCCGTCGTGCGGCAGCCCTTCGCGGTGCATGCGCTCGCCGACGCCGGCCTGGTCCAGCATGTCCACCGCCACCTGCTCCAGCACGCCGGCGCGGATGCGGCCCAGCACGTACTCGGCGCTGCGCT
>CAZXLI010000652.1:0-1555 GCA_964641795.1 uncultured Bordetella sp. | reverse complement strand
AGAAGCACGCGATCTGACGACACGCGGTACCGTCCCACGCATAGCCCGCATCACCCGCGCAGCGACCCCCGGAATGGGCATCCTGCGGCGTGCAGTCCGGCGCGCACAGATCGAACGTGCACCCGGTGCCCGGTGGCGTGCACGTGCGTCCCGCCGCAGAGTTCCAGGCTCCACGCCTCCTGCGGGCGGGTGCAGTCATGCTGCGAGAGCATCACGGCCCGCACTTCGGCGCCGTACTTCTCGCCGAACAGCATCATCGCGCCGCTCTTCTGCGCCTCGTCCAGCGCCATCACCTTGGCCTGCGTCTCCGCATTGGCCAGCACCTCGGCATTGACGAGGGCCTCGACCTTGCGCACCTGCTCGTCGGTCATCGGCGCAGTGTGCGCGAAGTCGAAGCGGGTGCGCTCGGCGTTCACCAGCGAGCCCTTCTGCTGCACATGCGCGCCCAGCACCTCGCGCAGCGCCTTGTGCATCAGGTGCGTCGCGCTGTGGTTGCGCATGGTCTTCGCGCGCAGCTCGCCGTTGACGCGCGCGGCGAAGCTGTCGCCGACCTGGACCGTGCCTTCGACAACGCGGCCATGGTGGCCGAACACGTCGGCCTGGATCTTCACGGTGTCTTCCACCAGCACGCGGCTGGTGGCGTTGCGCAGCTCGCCGCTGTCGCCCACCTGGCCGCCGCTCTCGGCATAGAACGGCGTCTGGTCGAGCACGATCACCGCGTCGTCGCCCGCCGTCACGCTCTGCACCGGCGTGCCGTCGAGGTAGATCGCCAGCACCTTGGCACCGTCGACAGCCAGATGTTCATAACCCTGGAAAGACGTGGCCGCGCCGCTGTAGGCCAGGCCCTGCGCCATCTTGAACTTGCCGGCCTCGCGGGCACGCTGCTTCTGCTCTTCCAGCAGCTGGTTGAAGCGCGCCTCGTCGACCGTGACGCCGCGCTCGCGGCAGACGTCGGCGGTCAGGTCGACCGGGAAGCCGTAGGTGTCGTGCAGCTTGAACGCGGTGTCGCCGTCGATCTGCTTGGCGCCCGCGGCCAGCGCCGCCTCGAGGATCTCCATGCCATGCGCGATGGTCTTGAAGAAGCGCTCTTCCTCCTGCTGCAGCACCTCGGTCACGCGGGCGGCGCTGCGGTGCAGTTCGGGATAGGCCTCGCCCATCTCGGCATCGAGCGCGGCCACCAGCTTGTGGAAGAACGGCACGCGGGCGCCGAGCTTGTAGCCGTGGCGGATGGCGCGGCGGGCGATGCGGCGCAGCACATAGCCGCGGCCGGCATTGCCGGGGATCACGCCGTCGACCACCGTGAACGAGCAGGCGCGGATGTGGTCGGCAATCACCTTCAGGCTGGGGCTGTTCGCGTCGCAGTTGCCGCCGCCCGCGGCGTCGACGGCCTTCTTCGCGGCGGCCAGCAAGGTGGCGAAGAGGTCGATCTCGTAGTTCGAGTGCACATGCTGCAGCACCGCGGCCAGGCGCTCGAGGCCCATGCCGGTGTCGACGCTGGGCTTGGGCAGCTTGTGCATCACGCGCGACTGCAGCAGGCGGAACACCCATCGGTTGG
>CAZXLI010000651.1:0-1557 GCA_964641795.1 uncultured Bordetella sp. | reverse complement strand
CAAGCGCACCTTCGAACCGGGCTTCCGCATCGGCCTGCACCAGAAGGACCTGAACCTCGCGCTGAGCAGCGCACGCGCGCTCGGTGTCTCGCTGCCTAACACCGCAACAGCGCAGGAACTGTTCAATGCCTGCGCCGCGCACGGCGGCATCGGCTGGGACCATTCGGCGATGGTGCGCGCGCTCGAAAAGCTGGCCAATCACGAGATCGGTTCCAACGACAGCTAGCTTTACAAAGCCCCGTCCCACCGAGGAAAAACCCGAGGGTTGGTTTTTTTGATTGTTGACTGCGGTCAAGAGATTTTCAGACCAAGAGTTCGACAGTGAAACCCTCACCAAACCCCTTTGCACGACGGGCGGCCGAAGAGCCGGTTGCAGCCCGCTGGGCGAAGCCTTGCCCCTTGCATTGCCTCCTGCACTGCCAGTAAGCACTTCATCAGACCGAGAGAGACAAAGGAACCCACCATCATGTCGCGCCAGTCCGCCGCCATTCCGGTCCCGGTCGGGACCCACTCCGCTTCAGCGAGCACGCCATCGGTCTACTACCGATGGGGCCAGCTGCTGATGGGCATCGTCTGCATGGCGATGATTGCTAACCTTCAATATGGTTGGACGCTGTTCGTCAACCCGATCGTCGACAAGCACGGCTGGAGCCGCGCCGCGGTGCAGGTGGCGTTCACGATCTTCGTGCTCACCGAGACCTGGCTGGTGCCGATCGAGGGCTACCTGGTCGACCGCTTCGGCCCGCGCCCGGTGGTGCTGGGCGGCGGCATCCTGTGCGCCGTCGGCTGGGTGATGAACTCGCAGGCCGACACGCTGACCATGCTGTACATCGCCGCGGCCGTCGGCGGTGTCGGCGCCGGTGCGGTGTACGGCACCTGCGTGGGCAACGCGCTGAAGTGGTTCCCGGACCGCCGCGGCCTGGCTGCCGGCCTCACCGCCGCCGGCTTCGGCGCCGGCTCGGCGCTGACGATCATCCCGATCTCGGCCTACATCAAGAGCCACGGCTACGAGGCGGCTTTCCTGCACTTCGGCCTGGGCCAGGGCATCATCGTCCTGGTCATGGCGCTGGGCCTGTCGCGGGTGCCGGAATCGCTGGCCGCGCTGGCCGGCGGCAATGCCCGCGTGCAGCAATCGCGCGTCTTCTACTCGCCGATGGAGGTGCTGAAGAAGCCGGTGTTCTGGGTCATGTACCTGATGTTCGTGATGGTGGCCGCCGGCGGCCTGATGGCCACCGCGCAGCTGGCCCCGATCGCCAAGGACTTCAAGATCATCGACACGCCGGTGGACATCATGGGCCTGGTGCTGCCCGCGCTGACCTTCGCGCTGGCCATCGACCGCGTGCTCAACGGCCTGACGCGCCCGTTCTTCGGCTGGGTGTCCGACCAGATCGGCCGCGAGCTGACGATGTTCATCGCCTTCGCGCTGGAAGCCGGCGGCATCCTGGCGCTGTACCAGTTCGGCCAGAACCCGATCGCCTTCGTCATCCTGACCGGCCTGGTGTTCTTCGCCTGGGGCGAGATCTACAGCCTGTTCCCTTCGACCTGCGCCGACACCTT
>CAZXLI010000650.1:0-1565 GCA_964641795.1 uncultured Bordetella sp. | reverse complement strand
CAGGGCCTGGCTGCCGTCACGCAGGTCCACGCTGCACCAGACCGGCGCCTTCGTCAGCAGCGCGTCGGGCCAGCCGCGATCGGCCAGACGCACCGGTGCGAAGGCGCGGTACTTGGAAGCAGGGTTGTCGAGCATCGGCATGGGTCTCTCCGTGAAGGTTGGGGTGCCACGCAGCTCGATCGGAAATGCAAACGGCCCGCTGCGTTGCGCTGGGCGGGCCGTCGATCCGGGGTCGGGAAATTGAGGACGTGGACGATCAGCGCGCCTGAAGCACCTCTAGTAGCAGCAGCGAAAGCGCGGACCGGAACGTCATGGGGCGCGATATTACACGAAGCGCGTGGATTGAAAAGCCGAAACAAGCCTCAGCGATGCAACCCGGCCTCGTCGGGCTCGTCGGTCGAAGTGGCAATCACGCTCACCGGCTTGCCCTTCACGCGCCGCCAGACGTACATCACATAGCCCGACAAGCCGTAGATGACGAACAGCAGGAACAGCATGATCGGCACGTGCAGGTTGATCAGCGCGATGAACAGCACGATCGCGACGATCACGACGAAGGGCACCGATCGCTTCAGGCTCAGGTCCTTGAAGCTGTAGAACGGCGCATTGGTCACCATCGTCAGCCCGGCGTACAGCGTGATGCCCCAGGTGACCCACACCAGCCAAGGCGTGTCACGCACGCCGTCGACGAAGCCGGCGTCGTTCATCACGAAGATGAACCCCGCCACCAGTGCAGCGGCGGCCGGGCTCGGCAAACCCTGGAAGAAGCGACGGTCGACGACCCCGATGTTGGTGTTAAACCGCGCCAGGCGCAGTGCAGCGCAGGCGCAGTAGACGAACGCCGCGATCCAGCCGGGCTTGCCCAGCCCCTTGAGCGCCCACTCGTAGACGATCAGCGCAGGCGCCGCGCCGAAGCTGACCATGTCCGACAGGCTGTCCATCTGCTCGCCGAAGGCACTTTGCGTGTGCGTGAGGCGCGCCACGCGACCATCCAGGCTGTCGAGCACCATCGCGCAGAAGACGCCGATCGCCGCCTGCTCGAAGCGGCCGTTCATCGCCATCACGATGGCATAGAAGCCACCGAACAGCGCCGCCAGCGTGAACAGGTTCGGCAGGATGTAGATGCCCTTGCGCCGGGGGCGCAATGCCGGCGGCGCCTCATGTGCACCGTCGTCGAGGGCACTGTCTGCTGGGTCGCTCATGGGCGGCGAGGATACCCCAGCGCACAAAAAGGGCCGCTCGAGGCGGCCCTGGGTGCGTGGAAACGCGAGGTCAGTTGCGCGACTTGTCGACCAGCTTGTTGGCCTTGATCCACGGCATCATCGCGCGCAGCTTCTCGCCCACCACCTCGATCTGGTGGTCAGCCGTCAGCCGGCGGCGGCTCAGCAGCGTCGGCGCGCCGGCGCGGTTCTCGAGGATAAAGCTCTTCGCGTACTCGCCAGTCTGGATGTCCTTGAGCGCCTGCTTCACCGCAGCCTTGGTTTCGTCGGGGACGATCTTCGGGCCGGTCACGTACTCGCCGTACTCGGCGGTGTTGGAGATCGAGTAGTTCATGTTGGCGATGC
>CAZXLI010000649.1:0-1570 GCA_964641795.1 uncultured Bordetella sp. | reverse complement strand
CGATCAGGTCGCGGATCACCGGCAGGCCGGGCAACGGCTTCAGCACGATCGGGTCCTTCAGATCGCGCATGTTGGTCAGGCAGGCCAGACCGTTCTTGCCGTTGATGTTCATCGCATCGGAACCGCAGACACCTTCGCGGCACGAGCGGCGGAACGAGATGGCAGGGTCGACGGACTTCAGCTTGATCAGCGCATCGAGCAGCATGCGCTCGGAACCGTCGAGCTCGATCTCGACGGTCTGCATGTAGGGCTTCTCGTCCTTGTCCGGGTCGTAGCGGTAGATCTTGAACGTGCGTTTTGCCATGGTGTGTCTCTATCGCTTGATCAGAACGTCCGCACCTTCGGCGGAACGCTGTCCACCGTCAACGGCTTCAGCTGGACCGGCTTGTAGGCCAGGCGGTTGCCCTCGGAATACCAGAGCGTGTGCTTCATCCACTCCTTGTCGTTGCGGCCGAGCGGGAACTCGGGATCGTCGGCACTGCGCTCGTAGTCCTTGACGGTGTGCGCACCGCGGCATTCGTGGCGGGCGGCGGCCGATTCGATCGTGGCCTGGGCGGCCTCGATCAGGTTCTCGACTTCCAGCGCCTCGATGCGCGCGGTGTTGAAGACCTTGCTCTTGTCCTTCAGCGTGATGGCCTTGACGCGCTCGCGCAGCGCCGCCACCGCATGGGTGCCGGCGGTCAGCAGCTCCTGGGTGCGGAACACCGCGGCATGCTTCTGCATCGTGGCGCGCAGGTCATTCGCCACGTCCTGCGCGTATTCGCCGCTGTTGCTGCTGTCCAGGCGCGCCACGCGGGCCAGGGAGTAATCGGCTGCATCGGCCGGCAGCGGCTTGTGCGACTTCGGCGAACCGGCCAGCGCCTTGACGATGTGGTCGCCCGCGGCCTTGCCGAACACCAGCAGGTCGAGCAGCGAATTGGTGCCCAGGCGGTTGGCGCCGTGCACGCTGACGCAGGAGCACTCGCCCACTGCGTACATGCCGTTGAGCACCGCGTTCGGATTGCCGTCCTTGGGCACCACCACCTGGCCGTGGATGTTGGTCGGGATGCCGCCCATCTGGTAGTGGATGGTCGGCACCACCGGGATCGGTTCCTTCGTGATGTCGACGTTGGCGAAGTTGTGGCCGATCTCGAACACGCTGGGCAGGCGCTTGAGAATCGTGTCGCCGCCCAGGTGGGTCATGTCGAGGTTGATGTAGTCCTTGTTGGGACCGCAGCCGCGACCTTCCTTGATTTCCTGGTCCATGCAGCGCGAGACGAAGTCGCGCGGCGCCAGGTCCTTCAGGGTGGGCGCGTAGCGCTCCATGAACCGCTCACCATTGACGTTACGCAGGATCGCGCCTTCGCCGCGGCAGCCTTCGGTCAGCAGCACGCCGGCGTTGTGCACGCCGGTTGGGTGGAACTGCCAGAACTCCATGTCTTCCAGCGGAATGCCGGCACGCGCCGCCATGCCCAGGCCGTCGCCGGTGTTGATGAAGGCGTTGGTCGAGGCCGCGAAGATGCGGCCGGCGCCGCCGGTGGCCAGCAGCACGGTCTTGGCCTGCAGGATGTGGACCTCGCCGGTCTCCATC
>CAZXLI010000648.1:0-1572 GCA_964641795.1 uncultured Bordetella sp. | reverse complement strand
TGCTGCTGGCCATGGCGCGCGATGTACGCGTCATCCTGATCAAGCTGGCCGACCGGCTGCACAACATGCGCACGATGTCGGCGATGGCGCCGAACAAGCGCCAGCGCATCGCCCGCGAAACGCTGGACATCTACGCGCCGATCGCGCACCGGCTGGGCCTGAACCAGATCTACCGGGAACTGCAGGAACTGTCGTTCGAGCACCTGTTCCCGTGGCGCTACGCCGCGCTGGCCAAGGCGGTGAAGCGCTCGCGCGGCTACCGGCGCGACATCGTCGAACGCGTGCATGGCGAAGTCGAGAAGGCCTTCGCCACCGCGAAGATGAAGGTGCTGGTCTACGGCCGCGAGAAGACGGTCTACAGCATCTACCGAAAGATGCGCGAGAAGCACGCCGGCTTCGCGCAGGTGAGCGACATCTTCGGCTTTCGCATCGTCACCAGCTCGCTGCCCGATTGCTACCTGGCGCTGGGCGTGCTGCACCAGCTCTACAAACCGGTGCCGGGCCGCTTCAAGGACTACGTCGCGATTCCCAAGCCGAACGGCTACCAGTCGCTGCACACGACGCTGGTGAGCCCGCTGGGCACCGCGGTCGAGTTCCAGATCCGCACCGACGAGATGCACGCCATCGCCGAGAGCGGCATCGCGGCGCATTGGCTCTACAAGCAGGAGCGCAAGGGCAGCGGCGAGGCGCAGCCGATGGGCGCGATGTGGCTGCAGTCGCTGCTCGACATCCAGGACGAGACGCGTGACTCGGCCGAGTTCCTCGAGCACGTGAAGATCGACCTGGTGCCCGAGGCGGTGTACGTGTTCACGCCGATGAGCAAGATCATGGCGCTGCCGCGCGGCGCCACCGCGGTCGATTTCGCCTATGCGATCCACTCCGACGTCGGCGACCACTGCGTGGCGGCCAAGGTCAATGGCGAACCGGTGGCGCTGCGCACCGAGCTCAAGAGCGGCGACGTCGTCGAGGTCATCACCGCCCCCGGCGCGCGGCCCAATCCGGGCTGGCTGAACTTCGTGCGCACCGGCCGCGCACGCTCCAAGATCCGCCACTTCCTGAAGACGATGGAGCAGGAAGAGTCGCGCGGCCTGGGCGAGAAGCTGCTGGCGCAGGCCCTGCGTGCCGAAGGCCTGGCCCTGCCGTCCACCGACCCCACCGACGTCGACGCCAATGCCGTCTGGCAGCAGCTCACGCGCTGGAGCGGCAACCGCGGCCGTGGCGAACTGCTCACCGACATCGGCCTGGGCCGCAAGATCGCCACCATCGTCGCCAAGCGCCTGGCGCAGCTGATGGCCGAACGTGGCGTGCGCCCCGATGCGCTGACGCTGACGCTGGGCCGCTATGGCACCGACGAGAACGCGCCCTCGCAGGGCGGCGTGGTCATCGACGGCAGCGAAGGCGCCTCGGTCCAGCTGGCCACCTGCTGCCGCCCGATCCCGGGCGACGAGATCGTCGGCTACCTCGGACGCGGCGAAGGCCTGCTGGTGCACACCGCCGACTGCCATAACGGCAAGCGCCTGGCCGAGCGCGACCCCGAGCGCTGGATGGCGGTGGAATGGGCGGAGCAGCCGA
>CAZXLI010000647.1:0-1578 GCA_964641795.1 uncultured Bordetella sp. | reverse complement strand
TGCAACTCCAGTCTCCCAGACTTGGCCGGGTGAACAACCTATTGAGACATCACAATTAGTGCACCCGGTGTGCGCACCGGGCCGGGGCGGCGGCAGGACGGCGGCAGGCGCGCTTCAGCGCAAGGGCCATTGCGCCAGCATGTCATAGCGCCGCGGTCCGGCCTGGCTGCGGCAGGCGAGCGTCAAGGTCTCGGCGCGCCAGGTCACCGGCTGCACGTGGGCCGGCAGGCTGGCGCCGCCGGCGCGGCGCGCCAGCGTCAGGTGCGGACGCCAGGGCCGGTCGTCGAGCGCGAAGCCGGCATCGGCCAGCGCCTCGCCGACATCGCGCTGCAACTGGCGCAGCGCCGGCGTCGCTTCGCCCACCAGCACGGCGATGCCGCCGCGCCACAGCATCGGCGTGGCCAGCGAAACCGGCACCGGCGCCTGCCGCACCCGACCCAGCGCCGCCTGCAGTGCGGGCAAGCTGGCAGCCTCGACATCGCCGATGAAGTGCAGCGTCAGGTGCAGGTCGGCACCGGCCAGCGGCCGCACGCCGGCCGGCCACAGCCACGCGGCGCGGCCGGCATCGGCCTGCGCCTGCGCCGCAGGCGGGGCCATCAGCGCGACGAAGCAGCGCGGTACGGCAGGCTGGTCGGATTGCGGTGGTTCGACGCTCATATCAGACGCTATTGATTCGAGCCTTCCCCAAGCCGTCCCAAACCTGTCGTACGTGGAAACCGACGTGGCGCGATTCGGCCGGATTCCTAGAGTGGACCACGGCGGCCATCCCGGTCGCCACTTCCTGCCCATTCCCTGCACCGGACACCCCCATGAAGGACCAAAACCTCGCACGCGGCCTGTTCCTGGCGGCGATCGCGCTGGCGTTCGGCATTGGCGCCATGCGCTATCCGATCGGCCAGTTCAGCCGCGCCGGCCCCGGCCTGTTCCCGCTGATGGTGAGCGGCCTGCTGCTGGTCGTGGCACTGTCGATGATCATCCGCTCGTTCTTCGTCAAGCCCGAGCCGATGCACTTCCAGTTCAAGAACATCGCGCTGCTGATGGCCGCGCTCGGTGGCTTCGCGCTGGTCTCGCACTTCGTGAACATGATCGCCGGCATCGTGCTGATGGTGTTCATCGCCGCCTACGCGGGCAGCACGCACTCCTGGAAACTGAGCCTGAAGATCGCCGCCGGCCTGGTGGCGATCGCCTTCGCGTTCCAGAAGCTGCTCGGCCTCAACCTCCCCTTGTACTGAGCACCCGATGGACGTCCTGCACAACCTCGCGTTCGGCTTCGAACACGCCCTGACGCTGCAGAACCTGATGTTCTGCGCCATCGGCTGCACGGTGGGCACGCTGGTGGGCCTGCTGCCCGGCCTCGGGCCGCTGGCCACCATCAGCCTGCTGCTGCCGCTGACCTACTCGATCCCCACCGGCGGCGCGCTGATCATGCTGGCCGGCATCTACTACGGCGCCCAGTACGGCGACAGCGTCAGCGCGATCACGATGAAGATCCCGCACGCGAGCAGCATCGTCGCGTGCATCGACGGCTACCAGATGACGCTCAAGGGCAAGACCGGCCTCGCGCTCTTCACGGCCGGC
>CAZXLI010000646.1:0-1580 GCA_964641795.1 uncultured Bordetella sp. | reverse complement strand
TGTGCAGGCCGTAGACCCAGCCGTGCACGACCACCGTCTGGCCGCGCTGCCAGGCATCGTCGACCACCGTGGTGTGGCAGACGTTGCGCGCCTGCTCCAGCACGTTCAGCTCCACCAGCGCATTGACGCGCAGCGGCTCGGGCAGGCCGGCCAGGAAGCCGGCGTGCGCGTCGCGCACGTCCTGCACGTGGCGCAGCCAGTTGTCCACCAGGCCGGCGCGGCGGTTCTCCACCGCAGCGCGCACGCCGCCGCAGTTCGAATGGCCGACCACGATGATGTGCGTGACCTGCAGCACGTCCACCGCGTACTGGATCACCGACAGCGCGTTGAGGTCGGAGTGCACCAGCACGTTGGCGACATTGCGGTGCACGAACAGCTCGCCCGGCAGCAGGTCGACCAGCTCGTTGGCCGGCACGCGGCTGTCGGCGCAGCCGATCCACAGGTACTGCGGCGTCTGCTGGGTCAGCAGCCGGGTGAAGAAGCCGGGTTCACGCGCCTCGGTGGCGTCGGCCCATTGGCGGTTCTTCTCGAAGAGTTCCTGCAGGTCGACCGACATCGCGTGCACCGTTTCCGTTGAAATTGCTGCACTGCACAGTTTACGAGGCGGCCAAGGGCCGCGTGGCCAGCGGGCGTGCCGTGGCCCCGGCCTGCGGGTGCCACACCGCAGCCACCTGCGGCCGCGACGACACCGCCTCGCGCAGCGTGCCGTCGGCGGCGAAATGCAGCATCACGCCGTCCGGCGCGCCATAGGCCGGTTGCGCCGGCGCCGCGGCCAGCAGCTGCACGCGCCAGGGCTCGCTGTCCAGGTGGGGGCAGAAGGTGCCGGGCAGCCAGCCCAGGCCGCCGCGGCTGCCGCCGCCGGGAATGCTGTCGGTGATGTAGTGGCTGAACCAGCAGTTGGCGCCGGCGCTGATGCCGGCGAACAGCGTGCCGGCCTGCCAGGCCTCGCGCAGCACCGCATCGAAGCCGAACTCGCGCCACACCGCCAGCATCGCCACCGTGTTGCCGCCGCCGACGTACACGAGGTCCGCCTCGCGCACCGCCTGGGCGTAGTCGCGCTTCATGTCGTACGGAAAGAACGGCAGCGTCGCCGGCCGGCAGCCGAGCGCGAGAAAGCTCTGCAGGAAGCGCAGCTGCGCGCGCTCGCCATCGCCAGCCGCGGTGCCGAGGTACAGCACGCGCGGGCTGCCGCGGCCGGACGGTAGCAGCGACAGCAGGTAGCGCTCCTGCAGCAGCCGCGTGTCGTCCATCAGGAAGCCGCCGCCGCCGATCGCCACGATGCTGCCGCCGGCGGCGATGCTGCCGGCCGCGGCCATCACATCGTCTCGGCGAACAGCTCGCGGCCGATCAGCATGCGGCGGATCTCGCTGGTGCCGGCGCCGATCTCGTAGAGCTTGGCGTCGCGCAGCAGGCGGCCGGTCGGATAGTCGTTGATGTAACCGTTGCCCCCCAGGAGCTGGATGGCGTCGAGCGCCACCAGGGTCGCCTTCTCGGCGGCATAGAGGATGGCGCCGGCGGCGTCCTTGCGCGTCGTCTGGCCGCGATCGCAGGCCCGGGTCACCGAATACACATAGGCCTTG
>CAZXLI010000645.1:0-1588 GCA_964641795.1 uncultured Bordetella sp. | reverse complement strand
ATGATCGACACCGCCGGCACGCTCGTGAAGGCGGCCGAGGTGCTGAAGGCCCGTGGCGCCAAGAGCGTCTTCGCGTATTGCACGCACCCGATCCTGTCGGGCCCGGCCATCGAGCGCATCGCCAGCTCGCAGCTCGACGAAGTCGTCATCACCAACACCATTCCCCTGACCGACGCCGCCAAGGCCTGCAAGAAGATCCGCCAGCTGTCGGTGGCCTTCCTGTTCGCCGAGACCATCCGCCGCATCTCCGATGGCGAGTCGGTGACCTCCCTCTTCGCGGAGCAGAACAATAACTTCTGAGTGAAGCGGGACGCGAAAACGGCCTGTTTCACACCCTTCGGCGGCCTTCGGGCCGCTTTCACCCTGATGCCTGGTCGCGGGCATCTCACATGGAGCACACCATGAAATTCGTCGCTTTCGAGCGCACTCTGCAGGGGACCGGAGCGAGCCGCCGCCTGCGCATTTCCGGCAAGGTGCCGGGCATCGTTTACGGGGCCGGCGAGCCGAAGATGATCGAGCTCGACCACAACGCGCTGTACTTCGCGCTGAAGAAGGAGGCCTTCCACTCCTCGATCCTCGAGATGGACCTGGCCGGCGCCACGCAGAAGGTGCTGCTGCGCGACTTCCAGATGCATGCCTGGAAGCAGCAGGTGCTGCACGTCGATTTCCAGCGCGTCGATGACACGACCCGCCTGCACAAGAAGGTGCCGCTGCACTTCCACGGTGAAGAGAACTCGGTGGCCGTGAAGACCGACAAGTGCCTGGTCAGCCACGTCGCCAACGAAGTCGAGGTGGAATGCCTGGCCACGCAGCTGCCCGAGTTCATCGAAGTCGATCTCTCGGTGCTGACCAAGGGCCAGTCGCTGCACGCCACCGACATCAAGCTGCCCGCCGGCATCAAGCTGGTGCGCCACGGCAGCCTGAACCCGGTGATCGTGGCCGCCACGCCGCCGAAGGCCGAAGAAGAAGCCGCGCCGGAAGCCGCCGCGGCACCCGCCGCACCGGCCAAGGGCGGCAAGGCGCCCGCCAAGGCCGCCCCGGCCAAGGACGCCAAGAAGAAGTGATCACGCGGCCCGCAGCGCGGGCCCTGTCGATCAACCAGCCCCGCCACAGTGCGGGGCTTTTTTGTTGCCGGTTTCTAGGCGATCAAGTGCTCGGCCGGGGTGTAGGTGTAGCCCAGCTGTTGGGCGACCGGGGCGCAGGTCACCTGCCCCAGCGCGACGTTCAGGCCCGCGCGCAGGTGAGCATCGTCCTTCAGCGCCTGGCGCCAGCCCTTGCCGGCCAGGGCCAGCGCGTGTCCGAGCGTCGCGTTGTTCAACGCGAAGGTGGAGGTGCGTGCGACCGCGCCAGGCATGTTGGCCACGCAGTAGTGCACCACGTTGTCGACGATGAAGGTCGGCTCGGCGTGGGTGGTGGCATGCGAAGTCTCGAAGCAGCCGCCCTGGTCGATGGCCACGTCGACGACCACCGCGCCGGGCCGCATCCGCGACACCATCTCGCGCGTCACCAGCTTCGGCGCCGCCGCGCCCGGGATCAGCACGCCGCCGATCACCAGGTCGGCCGCCAGCACCGATTCCTCGACGCTGTG
>CAZXLI010000644.1:0-1589 GCA_964641795.1 uncultured Bordetella sp. | reverse complement strand
CTGTGTCCACTACTCAACATGGTGGACACATCCTGACCGGCTCGCCGGGGTCAGTTCAAGAGGGTGATGTGGCCACGCTTACCATACGGCGGCCCTTCCTTCTTTCTGGACAAGCCGTGGCAGCGCAGGCAATGGTCTTCGGCGGCAAGCGACTTGGCCTTGGCCGGATCAAAGCCCTCGACTCTGGGCGTGACGGTGACCGGCGCGCAGGCGCTGGTCACCCAGCTCAGCAGTGCTGCACCAAGCAGGGCCAGGAAAGGGGTGACGTGTCGCTGCATGATGAGCCGTCCTCCGAGCCTGAGATCATGCGCGGCCGGCAACGCCGCGGGTTTGCGGCCAGTCAACGGTCGAACACTTCCAACTCTGGGGCGGGTCCGGCCCAGGCTTGGATTTCTGCGCCGGGGAAATGACACTCAAGTTCGCCGGTGAGTTGCCGATCTACCGCTGATGAACCTGTCGTCCGTCTCATCGATCGCCCTGTCGGGCATGAGCACCGCAGTGCAGCGGCTGGGCGGTGCCAGTGCCAGCATCGCCGGCATGGCTGCGCAACCGGACATTCAGCCTGAAGCCTTGGCGCGCGATGTGGTGGCGCAGCGCGTCGCCCTCTACGAGTTCAAGGCCAACATGCAGACCTTCAAGACGGGTGAGGAGATGTTGGGCACCTTGCTCGACCTCCACGGTTGAGCCGGCGGACGCGCATGAAAAAAGGCCAGCCCGAGGGCTGGCCTTTGCATCTGCGCGCGGAGCCTTGCCGCGTCAGTTCGATGCCGCGGAGGCGGCAGGCGTTGCCGTAGCGGCCATCGGCGCAGCGGCACTCGCCGCCATCGCAGCCGGCGCTTCGTGCTTGGCCGCCGGGGCCATGCCGGTAGCCGCGCTGATGGGCAGCAACGGGACGATCAGCAGGGCAACGATGTTGATGATCTTGATCAACGGGTTCACCGCAGGACCTGCCGTGTCCTTGTAAGGGTCGCCCACGGTATCGCCGGTTACCGCAGCCTTGTGCGCCTCGCTGCCCTTCTTGTGCACGGTGCCATTGGCGTCCGTGAAGCCTTCTTCGATCAACTTCTTCGCGTTGTCCCAGGCGCCACCGCCGGTGCACATCGAGATGCCGACGAAGAGACCCGTGACGATGGTGCCCATCAGCAGGCCGCCAAGTGCTGCGGGTCCGAGGAACAGGCCAACCAGGATCGGCACGACCACGGGCAGCAGCGAGGGGATGATCATCTCCTTGATCGCCGCCGTGGTCAGCATGTCGACCGCCGCGCCGTACTCCGGCTTGGCTGTGCCTTCCATGATGCCCTTGATGTCGCGGAACTGCCGGCGCACTTCCACGACCACCGAACCCGCCGCTCGGCCCACGGCCTCCATTGCCATCGCCCCGAACAGATAGGGAATCAGGCCGCCGATGAAGAGGCCGACGATGACCATGTGGTTCGACAGGTCGAAGCTCACGTGCATGCCACGGGCTTCCAGCGCGTGGGTGTAGTCGGCAAACAGCACCAGCGCTGCCAGGCCCGCCGATCCGATGGCGTAGCCCTTGGTCACCGCCTTGGTGGTGTTGCCCACCGCGTCCAGCGGGTCGGTGATGT
>CAZXLI010000643.1:0-1593 GCA_964641795.1 uncultured Bordetella sp. | reverse complement strand
CCAGGCCCAGGCTCAGCATCGCGTAGAACGAGCCGTTGACCAGGCCGAGCAGCAGCTGACCCAGGAAGGCCTGCAGCGGGATGCCGAAGATGTCCATCGCGCGTCAGCCGCTTCAAGCAGACGCCGCGGAACCGGCTCCGCCGGGCCGCTGGCGTCGCCCCCTCGAGGGGGAAGCGCCGAAGGCGCTCCGGGGGTGGGTCACTTCCACAGCGCGCACTTGGATTCGGCCTTCGTCGTCCACGCCGCCTCGCCCTTGAAGGTCTCGACCACGTTGTAGTAGTCCCAGGGCTCGTTGGACTTGTCCGGGCTCTTCACCTGCATCAGGTACATGTCGTGCACCATGCGGCCGTCGTCGCGGATGTAGCCGCCCTTGGCAAAGATGTCGTTGACCTTGGTCTTCTTCATCTGCGCCAGCACCTTGTCCGAATCGTCCGAGCCAGTGGCCTTGACGGCCTGCAGGTAGTTCAGGGTGGCCGAGTAGTCGCCGGCCTGGATCGACGAGGGCATGCGCTTGATCTTCTCGAAGAACTTGCGGCTCCATGCGCGCGTCTCGGCGTCGCGGTTCCAGTACCAGCTGTCGGTCAGGTACATGCCCTGGGTGGTCTTCAGGCCCAGCGAGTGGATGTCGTTGATGAAGACCAGCAGGCCCGCCAGCTTCATCGTCTTGGTGATGCCGAACTCGTTGGCCGCCTTGATCGCGTTGATGGTGTCGCCGCCGGCGTTGGCCAGACCCAGGATCTGCGCCTTGCTCGATTGCGCCTGCAGCAGGAACGAGGAGAAGTCGCTCGCCGACAGCGGGTGCTTGACCGAGCCGACGATGGTGCCGCCGGCGGCCTTGACCACCGCCGAGGTGTCGTTCTGCAGCTGCGCGCCGAAGGCGTAGTCGGCGGTCAGGAAGTACCAGCTCTTGCCGCCGGCCTTGACCACCGCATTGCCGGTGCCCTTGGCCAGCGCCACGGTGTCATAGGCCCAGTGCACGGTGTAGGGGTTGCACTGCTCGTTGGTCAGCGCCGAGGTGGCCGCGCCGACGGCGATGAACAGCTTCTTCTTCTCGGCCGCCACCTTGGCCATGGCCAGGTTGGTGCCCGAGTTGGTGCCGCCGATCAGCATGTCGACGCCTTGCGTGTCGAACCACTCGCGGGCCTTGCCGGCGGCCACGTCGGCCTTGTTCTGGTGATCGGCCACCAGCACCTCGATCTTCTTGCCGTTGATCGCGCCCCCCATGTCGGCCACCGCCATCTTGATGGCTTCGGCGCCGGCCGAGCCGTCGATGTCGGAGTACAGGCCGGACATGTCGGTGATGATGCCGATCTTGATGACATCGCCGGAGATCTGCGCCTGCGCGGCGCCGCCGGCGCTCATGGCGGCGGCCAGCGTGCAGGCGGCCGTGAGCTTGCTGAATCTGAAGGCCATGGTCATGTGCTCCTGTCGGTTGTGGGGCGTTGCGGCAAGATTGCTAGACGCCAAGGTACTCGTGCAGCCGCTCCATCCGGGCGGGGAGTTCGGCCTGCGTGAATTGCTGGATCACCTCGCCGTGCTCCATCACCAGGAAGCGGTCGGCCAGCGGCGCGGCGAAGCGGAAGTTCTGCTCCA
>CAZXLI010000642.1:0-1618 GCA_964641795.1 uncultured Bordetella sp. | reverse complement strand
AGAAGAAAGTTACCCGCCCGCCGGGGCGGGACCCGGCACCTGTGCAGGCGGAAGCCCTTGGACAGATCGCACCAGCGAACGACCGCTCCGGGTCGAGAGCCGCCATCAGCGATGGGCGCCGTCGCTCACACGGCCTCACAGCAAGCAATGATCGCCGTTTCATCCTAGTACCGCCCGGCCGTCCGAAGGTACTGACGCGCCCCTCGAGGGCAGCGACCGCAGGGCGCTTGGGGTCGCTTCATGCCAGGCTCGCCACCTCGACCGCGTAGACCTCGGGCAGGTGGCGGGCGATGTTCTGCCAGCGCGCGCCTTCGTCGCGGCCGATCCACAGCTCGCCGCTGGTGGTGCCGAGATACAGCGCGGGCCTGGGCCGGCTGTCCACCGTCATCGCCTGGCGCTTCACGGTCCACCAGGCCTGGGCCTCGGGCAGGCCCTGGTCCTGTCGCTGCCAGCTGCGCCCGCCATTGCGCGTGATGTACGCGGCCGGCTTGCCCTCGGGGCTGACCCGGGGCCACACCGTGCCGCCATCCATCGGGAACACCCAGGCGATGTCCGGGTCGCGCGGGTGCACCACCATCGGGAAGCCGACGTCGCCCACGCGCTTGGGCATCTTGCGGCCGATGCGCTGCCAGGTGTCGCCGGGCCGGTCGAGCCGGTAGATGCCGCAGTGGTTCTGCTGGTACAGCCGGTCGGGGTTGCCGGGGCACAGGCGCACGCAATGCGGGTCGTGGAAGGTGATGCTGCTCGGGTCGAAGCCGCCGACCACTTCCATGCCCTTGACCAGCGTGGACCAGCTGCGCCCGGCATCGAGCGACTCGTGCACGCCGCCGCTGGACATCGCGAAATACAGGTGCGCCGGGTCGCGCGGGTCGACGATCAGCGAATGCAGCTTCGGCCCGTCGGGTGTGCCGTCCTGCGCCGAGCCCATCCAGTCACGGAACTGCGCGTCGTCGTTGATCGAGGGCAGCGGGGCCCAGCGCTGGCCGCCGTCCTCGGAGCGGAACAGGCCTTGCGGCGAGGTACCGGCGTACCAGGTGTCACGCTCGCTGGCGTGGCCGGGCGTCAGCCAGAAGGTGTGGTCGACCGAGCGGTTGGCCGCGCCAGGCGCGTTCTGCGCAAAGGCCGGCGGCTGCACCGCTTCCTGCCAGCGGCGGCCGAGGTCGGTGGAGCGGTAGATCGTCGGCCCGAGGTGGCCGGTCTTCACCGCGGCCAGCAGCGTGCGACCGTCGCGCGGGTCCAGCTGCAGATGGCTCACGATGTGGCCCAGGAAGTGCGGCCCGTCAGCCCGCCAGCTGCGGCGGCTGGCGTCCGAGTGGAACAGCCACGCGCCCTTGCGCGTGGCCACCATCACCACCTGGCGTGACGGCGCGGCGGGCTTCTTCGCGGCAGGCTTGCGGGCAGCGGTCTTGGCGGCGGCTTTCGGCATGGAGGCTCCTCGTCGGGTGTGGATGCAGGGTAGTCCCCCGCACGACGAACGAGCCTGCGCGTTTTCGACAGGCTGTTCGCCATCCACGCCGACACTGTCTCCTAGCCACCCGTTGCGGTCGTTCGCTGGTGCGATTCGTCCCAGGGCTTCCGCCTGCCACGGTGCCGGGTCTCGCCCCGGCGGGCGACCTCC
>CAZXLI010000641.1:0-1621 GCA_964641795.1 uncultured Bordetella sp. | reverse complement strand
CAACACCGACGACCTGTCGCCCGCGCCCGATGCCTGGAGCCGTCCCGACATCCCGCTGCACTACCTGGCGATGCTGAAGAACAGCCGGCCCGATGCGGCGTTCAAGCCGGAAGAAGAAAGCAAGCGCGGTCCGATCCAGTTCATCGAGGACCTGAAGAAGAAGGGCCATCTGGTGGCCTACGTCGGCGACGTGGTCGGCACCGGCTCCAGCCGCAAGAGCGCCACCAACAGCGTGATCTGGGCCACCGGCCAGGACATCCCCTTCGTCCCGAACAAGCGCTTCGGCGGCGTCACACTCGGCGGCAAGATCGCGCCGATCTTCTTCAACACGCAGGAAGACTCCGGCTCGCTGCCGATCGAGGTGGACGTCGGCGCGCTCGAGATGGGTGACGTGATCGACGTGCTGCCCTACGACGGCAAGCTGGTGAAGGCCGGCAAGACCGTGGCCGAGTTCAAGCTGAAGAGCGACGTGCTGCTCGACGAAGTGCGCGCCGGCGGCCGCATCAACCTGATCATCGGCCGCTCGCTCACCGCCAAGGCGCGCGAGTTCCTCGGCCTGCCCGCTTCCACCACCTTCCGCCTGCCGGTGGCGCCGCACGACAGCGGCAAGGGCTTCACGCTGGCGCAGAAGATGGTCGGTCGTGCCTGCGGCCTGCCCGAAGGCCAGGGCATCCGCCCCGGCACCTACTGCGAGCCGAAGATGACCACCGTCGGCAGCCAGGACACCACCGGCCCGATGACACGCGACGAGCTGAAGGACCTGGCCTGCCTGGGCTTCAGCGCCGACATGGTGATGCAGAGCTTCTGCCACACCGCGGCCTACCCGAAGCCGGTGGACGTCAAGACGCACCGCGAGCTGCCCGCCTTCATCAGCAACCGCGGCGGCGTGGCCCTGCGCCCGGGCGACGGCGTGATCCACAGCTGGCTCAATCGCCTGCTGCTGCCCGACACCGTCGGCACCGGCGGCGACAGCCACACGCGCTTCCCCATCGGCATCTCGTTCCCCGCCGGCTCGGGCCTGGTGGCCTTCGGCGCGGCCACCGGCGTGATGCCGCTGGACATGCCGGAATCGGTGCTGGTGCGCTTCAAGGGCCAGATGCAGCCCGGCGTCACGCTGCGCGACCTGGTGCACGCCATTCCGTATGCCGCCATCAAGGCCGGCCTGCTGACGGTGGCCAAGGCCGGCAAGAAGAACATCTTCTCGGGCCGCATCCTCGAGATCGAGGGCCTGCCGGACCTGAAGGTCGAGCAGGCCTTCGAGTTGAGCGACGCCAGCGCCGAGCGCTCGGCCGCCGGCTGCACGATCAAGCTGAACCAGGCGCCGATCATCGAGTACCTGAACTCGAACGTCGTGCTGATGAAGAACATGATCGCCGACGGCTACCAGGACAAGCGCACGCTCGAGCGCCGCATCAAGGCGGTGGAAGCCTGGCTGGCCAACCCGCAGCTGCTGGAAGCCGACAAGGACGCCGAATACGCCGCGGTGATCGAGATCGACCTGAACGAGCTGAAGGAGCCGGTGCTCTGCTGCCCGAACGATCCGGACGACGCCAAGCTGCTGTCCGACGTGGCCGGCACCAAGATCGCCGAGGCCTCCATCGGCAGCTGCATGACCAACATC
>CAZXLI010000640.1:0-1627 GCA_964641795.1 uncultured Bordetella sp. | reverse complement strand
CCAGCCCGGCACCAGGTTGAACAGCGGCGCATCGATCGGCGACAGCCAGCCGCCCAGGAACATGATCACCGCCAGGATCGAGACCAGCCACATGTTGGCGTACTCGGCCAGGAAGAACATGGCGAAGCTCATGCCCGAGTACTCGATCATGTGGCCGGCGACGATCTCGGATTCGCCTTCCACCACGTCGAACGGGTGGCGGTTGGTCTCGGCCAGGCCCGAGATGAAGTAGACGAGGAAGATCGGGAACAAGGGCAGCCAATTCCACGAGAACACGCCGAAGCCGTGCTGGGCGGCGAAGCCCTTGGCCTGGCCCATGACGATGTCGGTCATGTTCAGCGAGCCGGTGACCATCAGCACCACCACGAGCGCGAAGCCCATCGCGATCTCGTAACTCACCATCTGAGCGGAAGCGCGCAGTGCACCGAGGAAGGCGTACTTCGAGTTCGAGGCCCAGCCGGCGATGATGACGCCGTAGACCTCGAGCGAGGTGATCGCCATCAGGAACAGCAGGCCGGCGTTGATGTTGGCCACCGCAACATCGGGGCCGAAGGGGATCACGGCCCAGGCCACCAGCGCCGGCATGATCGTCATCACCGGGCCGAGGAAGAACAGACCCTTGTTCGCGGCGGTCGGGCGGATGATCTCCTTGAAGATCAGCTTCACCGCATCGGCGATCGGCGTCAGCAGGCCGTAGGGACCGACGCGGTTCGGGCCCGGGCGGATCTGCGTCCAGCCGATGGCCTTGCGTTCCCACAGCGTCAGGTAAGCCACGCAGCCCATCAGCGGCAGCACCAGCACGACGATCTTGACCAGGGTCCAGATCACCTGCCAGACCATCGGCCACACCGGGCCGCCGAACAGGTGCAGGCCGTATTGGTTGAGTTGGTCGATCATGATGCTCAGGCCTTCTCGAGGCTGATCGGGCCGAACATCGGGCCCAGCCCGGCCGTGTCGGCATGACCGGCCGGCACACGCACCGCCTGGTCTGCCAGCGTTGCATCCTCACGCACGGGGAGCACGGCGCTGGCCGCGCCTTGCGAAACGCGCAGCTTCTGCCCCGCCTGCAGCCCCAGCTGCCGCCATTGCCCGCTGGAGACGCTGACCATCGGCGCGCGTGCATCGGCGGTGAGCTGCAATGAGGGCGCGCGACGCACCAGCGCGTCGGCACTGTAGATCGGCACGTCGGCAACGCGCTCGAGCTCATGGGCCGCCGCCGGCAGGGTGATGCTGGCCACGCTGCGGTTGTTCAGGCGCGCGGTCACGGTGGCTTCGTCGCCCAGCGCCTCGGCGCGCACCTCGTCGGCCGTCTCCTGGTTGAAGCCGGCGAGGCCGCGTGCGTTCGGAATCAGCGTGGCGGCCGGGCCGCAAAAGCGCGGCCTCGCCGGTGTAGTTCAGGCAAAGCTCGGGGAGCGTCTCGCCGGCGCGGAACCGGTAGTTCGCAAAGATGGCGTTTGCCTCTTTGGGCGGGGCCTCGTAAGATTGTGCGGCCTGCGCCCCGGCATCCGAAGCCTGCGCTATCGACAAAGCGGCGACAGCCGCCGCGGAAAGCGCGATCCTCAACAAGGTCGTCATCTCTGGACTTCGTTTCACGGGTACTTCTCCTGCATCAGGCAACGGCCTACCC
>CAZXLI010000639.1:0-1640 GCA_964641795.1 uncultured Bordetella sp. | reverse complement strand
CGGGCGGTTAGCTCAGCGGTAGAGCACTGCCTTCACACGGCAGGGGTCGCAGGTTCGAACCCTGCACCGCCCACCAGATCAAGCCCCTCGGCGCGCGCCAAGGGGCTTTTTCTTTGCCCTTTTGATGAGCGGCTGACGAGCGGCGTCAGAGCGGGCAGTGCGAGACCCGGCACTCACTGCCGATCCAGCGCTGCGCGGCGCGCTCGATCGAGTGCGGGTCGCCCGTGGCGACCAGCGTCAGTGCGGCCTGACTCGTGCCGTCTGGAGCGTCACCCAGCAACGCAGCCACGCGCCGCGATACGGCATCGGCCGTGTCGATCCACTGCACCTCGGGGCCCAGGCGAGCTGCTAGTTGATCGGCGACCAGCGGGTAGTGCGTGCAGCCCAGCACCACCGTGTCGACCTCGAGTCGGCGCAACTCATCGCAGGCCTGCGCAATGCTCCGCTCGAGCGGCTCAGGCTCGGCCTGCTCGATGGCTGCGGCCAGGTCGGCGCAAGCCAGCAGATGGACGCTGCAGTCGGCAGCATGTTGAACGGCAAGCTGCTGCAGCCTTGCGCTGCGCAAGGTGGCGGGCGTGGCCATCACGGCAATGCGGCGCGCCTGACTGCGCTGCGCCGCCGGCTTGATGCCGGGCTCGACGCCTACGAAAGGGACGTCGGGCCAGCGAGCCCTCAGCGCCGCAATGGCGTGCGTTGTTGCGGTGTTGCAGGCCACGAGGATCAGGCGTGCTTCCTGGGCCAGCAGGTGTGCGGTCAGGCTCGTTGCGCGTGCCGCCAGCCACTCGGGCGACTTGTCGCCGTACGGCAGGTGGCGGTTGTCCGCCAGGTAGGTGAAGCTGCAGCCGGGCAGGGTTTGACGCAGTTTCCGCAGCACCGAGAAGCCGCCGATGCCGGAATCGAAGATGCCGACATGTGGCGGCGTGATCGCGGCGGAGTCCATCGTGGCGACAGTCTATCGGGGAGCAAACGGTCACCTGGATGACAGACGGACCCGCAATGACCCCTAAAATAGCACGATCGTTCGATTTTGCATTCGCGCCCGGCGGCCGAGGTGCGACGTCTAGAATTCGCAGGTTTACGTCAACGTCAATTCAACCAGTCAGGAGCCACGCGACATGAAGGTATTGGTGCCCGTGAAACGCGTCGTCGACTACAACGTGAAGGTACGCGTGAAGTCGGACGGCACGGGGGTGGACATCGCCAACGTCAAGATGAGCATGAACCCGTTCGACGAAATCGCCGTCGAAGAGGCCGTGCGGCTGAAGGAGAAGGGCGTGGCCACCGAGGTCATCGCGGTCTCCTGCGGCGTCACGCAGTGCCAGGAAACGCTGCGCACCGCGATGGCCATCGGCGCCGACCGTGCGATCCTGGTCGAGACCGATGTCGAACTGCAGCCGCTGGCGGTGGCCAAGCTGCTGAAGGCGCTGGTCGACAAGGAACAGCCCGGGCTGATCATCCTGGGCAAGCAGGCGATCGACGATGACTGCAACCAGACCGGCCAGATGCTTGCGGCGCTGGCCAAGCTGCCGCAGGCCACCTCGGCCAGCAAGGTCGAGATCGCCGATGGCAAGGCCAAGGTAACGCGTGAAGTCGATGGCGGCCTGGAAACGCTGTCGTTGTCGATGCCGGCGGTGGTCACC
>CAZXLI010000638.1:0-1645 GCA_964641795.1 uncultured Bordetella sp. | reverse complement strand
GCGTGGGCGCGCTGCTCGCGCTGATGATCGGCGGCCATGAGCTGGGCGTGATCGGCGTCATCGGCATCATTCTGTTGATCGGCATCGTCAAGAAGAACGCGATCATGATGATCGACTTCGCGATCGATGCCGAACGGCGCGAGGGCAAGAACCCCACCGAAGCGATCCGTCAGGCCGCGCTGCTGCGCTTCCGGCCGATCCTGATGACCACGCTGGCCGCGCTGCTCGGCGCGCTGCCGCTGATGTTCGGCTGGGGCGAAGGCGCCGAGCTGCGCCGCCCGCTGGGCCTGTCGATCTTCGGCGGCCTGGTGCTGAGCCAGCTGCTGACGCTGTTCACGACGCCGGTGATCTACCTCGGCTTCGACCGGCTCGGCCGCCGGCTGCGGGGCCGCGGCGACAACGGTCCCGCCGCGTTGAATGACACGGCCGACGGAGGCGCGGCCCGATGAACCTCAGCGCCCCCTTCGTGCGGCGGCCGATCGCCACGGTGCTGCTGACCATCGGCATCGCGCTGGCCGGCATCGCGGCCTTCTTCGTGCTGCCGGTCTCGCCGCTGCCGCAGGTGGACTTTCCCGCCATCTCGGTCTCGGCCAGCGTGCCCGGCGCCAGCCCCGAGACCATGGCCACCAGCGTGGCCACGCCGCTGGAGCGCCGGCTGGGCGTGATCGCCGGCGTCAACGAGATGACCTCGTCCAGCGGCCGCGGCTCGACCCGCGTGACGCTGCAGTTCGACCTCGACCGCAAGATCGACAGCGCCGCGCGCGAGGTGCAGGCCGCCATCAACGCCTCGCGCGCCGACCTGCCGGCCACGCTGCGCAGCAACCCCACCTACCGCAAGATGAACCCGTCGGACGCGCCGGTGATCATCCTCGCGCTGACCTCCAAGACGCGCACGCCGGGCCAGATCTACGAAGCGGTGTCGAACATCGTGCAGCAGAAGGTGGCACAGGTCGAAGGCGTCGGCGATGTCGAGATCGGCGGCGGCTCGCTGCCGGCGGTGCGCATCGAGCTGAACCTGCTGGCGCTCAACCGCCTGGGCGTGCCGATGGAGGACGTGCGCGCGGCCATCCAGGCCTCCAACGCCACGCGGCCCAAGGGCGCGATCGAGACCGACGAGCGCCGGCTGCAGGTGCAAAGCAGCATGAGCAGCAGCGCCGGCCAGATGGGCCACCGCGCCGCGGACTACCGGCCGCTGGTGGTGGCCTGGCGCAACGGCGCGCCGGTGCGGCTGGGTGACGTGGCCGAGGTGACCGACGGGCCCGAGGACGTGCGCACGCTGGGCCTGTTCAACGGCAGCCCGGCGGTCATCGTGCTGGTCACGCGCCAGCCCGGCGCGAACGTCATCAAGACGGTCGACGGCGTGCGTGCGCTGCTGCCGCAGCTGCGCGAGCAGCTGCCGCACGACATCGACGTGCAGGTGGCCTCCGACAGCACGCATTCGATCCGCGCCTCGCTGCACGAGATCGAGATGACGCTGCTGATCTCGATCGTGCTCGTCGTGCTGGTGGTCAGCCTGTTCCTGCGCAGCCTGCGTGCCACCGTGATTCCCGCGGTGGCCACGCTGGTCTCGCTGCTCGGCACGCTGGGCGTGATGTACCTGCTGGGCTACAGCCTGAACAACCTGAGCCTGATGGCGCTGACGGTG
>CAZXLI010000637.1:0-1647 GCA_964641795.1 uncultured Bordetella sp. | reverse complement strand
AGGTAGAGGTCGGCCTCGGGGCCTTCGTCGTGGTGGCCCAGGCTGCCGTGCAGGTTCTGGTGCGTGCCGCGCAGCACGTGCCAGAAGGTGGAGCCGGAATCGAACCAGACCTCGAGGATGTCGCTGCTCTTGGTGTAGTGCGGCGCGTCCGCCGGCCCCAGGATCTCTTCGGCCGTCACCCGGCTCCAGGCCTCGATGCCGCCCTTCTCGACGATGGCGGCCGCCTGGTCGAGGATCTCCATCGTGCGCGGGTGCAGCTCGCCCGAATCCTTGTGCAGGAAGAACGGGATCGGCACGCCCCAGCTGCGCTGGCGCGAGATGCACCAGTCGGGCCGGTTGGCGATCATGTCGCGCAGCCGAGCCCGGCCGTTCTCAGGGTAGAAGCCGGTCTGGTCGATGGCTTCCAGCGCCATCTGGCGCAAGGTCTTCGGCGCCTTGTCCTTGGTGAACACGCCTTCGCCCTCGTCCATGCGCACGAACCATTGGGCCGCGGCGCGGTAGATCACCGGCGTCTTGTGGCGCCAGCAGTGCGGGTAGCTGTGCGTGATGGTCTGGGTGGCGAACAGGCGGCCGGCGTTCTTCAGCGCCTCGAGGATGACCGGCACCGCCTTCCAGATGTTCTGGCCGCCGAACAGCGGGAAGTCCGGCGCATAGCTGCCGTTGCCCTGCACCGGGTTCAGGATCTGGTCGTAGCTGACACCGTGCGCGATGCAGGAGTTGAAGTCGTCCAGGCCGTAGGCGGGCGAAGAGTGCACGATGCCGGTGCCGTCGTCGGCGGTGGCGTAGTCGGCCAGGTACACCGGGCTCAGCCGGTCGTAGCCGGGATCGACATGCGCCAGCGGGTGGCGGAAGTTCAGGCCGCCGAGCTTCTCGCCCAGCGCGGTGGCGACGATGCTGCCCTGCAGGCCATAACGCTCGAGGCACGCGGCCACCAGGCTTTCGGCCAGCACCAGCAGGCCGCGCTCGGTATCGACCAGCGCGTAGGTCAGCGCCGGGTTCAGGTTCAGCGCCTGGTTGGCCGGGATGGTCCACGCGGTGGTGGTCCAGATCACGACGAAGGCGTCCTTCGTGAACGGCGTGACCTCGAAGGCCGCGGCCAGCTTGTCGGGCTCGGCACACAGGAAGCCGACGTCGAGCGTCTGGCTCTTCTTGTCGGCGTACTCGATCTCGAACTCGGCCAGCGAGCTGCCGCAGTCGAAGCACCAGTACACGGGCTTGAGTCCGCGGTAGACGAAGCCGCGCTCGATGAGCCGGCGCAGCGTGCGGATCTCGGCGGCTTCGTTGCGGAAATCCATGGTGCGGTAGGGATGGTCCCAGTCGCCCAGCACGCCCAGCCGCTTGAAGTCGGCCATTTGCTGCTCGATCTGGTCGGCCGCGTAGGCACGGCTGCGCGCCTGCACCTCGGCACGCGGCAGCGAGCGCCCGTGCGTCTTCTCGATCTGGTTCTCGATCGGCAAGCCGTGGCAATCCCACCCGGGGACGTAGCGCGCATCGAAGCCTTCGAGCTGAGCCTGATCCTCTTCGGCGTCGTCAGCCTGACTTTTCTCTCCGTCCGGGAATACCCGGACATCGACCCCCCGGTCATCTCGGTCACCACGGTCTACCCTGGCGCCAACGCGGAAATTCTGGAATCGACGGTCACCGAAC
>CAZXLI010000636.1:0-1653 GCA_964641795.1 uncultured Bordetella sp. | reverse complement strand
CAGCAAAGAAAGGAGGTCGCCCGCCGGGGCGAGACCCGGCACCGTGGCAGGCGGACGCCCTTGGACAAGTCGCACGAGCGAACGACCGCAACGGGCCGCAAGCGGCCCATCAGCGAGCCGGTCTTCGTCAGTACAGCTCCACCGCCATCGCTGTGGCCTCGCCACCACCGATGCACAGCGCCGCGACGCCGCGCTTCAGGTTGCGCTTGCGCAGCGCCCCCAGCAGCGTGACGACGATGCGCGCGCCGGAGGCGCCGATCGGGTGGCCCAGCGCGACGGCGCCCCCGTGCACGTTGACGATCTCGTGCGGCAGCTTGAACTCGGTCATCGCGGCCATCGTCACCGCGGCGAAGGCCTCGTTCACCTCCCACAGGTTCACGCTCTTGGCCTCCCAGCCGGCCTTCTTCAGCACCTTGTCGATCGCGCCCACCGGGGCGGTGGTGAACCAGTCCGGCGCCTGCGCATGCACCGCGTGCGAGACGATGCGCGCCAGCGGCGCCACGCCCATCGCCTTGGCGGTGGATTCGCGCATCAGCACCAGCGCGGCGGCGCCATCCGAAATGCTCGACGAGGTGGCGGCGGTGATCGTGCCGTCCTTCTTGAACGCCGGCTTCAGGCCCGGGATCTTGTCGAGCTTGGCCTTGAACGGCTGCTCGTCCCACTTGACCACCGTGTCGCCGGCCTTGCCGGGCATGGTGACCGGGGCGATCTCCCAGTCGAAGCTGCCATCCTCATTGGCGGCCTTGCTGCGCTGGGTGGAGGCGATGGCGAACTGGTCCTGCGCCTCGCGGCTGAACGCGTACTTGGCCACGCACTGCTCGGCGAACACGCCCATCGCCTTGCCGCGCTCGTAGGCGTCTTCCAGGCCGTCCAGCGCCATGTGGTCGTACATCTGCGTGGCGCCGTACTTCACGCCCTTGCGCGCGAACATCAGGTGCGGCGCGTTGGTCATGCTCTCCATGCCGCCGGCCAGCATCACGTTGGCACTGCCCGCAGCCAGCATGTCGTGCGCGAACATCATCGCGCGCATGCCGGAGCCGCACATCTTGCTCAGCGTCACCGCGCCGGTGCCATCGGGCAGGCCGGCTCGGCGCATCGCCTGGCGCGCCGGGGCCTGGCCCTGGCCGGCCATCAGGCAGTTGCCCAGCAGCACTTCGTCGATGGCGTCGCCGGGCACGCCGGCGCGCTCGACCGCGGCCTTGATCGCCACGGCGCCCAGCTCCCAGGCGGCCATTGACGAAAAGTCGCCGAGCAGCCCGCCGATGGGCGTGCGCGCAGCGGAAACGATGACGATGGGATCGGCCATGGTGGGCTCCTTCGGGTCGGTCAAGCGGTGGCTTGGGTCAAGGCAGGCATCACCTGCCGCTGGTGGATGAAGCGTCGCTGCGCTTCATACGGGAAGACATCGTGCACATGGCCGGCCTTGATGCGGTCCTTGTGCGCCTGCCAGAACGCCGGGTCCAGCAGGTCGGCATGGTGCTTCATGAACACGTCGCGCACTTCGGTATTGCCCAGCAGGAAGGGGCCGAAGGTCTCGGGGAACACGTCCTTCGGGCCCACGGCGTACCAGACCTCGCCGGACATCTCCTCTTCCTCGTTGCGCGGCTCGGGCACCTTGCGGAGGTCGTCGAACGCGAGTAACGCGCCCGCGTA
>CAZXLI010000635.1:0-1660 GCA_964641795.1 uncultured Bordetella sp. | reverse complement strand
CCGCGGCAGCTTCCAGACCGTCATTCCCGAGGTCAAGGACCTCAAGGCCGACAAGGTCAAGCGGGTCGTGGCCTGCTCGGGCAAGGTGTACTACGACCTGGCCAAGAAGCGCGAGGAGAAGGGCATCGACGACACCGCCATCCTGCGCGTCGAGCAGCTCTATCCGTTCCCGCACAAGGCGTTTGCCGCCGAGCTGCGCAAGTACCCCAACGCCGCGGACGTGGTGTGGTGCCAGGACGAGCCGCAGAACCAGGGCGCCTGGTTCTTCGTGCAGCACTACATCCACGAGAACATGCTCGACGGGCAGAAGCTGGGTTACGCCGGCCGCCCGGCCTCGGCCTCGCCGGCGGTGGGCTATGCCCACCTGCACCAGGAGCAGCAAAAGGCGCTGCTGGACCAGGCCTTCGGAAAACTCAAAGGCTTCGTGCTGACGAAGTAGGGTTAGACCGGACGCCTTTGGCGCTGTTCTAACTCGCCACGTTCGAGCGTGCACCTGCGGTGACGCTCAACGTGGCGGTAGCGTCGCCGCTCATTTGGATTGATAGAGACCAACATGGCAATCGTAGAAGTCAAAGTCCCGCAGCTGTCTGAATCCGTGGCCGAAGCCACCCTGCTGCAATGGAAGAAGCAGCCCGGCGAAGCCGTGGCCATCGACGAGATCCTGATCGAGATCGAGACCGACAAGGTCGTGCTCGAAGTGCCGGCACCCTCGGCCGGCGTGCTCACCGAGCTGGTCGTGCCGAATGGCGGCACAGTCGTTGCCGAACAGGTGATCGCGAAGATCGACACCACCGCCACCGCCGGCGCGATGCCGGCTGCCGCGGCGCCTGCGCCGGCAGCGGCCGTCTCGGTGGCCGCGGCAGCACCGGCGTCCACCAGCAAGAGCGACGTCGCGATGCCCGCCGCCGCCAAGCTGATGGCCGACAACAGCCTGGCCGCTGGCTCGGTGCCCGGCACCGGCAAGGATGGCCGCGTGACCAAGGGCGACGTGCTGGGCGCGTTGGCGGGGGGCGCCGCCAAGCCGGTGGCACCGCCGCCGCCCGCGCCGGCACCTGCCGCCGCGGTGGCCCGGCCGCTGCCCGCCGTGGCCGCGCCGGTGGCGCCGAACCTGGGCGACCGCCCGGAACAGCGCGTGCCGATGTCGCGGTTGCGTGCGCGCGTCGCCGAGCGGCTGCTGCAATCGCAGGCGACCAACGCAATCCTCACCACCTTCAACGAGGTCAACATGGCCCCGGTGATGGAGATGCGCAAGCGCTTCCAGGACAAGTTCGAGAAGGAGCATGGCATCAAGCTCGGCTTCATGAGCTTCTTCGTGAAGGCCGCGGTCGCTGCCCTCAAGCGCTACCCGGTGCTCAATGCCAGCGTCGATGGCAACGACATCGTCTACCACGGCTACTTCGACATCGGCATCGCGGTGGGTTCGCCGCGCGGCCTGGTGGTGCCCATCCTGCGCAATGCCGACCAGATGAGCTTTGCCGACATCGAGAAGAAGATTGCCGAGTACGGCGCCAAGGCGCGCGATGGCAAGCTGGGCATCGAGGAGATGACCGGCGGCACCTTCTCCATCTCCAACGGCGGTGTGTTCGGCTCCATGCTGTCCACCCCCGTCATCAACCCGCCGCAGTCGGCCATCCTGGGCGTGCACGCGACCAAGGACCGC
>CAZXLI010000634.1:0-1668 GCA_964641795.1 uncultured Bordetella sp. | reverse complement strand
GGCAGCGCGGCCAGACGGTGGTCGTGCACGGCTGGGTCTACGGCCTGCACCACGGCCTGCTGGAAGACCTGCGCATGACGGTGGCGCGGCCACAGGACGTCGGCCTGGCCTACGACACCGCGCTGGCGCAGCTGAAGCAGCGCTGGCGCCAGCGTGCCGCCGAACTGGCCAGCGCCACCGGCAGCCCCGCCCCGACCGGCGCCTGATAGCACACCAAAAGAGCGGCCCCACGATGTTTCCCCATCGCCTCACCGACAGCCGGGCCTACGACATCGCAGCAGCGCTGCTCGATGGCTTCAACCGCCACTACCGGCTGTTCAGCGAAACCAACCGCGCGGCCAAGCAGCGCTTCGAGGAGGCCGACTGGCACGGCCAGCAGCGCGCGCAGCGCGAGCGCATCGAGTTCTACGACACGCGGGTCGACGAGGCGGTGGAGCGCCTGCAGCGCGATTTCGACACCGAGCAGCTCTCGGGCGACACCTGGCAGCAGGTGAAGCTGCACTACATCGGCCTGCTGACCAACCACCACCAGCCCGAGCTGGCCGAGACCTTCTTCAATTCGGTCACCACCAAGATCCTGCACCACCGCTACTTCCGCAACGACTTCCTGTTCGTGCGGCCGGCGGTCAGCACCGAGTACATCGAGAACGACGAGCCCGCCTCGCAGCCGACCTACCGCGCCTACTACCCGACGCGCGAGACGCTGCGCGACACCCTGCTGCGCATCGTCAACAACTTCCAGCTCAAGCGGGAGTTCGAGGACCTGGGCCGCGACATCGACATGGTGCTGGCCGCCCTGCGCAAGCAGGTGGGCGTGAACGTGCGGCTGCGCGCGAACTTCCAGATCCAGGTGCTCTCGTCGCTGTTCTACCGCAACAAGGGTGCCTACCTGATCGGCAAGATCGTCAATGGCTTCGCCGAGACGCCGATGGCGCTGCCGATCCTGCACAACGAGCGCGGCCAGCTGGTGATCGACACCGCGCTGTTCCGCGAGGACGACCTGCTGATGCTGTTCAGCTTCGCGCGGGCGTACTTCATGGTCGACATGGAGGTGCCTAGCGCCTACGTGCAGTTCCTGCGCAGCCTGATGCCGCGCAAGCCGCGCTCGGAGATCTACGCGGCGCTGGGCCTGCAGAAGCAGGGCAAGAACGCGTTCTACCGCGACTTCCTCTACCACCTGCGCCATTCGAGCGACAAGTTCGGCATCGCCCCCGGCATCAAGGGCATGGTGATGCTGGTGTTCGACCTGCCCTCGTTCCCTTACGTCTTCAAGGTCATCAAGGATTTCTACCCGCCGCAGAAGGACACCTCGCGCGAGTTGATCAAGCGCAAGTACCTGCTGGTCAAAACCCACGATCGTGTCGGTCGCATGGCCGATACGCTGGAATACACGAGCGTCGCTTTCCCGCGCTCGCGCATCAACGACGAGCTGGTGGCTGAACTCAGGCACTTCTGTCCCAGCCAGATCGAGGAAGAGGGCGACGCGCTGATCATCAAGCACCTGTACATCGAACGCCGCATGATCCCGCTGAACATCTACCTGCAGGACGCCACGCGCGAGCAGATCGAGCATGCGGTGATCGAGTACGGCAACGCCATCAAGGACCTGGTGGCGGCCAACATCTTCCCGGGCGACATGCTGTGGAAGAACTTCGGCGTCACCCGCCA
>CAZXLI010000633.1:0-1671 GCA_964641795.1 uncultured Bordetella sp. | reverse complement strand
CCGTCAAGGTCACCGGCGGCCAGCGCATCGACCTGCTGGGGGTGAAGAAGGAAGACCTGGTCAACGTGTGGAAGGACATCGGCATGCCCTCGGGCCATGCCTATGCGAAGGCGCTGCGCACGGTGAAGACCTGCGTCGGCAGCGAATGGTGCCGCTTCGGCACGCAGGACTCCACGCAGATGGGCAAGGACCTGGAGCGGGCGCTGTGGCGCATGTATGCGCCGCACAAGGTCAAGCTCGCGGTCTCGGGCTGCCCGCGCAACTGCGCCGAGGCCGGCATCAAGGACGTGGGCGTGATCGGCGTCGATTCGGGCTGGGAGCTCTACGTCGCCGGCAATGGCGGCATCAAGACCGAGGTCGCGCACTTCTTCGTCAAGGTCAAGACGGCCGAGGACGTGCTGGAGTACGCCGGCGCCTTCCTGCAGCTGTACCGCGAGGAAGGCTGGTACCTCGAGCGCACCTGCCACTGGGTCAGCCGTGTCGGGCTGGATTACGTCAAGCAGCAGGTGCTGGACGACCACGACAAGCGCAAGGCCCTGTGGGCGCGGCTGCAGTTCGCGCTCGATGGCGAGCCCGATCCCTGGTTCGAGCACGAGAAGGCCGGCCTCGACACGCGGCAGTTCGCGCCGGTCGCCGTGCTGTCATGAAGCGACGCGCCTGGATCGCCGCCGCCGGCGGCGGCATGCTGTTGCCGGGGCTGACGCCGGGCTTGGCGCGCGCGCAGGTCAGCGACCTGAACGATGCGATCAACAAGGCCGGGCGCCAGCGCATGCTGAGCCAGCGCATGGCCAAGAGCTATTGCGCCGCCGGACTGGGCGTGCTGCCGCAGCTGGCGGCCGAGACATTGGCCGCCTCGATGGCACTGTTCGATCGCCAGTTGGTCGAACTGAAGGTCTTTGCGCCCTCGTTCGAGATCAAGCGCGCCTATGCCGAACTCGAAGCCGCCTGGTCCGACTACAAGGCGGTGCTGGTCGGCAACCAGCCGTCGCGCGGCCGGGCCACCGAGATGATTGGCCTGGCCGGCCGCGTGCTGCAGCTCGCGCACCAAGGCACCGCCCTGCTCGAGAAGAGTTCCGGCAAGCCGCTGGGCAAGCTGGTCAACATCGCCGGCCGTCAGCGCATGCTGAGCCAGCGCATGGCGGCCTGCTACCTGTGCGCGAGCTGGGGTGTCGAGGTCACCAGCGCGGCGCAGGAGCTGAAGAAGGCGCAGGACGAGTTCGTCGCCGCGCAGCAGCTGCTGGCCGCGGCACCCGAAACCTCGCCGACCATCGCCGCCTCGCTGCTGCAGGCCGATCAGCAGTTCGTCTTCTTCGCCGCCGCGCTGCGAGCCTTGAGCCCGGGCCGGCCCGAGGCGCGATCGATGGCCAACGTCTTCACCACCAGCGAACGCATCCTGCAGTTGATGGATGGCGTCACCGGCATGTACTCGAAACAAGGTCAGTCCGCATGAACGATTGGAAATCCATCTGCGCCGTCACCGACATCCCGGTGCTGGGCGCACGCCGCGTCGCACGGCCCCAGGGCGTGGCCGTGGCGGTGTTCCGCAATGCCGAGGACAAGGTGTTCGCGCTGCTCGACCGCTGCCCGCACAAGGGCGGCCCGTTGAGCCAGGGCATCGTGTTCGGCGACAGCGTGGCCTGCCCGCTGCACAACTGGACCATCCAGCTCGCC
>CAZXLI010000632.1:0-1673 GCA_964641795.1 uncultured Bordetella sp. | reverse complement strand
GGCCAGCGACGCGTTCAGCATCGCCGGCGGCGGCGACACGCTGGCGGCGATCGCCCAATACGGCATCGAGAAGGACGTGGGTTACATCTCCACCGGCGGCGGCGCGTTCCTCGAGGTGCTGGAGGGCAGGACCTTGCCGGCCTTCGAGGTCCTGGCGCGGCGCGCCGAGTGCTAGCGCTCAAAAAGCACGTCATCATGCTGCAAGCCTTGCTCTGGGACGTCGACGGCACGCTGGCCGAGACCGAGCGCGACGGCCACCGCGTCGCCTTCAACACCGCCTTCGCCGCGCTCGGGCTGCCGTGGCACTGGGACGTCGCGCGCTACGGGCGCCTGCTGCGCGTGACCGGCGGACGCGAACGGCTGCGCGCGGCAATGGCGCAGGAGACCGACGCGCCGGTGCTCGCGGTCGAACGCGAAGCGCTGGTGCGTGAACTTCATGCGCGCAAGAACGCGGCCTACGCGGCCTTGGTGAACGAAGGCGCGATCCCGCTGCGCCCCGGCGTGCGCGAACTGCTGGACGAGGCCCGCGCGCGCGGCCTGCTGCAGGCCGTCGTCACCACCACCAGCCGCGCCAATGTCGACGCGCTGCTGGGCCGCCATCTGGGCCACGACTGGCGGCAACGCTTCGGCGCCATCGTCTGCGGCGAAGACGTGGCCGCGAAAAAGCCGAGCCCGGAGGCCCACCGTCGGGCCCTGGCCGCGCTGCATTGCCCACCACTGTCGGCCCTGGCCCTCGAGGACTCGTGGGCCGGCGCCAGCGCCGCGCGCGCGGCCGAGGTGCCGGTGCTGGTGACCCGCAGCACCTACTTCCGGGCCGACCCGATCGAACAGGCCGTCGCGATCGGACCCGGGCTGCACAGCCACGCCGGCTGGCAGCCCGCAGTGCAGCGCACGAGCGGCGGGCGCATCGGCGTGGACCAGCTGATGGACTGGCACGCCCGCATGGACCTGGTGTCGCACCCCGGATGAATCGATCCGTCTCTTTCACCCTCACAGGAGTCACCCCTTGGCCTTCATCACCCTGCGCCAGTTGCTGGACCACGCCGCCGAACACGGCTACGGCGTGCCGGCCTTCAACGTCAACAACCTGGAGCAGATCCAGGCCATCATGGAAGCGGCCGAGGCCACGCAAAGCCCGGTGATCCTCCAGGCCAGCGCCGGCGCGCGCCAGTACGCCGGCGAGGCCTACCTGCGCCACATGGTGCTGGCCGCGGTGGAAACGCATCCGCAGATCCCGGTGGTGCTGCACCAGGACCACGGCGCCTCGGCCGCGGTGTGCCTGCAGGCCATCCAGAGCGGCTTCACCAGCGTGATGATGGACGGCTCGCTGCGCGAGGACGCCAAGACCCCGGCGAGCTACGACTACAACGTGGCCGTGACTGCCGATGTCTGCCGCCTGGCGCATGCGGTGGGCGTCAGCGTCGAAGGCGAGCTCGGCTGCCTGGGCAGCCTGGAAAGCGGCCAGGCCGGCGAGGAAGACGGCGTCGGCGCCGCAGGCACGCTGACGCATGCGCAACTGCTGACCGACCCCGCCCAGGCGAAGGACTTCGTCGCCCGCACCGGCGTCGATGCGCTGGCCATCGCCATCGGCACCAGCCACGGCGCCTACAAGTTCAGCCGCCCGCCCACGGGCGAGACCCTGGCCATCGAGCGCATTGCCGCGATCCATGCCG
>CAZXLI010000631.1:0-1688 GCA_964641795.1 uncultured Bordetella sp. | reverse complement strand
AGGAAATGCCGGGCTTCGGCGAGCAGATGCGCCAGATCAGCCTGCGCTTCGTGCCCACCGCGATCCTGTCGCGCCAGGTGGCGGTGATCCGCGGCAAGGCGCTGATCATCAACCTGCCCGGCCAGCCGAAGTCGATCGCCGAGACGCTGCAGGGCCTGCCCGACCTGGGCGTGCCCGGCATCTTTGCCGCGGTGCCCTACTGCATCGACCTGATCGGCGGCCCGTACCTCGAGACCGACGACGCGGTGTGCAAGGCCTTCCGGCCGAAATCCGCGCTCCGCCCGCCGCGCTGACGGCCAGGCGGCCACGGCCGCACCCATCACGCGCTATCAGGGTATTCCAGCGGGGTGGTGTTCAGCACCGTTTCAGTCGCTGCCGATCAGAATCCGCCGCATCGTCGACTCGATAGCGGAGCAGGGAATGCTTGCAGTGCGGCTTCGCTGGCTGGCCAGCCTGTTCGCGGCGCTCTGCTGGGCATCGGCCAGTGCCGCCGAGCCGGGCGACCTGTCGGGCTGGCGCCTTGACGCGCCGCAGGCGCACGGCGTCTCCGCGTCGGCACTCGACGCACTGCGCGAGCGGCTCGAACGCAGCGAGCCTTCGGTGCGCGCCTTGCTGCTGCTGCGCCATGGCCAGCCGGTGTTCGAGTACTACCGCCAGGGGTTGGACGCCCAGACCTTGCACCCGGTGCACTCGGTCACCAAGAGCGTGGTCTCCACGCTGGTCGGCGTGGCCATCGCCCAGGGCAGGCTCGACAGCGCCGAGCGCACGCTGCCGAGTCTGCTGGACGAAGCACGGGCCGCCGGCACGGCGCCCGAGGTTGCGCGCATCCGCCTGGCCGACCTGCTGACGCAGCGCAGCGGCTTCGAGCGCATCGGCGACCGCCATGGCTGGTTCGAGGCCTACGCGGCACGGTACCCGGCAAGCCCGGTGATGGCAGTGGCCTTGCAGCGGCCGGTGCAAGCCGCTCCCGGCACGCGCTTCCTCTACAGCAACCTTGACACGCACCTGGTCTCGGTGGCGCTCGGACGCCAGCTTGGCATGCCACTGGCCGACTTCGCGCGCGACGCGCTGTTCGCCCCGCTGGGCATCCAGGCGTGGTCGTGGCCCTGGTGCCGGCGATTGCCGACTGAAGAAGCGGGGCCGATCCGGCCTGCCGGATCGGGCGGCGGCGCCTACTTGACCAGGCGGTTCAGCTGCTCGGCGTCGAACTGTTCGGTGCGGTTGGCGTCCTGCGGCACGCATTCGGCGGCGGGCAGCTCACGCGCGCCGGAAGACAGTTTCTCGATTGCCGCCCAGAGCAGCGCGATCTGGTGCTCGTGGCCGGCGGCGTTGTCGATCAGGCCCTTCATGGCCTGCGCCACCGGGTCGGTGCCCTGCGTCACGCCGTAGGCCGAGAAGCCCAGCTTGGCGGCCGTCTCCTCGCGCGCCGCATCGGCCGACTTCTGCACGATGCGCGCCGGGATGCCCACTGCGGTCGCGCCGGGCGGCACCGCCTGCAGCAGCACGGCGTTCGAGCCGACACGCGCGCCGTCGCCCACCGTGAAGCCGCCCAGCACCTTGGCGCCGGCCGAGACGATGACGCCGCGCCCGAGCGTCGGGTGGCGTTTCGCGCCCTTGGTGAGCGAAGTGCCGCCCAGGGTCACGCCCTGGTAGATGGTGCAGTCGTCGCCCACCTCGGCAGTCTCGCC
>CAZXLI010000630.1:0-1694 GCA_964641795.1 uncultured Bordetella sp. | reverse complement strand
TACCCGCCCGCCGGGGCGGGACCCGGCACCTGTGCAGGCGGAAGCTCTCACCAAAGGCAAACCGGCAAACGACCGCAACGCGCCGCCGGCCGCCATCAGCCGTCGCCCACACGGCCTCGCAGCACGCAACGTGCCGCGCATCGCAAGCGCTGTTGGACAGGGCACGTCAGACTCCCAGCGCTCGGTTGGCCTGCTCCAGCGGCGACAGGCCCACGCTCTGCTGTGCCAGCGAACGTTCGCGCTCCAGGTTGCGTTCGAGCTGGCGCTTGCCGCTGAGGTACTGCACCGGCCAGGGCATGTCGCCGTAGCCCAGCTTCGCGGCTTCCATCAGCGCCCAGGCCGGGTTCGCCAGGTGCGGCCGGGCGATGGCGCAGAGGTCGGCGCGGCCGGCGGCGATGATGGCGTTGGCATGGTCGGCCTCGGTGATGCCGCCCACCGCGATGGTCGGGATGCCGGCCTCGTTGCGGATGCGGTCGGCGAAGGGCGTCTGCCACATGCGGCCGAACACCGGCTGCTCGGCCTTGCTGACCTGGCCGGCGGAGCAGTCGATCAGGTCGGCGCCGGCGTCGCGGAAGGCGCGCGCGATCAGCACCGCATCGGCCGGCGTGATGCCGCCCTCGACCCAGTCGTGCGCCGAGATGCGCACCGACATCGGCAGCGCCTGCGGCCAGGCCGCGCGCATCGCCATGAAGACCTCGAGGGGATAGCGCAGCCGGTTGGCCAGCGAGCCGCCGTAGTCGTCGCTGCGCTGGTTGGTGAGCGGCGAGATGAACGAGGACAGCAGGTAGCCGTGCGCGCAGTGCAGCTCCAGCCAGTCGAAGCCGGCGGCGGCGGCGCGGCGCGTGGCGGCGACGAACTCGTCACGCACCTGGTCCATGTCGGCCCGCGTCATCGCGCGCGACCACTGGCTGACGCCATCGAGGTACTGCTGCGGCGAGGCCGAGATCAGCGGCCAGTTGCCCTCGTCCAGCGGCTGGTCGACGCCTTCCCACATCGCGCGGGTCGAGCCCTTGGCACCGGAGTGGCCGAGCTGCAGGCCGATCTTCACCTCCGGCTGCGCATGCACGAAGCGCACGATGCGCGCCCAGGCGGCCTGCTGTTCGTCATTCCACAGCCCCGGGCAGTGCGGCGTGATGCGCGCGGTGGGAGAGGGGCAGGTCATCTCGGCCATCACCAGCGCGGCGCCGCCGAGCGCGCGCGCGCCCAGGTGCACCAGGTGGTGGTCGCCGGGCACGCCATCGACCGCCGAGTACTGCGCCATCGGCGAAACCACGATGCGGTTCTTCAGCCGCACCGAGCGCGCCTGGTAGGGCGTGAACATCGGCGGCACCGGCGTGTGCGGAACACGTGTGTCCAGCCCGGCGCGCGCGGCGATCCAGTGCTCGACGCCTTCGACATAGGCCTTGTCGCGCAGGCGCAGGTTCTCGTGGCTGATGCGCTGGCTGCGGGTGAGCAGCGAGTAGGCGAACTGCTCGGGCGGCAGCGTGGCATAGCGCTCGACGTTCTCGAACCACTCGGTGGAATTGCGCGCGGCATTCTGGATCTTCAGCACCTCGACGCTGCGCGTGGCCTGGTAATGGTCCAGCGCGGCGGCCAGGTCGCCGGGGTGGGCGGCGATGTCGCGCTCGAGCGCGATGGCGTCCTCGAGCGCGAGCTTGGTGCCCGAGCCGATCGAGAAGTGCGCGGTGTGCGCG
>CAZXLI010000629.1:0-1708 GCA_964641795.1 uncultured Bordetella sp. | reverse complement strand
GGACACCGTCCTGCGCCCGGCCATCCTGTGGAACGACGGCCGCAGCCATGCCGAGTGCGATGAACTCACGCGCCTGGCGCCCTCGCTGCATGCCGTGGCCGGCAACCTGGCGATGCCGGGCTTCACGGCGCCCAAGCTGCTGTGGGTGGGACGCCATGAACCGCGCGTGTTCGCCGCCACCCGCAGCGTCCTGCTGCCCAAGGACTACCTGAGGCTGCTGCTCACCGGCGAGAAGGTCACCGACCCCTCCGATGCGGCCGGCACCTTGTGGCTGGACGTCGCCCGGCGCGACTGGTCCGACGACCTGCTGGCCGCCTGCGGCCTGCAGCGCCGGCAGATGCCGCGCGTGGTCGAAGGCTCGCAGGCCAGTGGCGTGCTGCTGCCCGGGCTGGCGCGGGCCTGGGGCCTGGCCCCGGGCGTGATCGTGGCCGGCGGCGCCGGCGACAACGCTGCCAGCGCCGTGGGCGTTGGCGCGGTGGCCCCGGGCGACGGTTTCATCTCGCTCGGCACCTCGGGCGTGCTGTTCGTCGTCAACGATCGCTTCCGGCCCAATCCGGCCTCGGCCGTGCATGCGTTCTGCCATGCCGTGCCCGGCCTCTGGCACCAGATGAGCGTGATGCTCTCGGCCGCCAGCAGCCTGCGGTGGTTCACGCAGCTCTCAGGTGCGGCCGACGAGGCGAGCCTGCTCGAGGAAGTGGCAGCGCTCGACGCCACGCAGCGCGACGCGGCGCCGCTGTTCCTGCCCTACCTGGCCGGCGAGCGCACACCGCACAACAACCCCTTTGCCACCGGCACGCTGCACGGCCTGCGGCACGAAACCAGCCGCGGTGCCTGCGGCTACGCGGTGCTGGAAGGGGTTGCCTTCGGCCTGGCCGACGGCCTGGATGCGCTGCGCAGCACCGGCACCCAGGTCGAGCGGCTGTCGCTCGTCGGTGGCGGCTCGCGCAGTCCGCTGTGGGCGCAGCTGATCGCCGATGCGCTGGGCATCGAGATCGTGGTCCACAGCGGCGCCGAGGCCGGCGCCGCGCTCGGCGCAGCGCGGCTCGCACGCATCGCCTGCGGCGCCGCGGGTCTTGCCAGCTGTACGCGGCCTGCTGTCGCGGCCAGCCATCCTCCCAATCCGCAGCGCCATGACGCGCTGCAGGAACGGCTTCTTTATTTCCGCCAGATTTATCGGCAAATCAGCTCGATCACATGACCAGTTACTTTCACGCCATCGCACCGGTGCGCTACCAAGGCGCGCAGGCCAGCGACCCCCTGGCGTATCGCTACTACGACAAGGACCGCATCGTCCTGGGCCGGCGCATGGAAGACCACCTGCGCTTTGCCGTCTGCTACTGGCACACGTTCTGCTGGACCGGGCTCGACCCCTTCGGCGGCCAGACCTTCGATCGCCCCTGGTTCCAGGGCGGCAGCCCGATGGAGCTGGCGCTGGCCAAGGCCGACGCGGCCTTCGAGCTGTTCAGCAAACTCGGCGTGCCGTACTACACCTTCCACGATCGGGATGTGGCACCGGAAGGCGCGACGCCGCGCGAGAGCCGGGAGAACTTCCTGCGCATCGTCGACGTGTTGGCGCGTCATCAGCATGACAGCGGTGTCAAGCTGCTGTGGGGCACGGCCAACCTGTTCACCCACCGCCGCTTCATGGCCGGCGCGGCCAGCAACCCCGACCCCGAGGTCTTCGCGATGGCCGCGCTGCAGGTGCGCG
>CAZXLI010000628.1:0-1722 GCA_964641795.1 uncultured Bordetella sp. | reverse complement strand
CCAGGTACACGCCGCCGGGGCGGCCGGAGACGGCGGAACGGATGGCGCGCGCGATGCCCACGCCGATGTCCTCGGCGTGCAGCACGCGGAAGGCGGCCTTGCACAGCGGCTTGGCGATGGCGAGCTGGTCCATCTCCTCGTAGTCGCCCTGCTGCAGGTCGACGATCTCGCGCTCGCTCGAGCCGCTGATGAGAATCATCGGGAAGCAGTTGGTGGTGGCGTTGGCCAGCGCGGTCAGGCCGTTCAGGAAGCCGGGGGCCGACACGGTGAGGCAGATGCCGGGCTTCTGCGTCAGGAAGCCGGCGGCCGCGGCGGCGTTGCCGGCATGCTGCTCGTGGCGGAACGAGATCACGCGCAGGCCCTCGGCCTGGGCCATGCGGGTGAGGTCGGTGATGGGAATGCCGGGCAGCGCGAAGATGGTGTCGATGTCGTTGAGCTTCAGCGCGTCGAGCACCAGATGGAAGCCATCGGTCAGCGCTTGGGTCGGGGTGTCGGTGCTCATGGCGGCTTGTCTCTCCGTGGGTTCTGGTGCAGCGACTGCACAGGCTCGAATCGAGTGGGACTTATCATAGGAAGTGCCCTTTTGAAACGCCGTTGACCGCGGTCAAGATTCGAAATCTGCCCTCCCGATGATCGCGACCCCCCTCGACAAGCACGCTGAGCGCAACATCATCCGCGTGCAGCTCAAGCAGAACATCGTCCTCAAGGAGATGACGGAAATCGAGCGCAATGCGCTCGAACCGCACCTGACGGTGGTGGACTGCAACAAGGGCGACAGCCTGCTGCACCAGGGTGTGCACGAGATGGAGCAGTACTTCGTGCTCGATGGCCTGCTCGAGCGCGTGGTGACCAATGCCGACGCCAAGGAGATGATCCTGCGCTTCGCGGCCGAACGCGACATCGAGACCAGCTATGCCGCGTGGCGGCTGAATACCCCTACGCCCTACAGCATCATGTGCGTCACCAAGGCGCGCGTGGCCAAGCTGCCGATGCCGACCTGGGTGGCCTTCATGGACGAGCACCCCAAGTTCAAGGCCACCTTCGAGTACGAGGTGATGAAGCTGATGAGCGACGTGCTGGCCCACACCATCACGCTGCACCTGCTGGACGCGCCGGGCCGCGTGCACCGCTTCGAGCGCAAGCACCCCGAGCTGGCCGAGCGGCTGCCGAAGAAGGTGCTGGCCTCGTACCTCAACCTCTCCGCAGAAACCCTGAGTCGCTTAAAGCAGCGCGGCAAGATTTAGCGGGCATTGTCCCCGGGAGGGGACAGGCCGCGTCAGCGGCCAGGGGAGCGCGGTGATGTCGGAAGGGCCAAACCCGATCCGGGTTGCCCGGTCGGGTTTGGCCAGCCCCTCGGGGGCGGCCGCCAGGCGGCCGGGGCCTCAATCCACAGGTTGCTGAGCCCGGAGTGGATCGACCTTCGGCGTGCGGACCTTGCCGATCAGCTTGCTGATCAGCGGCCACAGCAGCATCAGCAGCGCCAGCGTGGTGATCGAGCCGACCAGCGGGTTGGACCACATGATCATCACGTCGCCCTGCGAGATCAGCATCGCCTGGCGGAACGAATCCTCGGCCTTGTCGCCCAGCACGATGGCCAGCACCAGCGGCGCGAGCGGGTAGTCGAGCTTCTTGAACACGTAGCCGATGACGCCGAAGCCGAGCATGAACCAGATGTCGAGCATCGCGTTGTGCACGGTGTAGGCACCGATCGCGCAGATCACG
>CAZXLI010000627.1:0-1759 GCA_964641795.1 uncultured Bordetella sp. | reverse complement strand
CGGGGGTGGCGGGGTGCCCTACCACTGGGGCCGCTACGAGGGGCTGGCCAACCGGATCGGCCGGCCGGGGCGCGCGAGCGAGTTGCTGCGCAACATCTTCTTCGACACCTGCGTCTACCACCAGCCCGGCATCGACCTGCTGACCAAGGTGATCCCGGTCGAGAACATCCTCTTCGCCAGCGAAATGATCGGCGCGGTGCGCGGCATCGACCCCGAGACCGGCTTCTACTACGACGACACCAAGCGCTACATCGAGGCCTCGACCCTGCTGACCCCGGCGCAGAAGCAACAGGTCTACGAGGGCAATGCCCGCCGCGTGTTCCCGCGCCTCGATGCGGCGCTCAAAGCCAAAGGACTGTGACCATCATGAGCCTGAACAACCTGGGCATCGTCAAGCGCAACATCGTGCGCGCCGACAAGGCGGCCGTCGAGGCGCTGTCGCGCTTCGGCTCGGCCACCGTGCACGAAGCGATGGGCCGCGTCGGCCTGATGAAGACCTACATGCGGCCGATCTATCCGTCGGCTGCCTGCTGCGGCACGGCCGTCACCGTGCTGCTGCAGCCCGGCGACAACTGGATGCTTCACGTCGCGGCCGAGCAGATCCAGCCCGGCGACGTGGTCGTGGCCGCCTGCACCACCGACAACGAGGACGGCTTCTTCGGCGACCTGCTCGCCACCAGCTTCCGCGCCCGCGGCGCCAAGGGCCTGGTGATCGACGGCGGTTGCCGCGACGTGAAGGACCTCACCGAGATGGGCTTCCCGGTGTTCAGCCGTGCGATCAGCAGCAAGGGCACCGTGAAGGCCACGCTCGGCTCGGTGAACATCCCGGTGGTGTGCGCCGGCGCCTTGGTGAACCCGGGCGACGTGGTGGTGGCCGATGTCGACGGTGTGGTCATCGTGCCGGCCGCGGTGGCAATGCAGGTGGCCGAGGCCGCTGCGGCGCGCGAGGCGAACGAGGCCGACAAGCGCGCCAAGCTCGCTTCCGGCGTGCTGGGCCTGGACATGTACAAGATGCGCGAGCCGCTGGCCGCGGCCGGCCTGAAGTACATCGATTGATGCCTCGGCCATGACCACCGACCCCAAGCTCTGGCATGTCGCGCTGATCGGCTATGGCGAAGTCGGGCGCATCCTGGCCGAAGACCTGCGTGCACAGGGTGTGGCGGTCGTCGCCCACGACCTGAAGCTGGCCGACGAACGCGGCAACCCGCTGCGTGAGCATGCGGCCGGGCTGGGCGTGGCGCTGGCCACCTCGCATGCCGCGGCCGTGCGCGAGGCCGATCTCGTGGTCAGCGCCGTCACCGCCAGCCAGGCGGTGGCGGTGGCCGAGGCCTGCGCACCGGGCCTGAAGGCCGGCGCCTTCTTCCTCGACTTCAACTCGGCCTCGCCAGGCGCCAAGATCCGCGCCGCCGGCCTGGTGGACGCGGCGAATGGACGTTATGTCGAAGGCGCGGTGATGACCTCGGTGCCGCCATACCGCATCCGCGTGCCGCTGCTGCTGGGCGGCGGCCATGCCACGGCGCTGCAGCCGGCGCTGCAAGCGCTGGGCTTCCAGCCGAAGCTCGCCAGCGCGAAGCTCGGCGTGGCCTCGGCCACCAAGATGTGCCGCAGCGTGATGATCAAGGGCCTCGAAGCGATGGTGATCGAAAGCTTCACCACTGCACGGGCCTACGGCGTCGAGGATCAGGTGCTGGCCTCGCTGGCCGAGACCTTCCCCGGCATCGACTGGGAGAAGCAGGGTGCCTACTTCTTCCAGCGCGTC
>CAZXLI010000626.1:0-1782 GCA_964641795.1 uncultured Bordetella sp. | reverse complement strand
CCGGCAGCGACCTGCAGGCGGTGCGTACCACGGCCTTGCGCGACGGCAACGAACTCGTGGTCAACGGCCAGAAGACTTTCATCACCAACGGCCAGAACGCCGACCTGGTGATCGTGGTCGCCAAGACCGATCCCTCCGCGGGCGCCAAGGGCACCTCGCTGGTGCTGGTGGAGACCGACAGCGCCGGCTTCAAGCGCGGCCGCAACCTCGAGAAGATTGGCATGAAGGCGCAAGACACGTCGGAGCTGTTCTTCGACGGCGTGCGTGTGCCCGCCTCCAACATCCTCGGCGGCGAGGGCAAGGGTTTTATCCTGCTGATGCAGGAACTGGCCTGGGAGCGCATGCAGATCGCCATTGGTGCGGCCGCCGGCGCCGAGGCCGCGCTGCAGTGGACGCTGGACTACACCAAGGAGCGCAAGGCCTTCGGCCAGCGCGTCATCGACTTCCAGCACAACCGGTTCCGGTTGGCAGAGTGGAAGACGCAAGTCCAGGTCATGCGCGTCTTCGTCGACCGGCTGATGGACGAACTCCTGCGCGGACAGCTCGATGCCGCGACGGCGGCGATGGCCAAGTACTGGACCACCGACCTGCACTGCCGGCTGCTCGACGACTGCCTGCAGATGTTCGGCGGCTTCGGCTACATGTGGGAGTACCCGATCGCGCGCGCCTACGCCGACGCCCGCGTATCCCGAATCTACGGCGGGACGAACGAGATCATGAAGGAGATCGTCGGCCGCACGCTGTGACGCGCAGCGAGGACGAAGCGCCTCCGAACCGTCATCCACCCCTCACCCTTTCCGATCAGCCCATGACCGACGCTTATATCTATGACGCCGTGCGCACACCCCGCGGCAAGGGCCGCGCCTCGGGCGCGCTGCATGGCACCACGCCGATCCATTTGGCCGTCACCGCGCTGCAGGCGCTGCGTGATCGCAACCGGCTCGATACCGCACAGGTCGATGACGTGATCCTCGGCTGCGTCGAGCCGGTGGGCGAGCAAGGCGCCAACATCGCCCGCGTGGCGGCGCTGGTGGCCGGCTACGATCAATCCGCGCCAGGCGTGCAGATCAACCGCTACTGCGCCTCGGGCCTCGAGGCCTGCAACATGGCCACGGCCAAGGTGATGTCAGGCCAGTCGCCGCTGGCCGTCGGCGGCGGCGTGGAGAGCATGAGCCGCGTGCCCATGGGCACCGGCGGCGGCGCGTGGCCGGCCGACCCGGCTGTGGCTCTGCCTACCTACTTCGTGCCACAGGGCATTTCGGCGGACCTGATTGCGTCGCTGTACGGATACTCGCGGGCCGATGTCGATGCCTATGCGCTGGAAAGCCAGCGGCGCGCGGCTGCCGCATGGTCCGAGCGCCGCTTCGCAGGCTCCATCGTTCCGGTGCGCGACGTCAACGGCCTGGTGGTGCTCGATCGCGACGAGCACATGCGCCCCGACACCACGGCCGAATCCCTGGCCAAACTCGAACCCGCGTTCAAGCTTCAGGGCGAGCGCGCCGGTTTCGACGCGGTGGCGCTGCAGCGCTACCCGCAGCTCGAACGCATCGAACACGTCCACCACGCCGGCAACTCTTCGGGCATCGTCGACGGCGCGGCCGCCGTGCTGATCGGCAACGCCGAGATCGGTCAACGGCTGGGACTGAAGCCACGCGCGCGCATCCGCTCGTTCGCATCCGTCGGCAGCGAGCCGACCATCATGCTTACCGGCCCGTCGTTCTCGGCCGAGAAGGCGCTCAAGCTCGCCGGCATGTCCTGTTCCGACATCGATCTGTTCGAGCT
>CAZXLI010000625.1:0-1783 GCA_964641795.1 uncultured Bordetella sp. | reverse complement strand
CAGCACGGCCTGAAGCGCATGGTCGAGCAGCAGGACAACGTCTACTACTACATCACGCTGCTGAACGAGAACTACCCGATGCCGGGCCTGACCGCCGGCACTGAAGAGCAGATCATCAAGGGCATGTACCTGCTGCAGGACGCGAAGGCCAAGGCCAAGCAGCCGGTGGTCAACCTGCTGGGCTCGGGCACGATCCTGCGCGAGTCGATGGCCGCCAAGGAACTGCTCGAAAGCGAATGGGGCGTGGCTGCCAAGGTCTGGAGCTGCCCGAGCTTCAACGAACTGGGCCGTGACGGCCAGGACGTGGAGCGCTGGAACCTGCTGCACCCGACCGAAACGCCGCGCGTGCCCTTCGTGACCCAGCAGCTGGACAAGCATGCCGGGCCGGTGATCGCCTCCACCGACTACATCAAGAACTACTGCGAGCAGATCCGCGCGTTCATTCCCAAGGGCCGCACCTATCGCGTGCTAGGCACCGATGGCTTCGGCCGCAGCGACTTCCGCAGCAAGCTGCGCGAGCACTTCGAGATCAACCGCCACTACATTGTGGTGGCCGCGCTGAAGAGCCTGGCCGACGAGGGCAGCGTGCCGGTGGCCAAGGTGGCCGAGGCGATCGCGAAGTACAAGCTCAACGTCGACAAGATCAACCCGCTGTACGCCTGAACACGAACAAGAACCGGAGACACACGAGATGGCATTGGTCGAAGTGAAGGTGCCGGACATCGGCGATTTCAAGGATGTCGCGGTCATCGAGTTGCTGGTCAAGCCCGGCGACGCGGTGAAGGCGGAGCAGAGCCTGGTGACGGTGGAGAGCGACAAGGCCTCGATGGAGATTCCCTCCAGCACGGCCGGCATCGTCAAGGAACTGAAGGTCGCGCTGGGCGACAAGATCAGCGAAGGCACGCTGCTGGCGGTGCTGGAAGTGGCGGGCGCGGCCGCTGCTGCGGCACCGGCCCCCGTCGCGGCTGCGGCACCGGCGCCCGTCGCGGCGGCTGCACCTGCGCCGGCACCGGCGGCCGCACCGGCTGCGCCGGCAGCCGCTGCAGCAGGTCCGGTCGAGGTGGTGGTGCCCGACATTGGCGACTTTGCCGATGTGGCGGTGATCGAACTGCTGGTCAAGGTGGGCGACACCGTCAAGGCCGAGCAGAGCCTGATCACGGTCGAGAGCGACAAGGCCTCGATGGAGATCCCGTCCTCGCATGCCGGTGTCGTGAAGGCGTTGAAGGTCGCGGTGGGCGACAAGGTCTCGCAGGGCTCACCGTTGGCGACCCTCGAGGTGGTGGGGGCTGTGGCCGCGCCGGCCGCCGCTGCCGCCGTTGCGCCCGCGCCTGCCGTTGCCGCGGTCGCGGCAGCGGCCGCGCCGGCCGCCGCCGAGCGCGTGCCGCCCACGGCCGCGCTGCCGCCGCACGAGCCCACTGCACCGAAGGGCCAGCTGCCGCATGCCTCGCCCTCGATCCGCAAGTTCGCGCGCGAACTCGGCGTGCCGCTGGAAGAGGTCAAGGGTTCAGGCCCCAAGGGTCGCATCACGCAGGAAGACCTGCAGGGCTTCGTCAAGGGCGTGATGGCCGGCGCGGTGCAGACCGCGGCGCAGAAGGCCAAGGCGCCGGCGCCTGCCGCGGCGGCGGGCGGCGGCATCCCGGGCCTGCTGCCCTGGCCGACGGTGGACTTCGCGAAGTTCGGACCGATCGAGCGCAAGGACCTCAGCCGCATCAAGAAGATCAGCGGTGCGAACCTGCATCGCAACTGGGTGCAGATTCCGCACGTGACGCAATTCGACGAAGCC
>CAZXLI010000624.1:0-1786 GCA_964641795.1 uncultured Bordetella sp. | reverse complement strand
GTCGGCGGTCATCCGGTGTATTTCCCGAACCCGTGCCTGATCGCGATGCCGAGGGTGCGGGAGGGCGCCTTCGCGGGCACCGTGGTCTACAGGTGCGAGCACACCGAGAAGGGTGCACTGGGGCTGGTGATCAACAAGCCGATCGACATCAAGCTGAAGAACCTGTTCGAGAAGGTCGAGCTCAGCCTCGATTCGCCCGAGCTGGCCGAGCAGCCGGTGTTCTTCGGCGGCCCGGTGCAGACCGAGCGCGGCTTCGTGCTGCACGAGAAGCTCGGCAGCACCGAGAGCCCCTACAACTCGACGCTGCAGATCCCCGGCGGCCTCGAGATGACCACCAGCAAGGACGTGCTCGAAGCGCTGGCCCATGGGGGCGGACCGAAGCGCGTGCTCGTCACGCTGGGCTACAGCGGCTGGGCGGCCGGCCAGCTGGAGGACGAGATCGGCCGTAACGGCTGGCTGACGGTGGACGCCAATCGCGAGGTCATCTTCGACACGCCGATCGAGCAGCGCTACGACCGCGCGCTGGCCTTGCTTGGCATCGACCCGCGCATGCTCAGCCAGGAGGCCGGGCACGCATGAGTGAGGCGCGCCCCCAGCGCCGGGCCGCGCTCCGCCCGCCCCCCAGGGGGTCAAGCAAGGCGGCAGGGCTGCACTTGCTTGAGAGGCGCAAGTGACGCAGATGTCCCCGGCCATCAAGAAGGACTTGTCGTTCCTGGCCTTCGACTATGGCCAGAAGCGCACCGGCGTGGCCACCGGCAACAGCCTGCTGGGCCAGGCCCGTGCGCTGACCACGATTGCGGCCGAGGGCGATGCGCGCTTTCCGCGCATCGCCGCGTTGATCGCCGAGTGGCGGCCCGACGCGCTGGTGGTCGGCGTGCCATACCACCCCGATGGCGCTGCGCACGACAATACCCGCCGCGCACAGCGCTTCGCGCGCCAGCTGCACGGCCGCTTCGGCCTGCCGGTGCACGAGGTGGACGAACGCTACTCGACCACCGAGGCCCAGCGCAGCGGCGTGGCCGATGTCGATGCCGCCTCGGCCGCCGTGATCCTCGACCAATTCCTCCACACCCTCGCACCATGAGCACACTGACACTCGACGCCGAGGCGCTCTATGCCGAGCTGCGTGCCGGCGTGCGCGGCCTGTGGCAGCCCGGCATGAGCCTGCTGGGCATCTGGTCCGGCGGTGCCTGGCTGGCCGAGCGGCTGCACATGGACTTGCGGCTCGAGGGCAAGCCCGGCGTCATCAGCAGCACGCTGCACCGGGACGACTTCGGCGAGCGCGGCCTGGCCGGCGCGACCGACGCCACCAAGATCCCGTTCGAGGTCGAAGGCGCACACATCCTGCTGCTCGACGACGTGCTGTTCACGGGCCGCACCATTCGCGCGGTATTGAACGAGCTGTTCGACTTCGGCCGGCCGGCCAGCGTGACGCTGGCGGTGCTCGTCGACCGCGGCGGCCGCGAGCTGCCGATCCAGCCGGCCTTCGCCGCGGCCAAGGTCGTGCTGCCGGTCGCGCAGCGCCTGTCGCTGGCGCGCGCCGACGACGGCCGCTTCACCTTCTCGGTCCAAGAGCAGAGCTAGAGTCCGATGCTCCACAAGCGCAATCCGCAGCTCAACAGCCACGGCGAGCTGATCCACCTGCTGTCGATCGAGGGCCTGCCGCGCGATGTCGTCACGCAGATCCTCGACACCGCCGGCACCTTCCTGTCGGTCAACGACCGCGAGGTCAAGAAGGTGCCGCTGCTGCGCGGCAAGAGCGTGTTCAACCTGTTCTTCGAGAACT
>CAZXLI010000623.1:0-1804 GCA_964641795.1 uncultured Bordetella sp. | reverse complement strand
TCCGCCTGTTCGAGCAGCCGCCCAAGAGCTGGAGCTGGTGGGACTACCGCAACCTGGCCTTCCGCAAGAACCAGGGCCTGCGCATCGACCACATCCTGGTCAGCGAAGCACTCAAGGCAGGCATCAGCGCCTGCCGCATCGACAAGGCACCGCGCAAGAACGAGCGGCCCAGCGACCATGCGCCGGTGCTGGTCGAGCTCACCCCTTGATCAGGGTCTGCCTACCGGCACTGGCCGGGTTGGCGCGCTAGCCGTGACGCAGTGCACATGGCATAGTCCGCAATGGTCGATTGCAGTCCCCTTCACGCCATGAGCGACGCCCGGTCCAGCTATTTCGACGACGCGATCTACTCGCGAGCCCTCTTGCCCGCGCCGGTGCGGCCGCGCAAGAAGACACGCTCCTTCGGCCCGCTGCGCTGGCTGCGGTCAACGCTGTTCGGCCGCTACGACGGCACCACGCTCGTGCCGGCCAGCACCAGCCCGCCGCTGGTCGAAAGCCGCGGTCAGGCACTGCGCGAGGCACACCGTTCGCTGCGTGCATTGATCAAGCAGCACCCCGGCCTGAAACAGGTGATGCCTCATCTCGCCTACATCGAGCGGGCGTTGGGCCGCAAAGGTTCGAGGGCGCTGATGCGGGTGCCGGTGGCCGTGCTGCAGCGCGGCCTGGAACAGCTGGAGCGACTGCAGGCCGAGCAGCCGCGCGATGCGTTGCGCGCGCTGCGCACGCGTCTGGTCGAAGCCATCGCACTGCGCAGCGTGGCGCGCAACACCACGATGGCCGGCCACCATGCGGCGGAGCCTGCGCTTGAAGTGCTGGAGGCCTCCCACTCGGAGTTCGACGAGGTCGAACGCAGCTGGACCGGTTCGGTGCCGCTGGACAGCCAGCACTGGAAGTGAGCCCAGCGCCGCCGCGTGGCGGCGCCCGGCCTCAATCGTCCAGGCCGAGTTCCTGGATCTTGCGTGTGATCGTGTTGCGGCCGATGCCGAGCTTGTGCGCCGCTTCGATGCGGCGACCGCGCGTGATTTCGAGGGCCGTCTGGATCAGCCGGGCCTCGAACTGTCGCGTCAAGGTGTCCCACACCTCGGGGTCGCCCGATTCGAGCAGGCGGCGGGCCTCGCGTTGCAGATCGAGCAACCATCCGGTGGCCTGACCCACCAGCGGGGCCGCTGGCGCGGCAGCGGGTGCCGGCGCTGCCAGCGCTGAAGGCTGGGCAGCCGGCAGTACACCAGGCTCGGCGATCGGGACCACCGGCGCACGCGGCACCTCGCCCGCCAGCAGCTCGGGCGGCAGGTCCTTCGGCTCGATCACCTGGGCTGGCGCCATCACCGTCAGCCAGTGGCAGACGTTCTCCAGCTGACGCACGTTGCCCGGGAAGTCGAACATCATCAGCCGGTCGAGCGCGGCATCGGTGATGCGCTTGGCCTCGACGCCGAGCTCCTTCGCGCTCTTGGTCAGGAAGAAGCGCGTCAGGGCCGGGATGTCTTCCCGGCGCTCGCGCAGCGGGGGCAGGCGCAGCCGGATGACGTTCAGGCGGTGGAACAAGTCCTCGCGGAAGGCGCCCTCGCGCACGCGCTGCTCGAGGTTCTGGTGCGTGGCCGCGATGACGCGTACATTGGCCTTTAGCGGCTGGTGCCCGCCGACACGGTAGAACTGCCCGTCCGACAGCACCCGCAACAGGCGCGTCTGCAGATCGAAGGGCATGTCGCCGATCTCGTCGAGGAACAGCGTGCCGCCATCGGCCTGCTCGAAGCGGCCCTTGCGCTGGGCCTGCGCGCGGGTGAAGGAGCCTTTCTCGTGACCGAAC
>CAZXLI010000622.1:0-1806 GCA_964641795.1 uncultured Bordetella sp. | reverse complement strand
CATTCCGGCGCCTTGATGTCTTCCAGATTGATGCCGCCGAACGTCGGCTCGAGCGCGGCCACCACCTCGACGAGCTTGTCGGGATCGTTGGCGGCGACCTCGATGTCGAACACGTCGATGCCGGCGAACTTCTTGAACAGCACCGCCTTGCCTTCCATCACCGGCTTGCCGGCCAGCGGGCCGATGTCGCCCAGGCCCAGCACCGCGGTGCCGTTGGTGATGACGCCGACCAGGTTGGCGCGCGAGGTGTACTCGGCCGCGGTGGCCGGCTCGGCTTCGATCGCCAGGCAGGCATAGGCCACGCCTGGCGAGTAGGCCAGCGACAGATCGCGCTGGTTCGACAGCGGCTTGGTCGGCGAGATCGCGATCTTGCCGCGGGTGGGCGCTCGGTGGTATTCGAGGGCGGCGTCGCGCAGGGCCTGTTCGGCGGCGGACAGTTCGGACTTGTTGTTCATCATCGGCCTCGATGTCGCTTCGGGGCCAATGAGGTTACGCCGCTTTCACGGCGCTGACCATCCCGGGGGGCTGACGCTGATCAGGCCGACGCTGCGCGCCGCGCCAGGATCTCGAAGGCCGGCAGCGTCTTGCCCTCCAGCACCTCGAGGAAGGCGCCGCCGCCGGTGGAGATGTAGCCCACATCCTGCTCGATGCCGTACTTGGCGATCGCCGCCAGCGTGTCGCCGCCGCCGGCGATGCTGAACGCGTCGCTGGCCGCAATCGCGCGCGCCAGCGTCTCGGTGCCGTGCGCGAAGGCGTCGAACTCGAACACGCCCACGGGTCCGTTCCAGACGATGGTGCCGGCGGCCTTGAGCTTGGCGGCCAGCGCGGCCGCCGTCTGCGGGCCGATGTCGAGGATCAGGTCGTCCGCCTCGACAGCGGTAGCGGCCTTCACGGTGGCCGGCGCGTCGGCGGCAAAGGCCTTGGCGGTGACCACGTCGGTGGGGATGGGCACCTCGGCGCCGCGCGCCTTCATCGCGGCCATCACGGCCCGGGCCTGGTCCACCAGGTCGGCTTCGGCCAGGCTCTTGCCGATCGGCAGGCCGGCGGCCAGCAGGAAGGTGTTGGCGATGCCGCCGCCGACGATCAGGCCATCGACCTTGGCGGCCAGGCTCTGCAGGATGGTGAGCTTGGTGCTGACCTTGCTGCCCGCGACGATGGCCACCAGCGGCCGCTTCGGATTCGCCAGCGCCTTGCCGATGGCATCGATCTCGGCGGCCAGCAGCGGGCCGGCGCAGGCGATCGGCGCGAACTGGGCGATGCCGTAGGTGCTGGCCTCGGCGCGGTGCGCGGTGCCGAAGGCGTCGTGCACGAAGATGTCGCACAGCGCGGCCATCTTCTTCGCCAGGTCCTCGTTGTTCTTCTTCTCGCCCTTGTTCAGGCGGCAGTTCTCGAGCAGCACCACGTCGCCGGGCTTCACGTCGACGCCGTCGACCCAGTTCGAACGCAAGGGCACCTCACGGCCCAGCAGTTCGCCCAGGCGCTGCGCCACCGGCGCCAGCGAGTCCTCGGGCTTGAACTCGCCTTCGGTCGGCCGGCCGAGGTGGCTGGTGACCATCACCGCGGCGCCGGCCTCCAGCGCCATGCGGATGCAGCGCAGCGAAGCGCGGATGCGCGTGTCCTCGGTGATGCGCCCCGCTCCGTCCAGCGGCACGTTGAGGTCGGCTCGGATGAACACCCGCTTGCCGCGCGCAAAGCCCGAAGCCAGCACGTCGGCGAACCGCAGCACCTTCATCGCGCGGCCCCGATCACGCGGGCCATCTCGAGCACCTTGTTCGAGTAGCCCCACTCGTTGTCGTACCAGGCCAC
>CAZXLI010000621.1:0-1819 GCA_964641795.1 uncultured Bordetella sp. | reverse complement strand
TTATTACTACGAGGGTACCGAACCGACCAATCTCACGGTAGAACATCTGGCGGGTTCCGGCGGGCAATTGCACCCGGTGCAGCAGGCAATGGTCGACTGCCACGGCTCGCAATGCGGCTTCTGCACCCCCGGCTTCGTGATGAGCCTCACCGGCTGCTACGAACGCCACCAGGCCGCGGGCACCCGGCCCACGCGCCAGCAGCTGGCCGACGACCTCTCTGGCAACCTGTGCCGCTGCACCGGCTACCGGCCGATCCTGGAAGCCGGCCAGCGGATGTTCGAACTGCCCGCGAAGGCACCCGACGACGCGGCTGCCGTCGCCGCCTTGAAGCAACTGCGCAGCGATCCGCCGCTGGCCGGTGCCGGATTCCACGCACCGCGCAGCCTGGCCGAATTCGCCGCGCTGCGCGCCGCCCGGCCCGAAGCGCGGCTGCTGGCCGGCAACACCGACATCGGCCTGTGGGTCAACAAGCAGTTCCGCGCGCTCGGCGAGATCCTGTACATCGGCAACGTGGCCGAGCTGAAGCTCATCCGCGAAGACGCCGGCTGGCTCGAGATCGGCGCGGGCGCCACGCTGGAAGACGCCTGGGCCGCGCTGGCGCGCCACTGGCCGACGACGCGCGAGATGGGGCTGCGCTTCGCCTCGCCGCCGATCCGCAACGCCGGCACGATGGGCGGCAACGTGGCCAACGGTTCGCCGATCGGCGACTCGGCGCCGGTGCTGATCGCGCTGGGCGCGCGCATCGTGCTGCGCCACGGCGATGCGCAACGCGAGCTGCCGCTGCAGGACTTCTACCTCGACTACATGAAGAACCAGCTGCAGCCCGGCGAGTTCGTGCAGGCCCTGCGCGTGCCGCTGCCGGCGCCCGGGGAGCATTTGCGCGCCTACAAGCTCAGCAAGCGCTACGACAGCGACATCTCCGGGCTGGCCGCGGGCCTGTGGCTGCAGCTCGATGGCGACACGGTGCGCGCCGCGCGCTTCGCCTTCGGCGGCATGGCAGCGATCGTCAAGCGGGCCGCGCAGGCCGAAGCCGCGGTCGTCGGCCAGCCCTGGACCGAAGCCACCGTGCGTGCCGCGATGGCCGCGCTGGATGCCGACTACACGCCGCTGTCCGACCTGCGCGCCAGCGCCGCGTACCGCCGCCGCGCCGCCCGCAACCTGCTGCAGCGTCTGTGGCTGGAGACCCGGCCGGCCGCGCCGCTGTCGGTCGCGCTAACGTCCGTCTGGAGCGTCTAGGAGATCGCCATGAACGCACCGCACGAGACCCCCGCCGTCGTCGGCTCGTCGCGCCCGCATGAATCGGCGCACCTGCATGTGGCCGGCGCGGCGCCCTACACCGACGACCTGCCCGAGCTGGCCGGCACGCTGCATGCGGCCTTGGGCCTGTCGCCGCTGGCGCACGGCCGGCTGCTCAGCATCGATGTCGCGGTGCTGCGCGCGATGCCGGGCGTCGTCGCGGTGATCACCGCCGCCGACATCCCCGGCAGCAACGATTGCGGCCCGATCGTGCACGACGACCCGATCCTGGCCGATGGCGAACTGCACTACCTGGGCCAACCGGTGTTCGCGGTGATCGCGCAGACGCGCGAGGCCGCGCGCCGCGCCGCCGCGCTGGCGAAGCAGGTGATCCGCGCCGAGCCTTTGCCGCCGATCCTGCTGCCGCTGGACGCGCATGCGCAGCACCAGTACGTGGTGCCGCCGATGCACCTGTCGCGCGGCGATGCGCATGCTGCGCTGGCCTCATCCGTCCACCGGGCGCAGGGCCGTTTCTCGCTTGGCGGCCAGGAGCAGTTCTACCTGGAAGGGCAGATCTCCTAC
>CAZXLI010000620.1:0-1821 GCA_964641795.1 uncultured Bordetella sp. | reverse complement strand
CTGCAAGCCGCCGAAGCGCTTCGAGACGTTGCCCACCTTGAGGACTTCTGTTGCCATGGAACGCGCCCTCGCTTCAGCTCTTGGTATTGGTGGGGGTCGCAGCGGCCTTGCCGTGCTCGGGCGAAGGCCACAGCCCGCGCGGGCGCGCCAGCATGATCGCGATCATCGCCAGCGCGATCAGCAGCTGGCGCAGGATGGCCGCATCCAGCCGGCCGTCGGTCAGGCGCTGCAGGTCGAGCTCGCCGGCCACCCAGCGCAGCGCCTCGGGCAGTGCCGCCAGCAGCAGCGCCCCGAGCACCACGCCGGGAATGTGGCCGATGCCGCCGAGCACGACCATCGCGACGATCATCACCGACTCCTGCAGCGAGAACGATTCGGGCGATATGAAGTTCTGGAAGGTCGCGAACATCACGCCCGACACGCCGCCAAAGGTGGCGCCCATGCCGAAGGCCAGCAGCTTGAGGTTGCGGGTGTTGATGCCCATCGCCTTGGCGGCGATCTCGTCCTCGCGGATCGCCATCCATGCGCGCCCGACGCGCGAGCGCTCGAGCCGGTAGCAGATCAGCACGCTGACGACCACCAGTGCCAGCAGCAGGTAGTAGTACTTGGTGACCGATGAGATGTCGAAGCCGAACAGCTCGCCCGGGCGGCCGAAGTCGATCGTGAACAGCCTGGCCGAATCGATCTGCTGGATGCCCTTCGGACCATTGGTGATGTTGACCGGCCGGTCGAGGTTGTTGACGAAGACGCGGATGATCTCGCCGAAGCCGAGCGTCACGATGGCCAGGTAGTCGCCGCGTAATTTGAGTGTTGGCGCCCCAAGCAACATGCCGGCCAGGCCGGCGATGGCCGCGCCAAGCGGGATCACCAGCCACACCGACAGGTGGATGCCCTTCGGAAACATCGCCGCGATGCCCGGGAAGGCCTCAGCCAGCTGCGGTGAAGCGAGCAGGCCGAAGGTGTAGGCCCCGACCGCGTAGAACGCGACATAGCCCAGGTCCAGCAGGCCGGCGTAGCCGACCACGATGTTCAACCCCAGCGCCAGCAGCACGTACAACAGCGCGAAATCGAGCATGCGCACCCAGAAGTTGCCGGCGTACTGGGCCATGAAAGGCAGCACCACCAGGGCCAGGGCAGCGAACAGGAAGACGTTGAGTTTGTTCTTCATGGTGTCGTGGCTCCCCCGTCAGGCGCGATCGGCCACCCGCTCGCCGAGCAGGCCCTGCGGCCGCACGGTGAGCACAAGGATCAGCACGATGAAGGCAAAGATGTCCTGGTACTGGCTGCCGAGCACACCGCCGGTGAGCGTGCCGATGTAGCCCGAACCGAGTGCCTCGATCAGCCCCAGCAGCACGCCGCCGACCACCGCGCCGGCGAGGTTGCCGATGCCGCCGAACACCGCCGCGGTGAAGGCCTTCAGCCCCGGCAGGAAGCCCATGGTGTGCTGAACCGAACCGTAGTTGGCCGCGTACATCACGCCGGCCAGGGCCGCCAGCGCAGCACCGATCACGAAGGTGGCCGAGATCACCATGTCGGGCCGCACGCCCATCAGGGCCGCAACGCGCGGGTTCTCGGCCGTGGCGCGCATCGCGCGGCCGAGCTTGGTGCGGTTGACCAGGTACATCAGCCCGAACAGCGTGATCGCGGTGATGACGAGGATCAGGATCTGCGTCACGTTGATCACCGCGCCCCCCAGGAAGAACGGCTCCGAGGGCAACAGGATCGGATACGGCTTGGTGCTGGGCTTCCAGATCATCATCGCCAGCGTCTGCAGCAGCAGGCTCATGCCCATGGCCGTGATCAGCGGCGCCAGCCGCGGCG
>CAZXLI010000619.1:0-1821 GCA_964641795.1 uncultured Bordetella sp. | reverse complement strand
GCACCGCGAACACCGGGCCGATGCCCATCTCGTCGGGCTCGCAGCCGGCCACCGCGAAGCCGCGGAAGATGCCCAGCGGCTCGATGTTGCGCTTTTCGGCGAGCTTGCCGTTCATCAGCAGGCACACCGAGGCACCGTCGGAGAACTGGCTGGCGTTGCCGGCGGTGATGACGCCGCCGGGCATCGCCGAGCGGATCTTCTGCACGGCCTCGAGCGTGGTGTCCGGGCGGATGCCTTCGTCGGCGGCGATGGTCACCTGCTTGCGGGTGAGCCTGCCGGTGGCCTTGTCGGCCACGCCCATCACGGTGGTCATCGGCACGATCTCGGCGTCGAACTTGCCGGCGGCGGCGGCCGCTGCGGCGCGCAGCTGGCTGCGCACGCCGTACTCGTCCTGCGCGTCCTTCGAGATGCCGTAGCGCTTGGCCACCTGCTCGGCGGTCTGCAGCATGCTCCAGTAGATCTCGGGCTTCAGCTCCATCATCGCGGGGTCGACGCGCATGTGGCGGTTGACCTCGTTCTGCACGCAGGAGATCGATTCGAGCCCGCCGCCGATCATCACCGGCGCCTGGTCGACGATGATGCGCTGCGCGGCCATCGCGATGGCCTGCAGCCCCGACGAGCAGAAGCGGTTGATCGACACGCCGGCGGTGGACACCGGCAGCCCGGCGCGCAGCGCCGCGACACGCGCGATGTTGCCGCCGGTGGTGCCTTCGAGCAGGCTGGCGCCGAGGATCACGTCCTCGACCTCGTCGGGCGCGACGCCGGCGCGCTTGACGGCCTCGGCGATCACATGGCCGCCGAGCGTGGCGCCATAGGTCATGTTGAAGGCACCCTTCCAGCTCTTGGCCAGGCCGGTGCGGGCGGTGGAGACGATGACGGCTTCGGTCATGGTGATGGTCCTGCGAGGGTCTTGATCAGTTGAAGGTCTTGCCTTCGTCGGCCAGCTTCAGCAGCAGCGGAGCCGGCTCCCACGATTTGTCGGCACCGGGCTCGGCGGCGAACTTGCGCAGGCTGCGCACGACGTTGGGCAGGCCCACCATGTCGGCGTACAGCATCGGGCCGCCGCGGTGCAGCGGGAAGCCGTAGCCGTTGAGGTAGACGATGTCGATGTCCGAGGCGCGCGCGGCGATGCCTTCTTCGAGGATGCGTGCCCCTTCGTTGACCAGCGCGAAGATGCAGCGCTCGACCACTTCCTCGTCGCTGATCTTGCGCGGCGTGATGCCGGCGGCCGCGCGGTAGTCGGCGATCAGCTGCTCGGTCACCGGGTCGGGGATCGGGTCGCGCTTGCCCGCTTCATAGCGGTACCAGCCGGCGCCCGTCTTCTGGCCGAAGCGGCCGGCCTCGCACAGCTTGTCGGCAATGATCGGCTTCATCTCGACACCGGCCTCGGCGGCCTTGCGCTTGCGCGTCGCCCAGCCGATGTCCAGGCCGGCCAGGTCGCCCATGCGGAACGGGCCCATCGCGAGGCCGAACTTCTGCAGCGCGCCGTCCACCTGCTGCGGCAGCGCGCCGGCGTTGATCAGCCCCTGCGCCGCGGCGCCGTAGCGCGCCAGCATGCGGTTGCCGATGAAGCCGTCGCACACGCCCGAGACCACCGCGATCTTCTTGATCGTCTTGGCCAGCGCCATGCTGGTGGCCAGCACGTCGGGCGCGGTCTGCGCGCCGCGCACCACTTCCAGCAGGCGCATCACGTTGGCCGGGCTGAAGAAGTGCAGGCCGATCACGTCGGCCGGGCGCTTCGTGAAGGTGGCGATCTTGTCGATGTTCAGGTAGGACGTGTTCGAGGCCAGGATCGCGCCGGGCTTGCACACCTCGTCGAGC
>CAZXLI010000618.1:0-1824 GCA_964641795.1 uncultured Bordetella sp. | reverse complement strand
CATGGTCAGCTATGCCGCCGGCAGCCGCTACCTGAGCCTGATCGGCGGCGTGTGCATGAGCTTCTACGACTGGTACTGCGACCTGCCGCCGTCCAGCCCGCAGGTCTGGGGTGAGCAGACCGACGTGCCCGAGTCGGCCGACTGGTACAACTCCACCTTCATCATCGCCTGGGGCTCCAACGTGCCGCAGACGCGCACGCCGGACGCCCACTTCTTCACCGAGGTGCGCTACAAGGGCGCCAAGACGGTGGCGGTGACACCCGACTATGCCGAGGTCAGCAAGCTGGCCGACATCTGGCTGCACCCGAAGCAGGGCACCGATGCGGCGATCGCGATGGCCATGGGCCACGTGATCCTGAAGGAATTCCACGTCCAGCGCCAGGCCGCGTACTTCGACGACTATGCGCGCCGCTACACCGACCTGCCGCTGCTGGTGAAGCTGAAGACCCACGCGCTGCCCGACGGACGCAGCGTGATGGTGGCCGACCGCTACCTGCGCGCCAGCGACGTGGCCGGCCAGCTCGAGCAGGCCAACAACCCCGACTGGAAGACGCTGGCCATGGACGGCGACGGCCGCCTGGTGGTGCCCAACGGCTCGATCGGCTTCCGCTGGGGGGCCGAAGTGCGCGCCGATCTCGGGCGCTGGAACCTGGAAGCCAAGGAGGCCACCGGCGGCGGCGACGTGAAGCTGGCGCTCTCGGCGCTGGAAGGCGCGGGCAACGCGCCCGCGGCGCAGATGGCGCCGGTCGGCTTCCCGTACTTCGGCGGCATCGAGTCGCCGCAGTTCACCGCCAACCGGCAGGCCGACGTGCTGGTGCGCCAGGTGCCGGTGCGCACGCTGCAGCTGCTGGAGAACGGCCAGCCGCAGAGCGTGCAGGTGGCCTCGGTGTACGACCTGATGCTGGCCCACTACGGCGTGGATCGCGGCTTCGTCGGCGACGACTGCGCCAGCAGCTACGACGACAACCGCGCCTACACGCCGGCCTGGGCCGAGCACATCACCGGCACGCCGCGCGAGCAGATCATCACCGTGGCGCGCCAGTTCGCCGATAACGCCGAAAAGACGCATGGCAAGTCCATGGTCATCATCGGCGCGGCGATGAACCACTGGTACCACTGCGACATGAACTACCGCGGCATCATCAACATGCTGATGCTGTGCGGCTGCATCGGGCAGAGCGGTGGCGGCTGGGCGCACTACGTGGGCCAGGAGAAGCTGCGCCCGCAGACCGGCTGGACCGCGCTGGCCTTCGCGCTCGACTGGGTGCGCCCGCCACGGCAGCAGAACTCCACCAGCTTCTTCTACGCCCACACCGACCAGTGGCGCTATGAAAAGCTCGGCGTCGACGAGGTGCTGTCGCCGCTGGCCGATGCCAGCCAGTTCGGCGGCAGCATGATCGACTACAACGTGCGCGCCGAACGCATGGGCTGGCTGCCCAGCGCGCCGCAGCTGAAGACCAACCCGCTGCAGGTGGCGAAGCAGGGCGGCGCCGACGTCAAGGCGCAGGTGGTGCAGGCGCTGAAGAACGGCTCGCTGCACTTAAGCTGCGAAGACCCGGACGATCCGGCCAACTGGCCGCGCAACATGTTCGTGTGGCGCTCGAACCTGCTGGGCTCCTCGGGCAAGGGCCACGAGTATTTCCTGAAGCACCTGCTGGGCACCAGCCATGGCGTGCAGGGCAAGGACCTCGGCGAGATGGTTGACCCCCAATCCCCCCGAGGGGGCGCGTCCGGCTTGGGGCGGCCCGGCGGCGGACACGACGCCAAGCCCGCCGAAGTGAAGTGGCACACCGAGGCGCCGCAGGGCAAGCTCGACCTGCTGGT
>CAZXLI010000617.1:0-1828 GCA_964641795.1 uncultured Bordetella sp. | reverse complement strand
GTCGACTTCGAGAAGTTCGGCCCCGTCGAGCGCAAGGACCTCTCGCGCATCAAGAAGATCTCGGGCGCCAACCTGCACCGCAACTGGGTTGTCATCCCGCACGTCACCAACCATGACGACGCGGACATCACCGAGCTCGAAGCCTTCCGCGTGCAGCTGAACAAGGAGAACGAGAAGAGCGGCGTCAAGGTGACGATGCTGGCCTTCGTGATCAAGGCGGTGGTCGCGGCGCTGAAGAAGTTCCCCGACTTCAACGCCAGCCTCGACGGCGACGCGCTGGTCTACAAGCAGTACTTCCACATCGGCTTCGCGGCCGATACGCCGAACGGCCTGGTGGTGCCGGTGCTGCGGGACGCCGACAAGAAGGGCCTGCTGCAGGTGGCGCAGGAGATGGGCGATCTGTCCAAGCAGGCGCGCGACGGCAAGCTCGGCCCTGCCGCGATGACCGGCGGCTGCTTCAGCATCAGCAGCCTCGGCGGCATCGGCGGCACGCACTTCACGCCGATCATCAATGCGCCCGAGGTCGCGATCCTGGGCCTGTCCAAGGGCTACCAGAAGCCGGTGTGGGACGGCAAGGCCTTCGTGCCGCGCTTGACGCTGCCGCTGTCGCTGTCCTACGACCACCGGGTGATCGATGGTGCCGCGGCCGCGCGCTTCAACGCCTACCTCGGAGCGCTTCTCGCAGACTTCCGCCGCGTCCTGCTGTGACGACCATCTGCGTGGCCCGCAAGAACGGCCAGGTGGCGATCGCCGGGGACACGCTGGTGACCTTCGGCGACACCCGCCTGGCCCACGGCTACGAGGCCAACGACAAGGTGTTCCGCATCGGCGATTCGTGGGTCGGCATGGCCGGCACCACGGCGCACTTCCCGGTGCTGCGCAAGGCGCTCGGCGGGCTGCCGCCCGACGAGCTGAAGCTGCATGGTCGCGACGACGTGTTCGACACCTTCCTGAGGCTTCACCCGAAGCTCAAGGAGCACTTCTTCCTCAACACCAAGGAAGAGGATGCCGACCCGTACGAGAGCAGCCAGTTCACGGTGCTGATTGCCAATGTGAGCGGCATCTACGGCGTGTATTCCTACCGCGAGGTGTTCGAGTTCGACCGCTTCTGGGCCATCGGCTCGGGCCGCGCCTTCGCGCTGGGCGCGATGTTCACGGCGTGGGACAAGGCCAAGACGGCGCGCGAGGTGGTCGACATCGGCGTGCGCGCCGGCTGCGAATTCGACAAGAACTCGGCTGGGCCGATCAAGGCCCATACCCTGAAGACAAAGGATTGAACCCATCATGGCCCTGATCGAAGTGAAAGTGCCGGACATCGGCGACTTCAAGGACGTCGCGGTGATCGAATTGCTGGTGAAGCCCGGCGACACGATCAAGCCCGAGCAAAGCCTGGTGACGGTGGAGTCGGACAAGGCCTCGATGGAGATCCCGTCGTCGGCCGGCGGTGTGGTCAAGGAACTGAAGGTCGCGCTGGGCGACAAGATCAGCGAAGGCAGCGTGCTGCTCACGCTGGAGTCGGCCGGTGCCGCGGCCCCCGCGCCGGCGGCTGCGCCGGCCGTGGCTGCGGCCGCGCCCGTCGCCGCCGCACCTGTGGCCACCAGCGCACCGGCTCCGGCGGCCGCCAGCCATGCCGGCGGCGCCGACATCGAGTGCGACATGCTGGTGCTGGGCGCCGGCCCGGGCGGCTACTCGGCGGCGTTCCGGGCGGCCGACCTCGGCATGAAGACCGTGCTGGTCGAGCGCTATGCCACGCTGGGCGGCGTGTGCCTGAACGTCGGCTGCATCCCCTCCAAGGCGCTGCTGCACGTGGCCGCGGTGATCGACGAGG
>CAZXLI010000616.1:0-1835 GCA_964641795.1 uncultured Bordetella sp. | reverse complement strand
ATGCGCAAGAAGGTTCCGGTGCTGTGCGATCTCAAGCCCAGCGGCAAGTACCTGGCGATCGACCTCCACCATGCCGGCGGCATTCCGCAGGTGATGAAGATCCTGCTGAAGGCCGGCCTGCTGCACGGCGATTGCATGACGATCACCGGCAAGACCGTGGCCGAGAACCTGGCCGACGTGCCCGACACGCCGCGCGCCGACCAGGACGTGATCCGCACGATCGACAACCCCATGTACGCCGAAGGCCACCTGGCCATCCTGCGCGGCAACCTGGCCACCGAAGGCTGCGTGGCCAAGATCACCGGCCTGAAGAACCCGGTGATCACCGGCCCGGCGCGCGTGTTCGATGACGAGCAATCGGCGCTGGCCGCGATCATGGCCGGCAAGATCAAGGCCGGCGACGTGATGGTGCTGCGCTACCTCGGCCCCAAGGGCGGCCCGGGCATGCCCGAGATGCTGGCGCCCACCGGCGCCTTGATCGGCCAGGGCCTGGGTGAATCGGTGGGCCTGATCACTGACGGACGCTTCTCCGGCGGCACCTGGGGCATGGTGGTCGGCCACGTCGCACCCGAAGCCTACGAAGGCGGCACGATCGCCCTGGTGCAGGAAGGCGACTCGATCACGATCGACGCGCACCAGTTGAAGCTGCAGCTGAACGTGAGCGATGCGGAACTCGCGCGCCGCCGCGCGGCCTGGAAGCAGCCCGCGCCCCGCTACACGCGTGGCGTGCTGGCCAAGTTCGCGAAGAACGCCTCAAGCGCCAGTTCCGGCGCGGTGCTCGACAAGTTCGAGTGAGGCTCAGCGCTCGTCGGTCGGCACGCGGGGCTTGCCCGGCGTGCTGCCGCGACGCTTGCCCTTGAAGCTCAGGCCCATGTTCTCGAGGTGGCGCTCGCGGCGCGCTTCCACGCGCTCCTTTTCCTTTTCGGCCTCGCGCTTCTTCGTCAGGCCCGATGCGTCGGCGATCAGCCACCACACCGCCGCCACCGCAAAGGGCGACAGCACCAGCAGCCAGTTCCATTCGGCCACCCGGGTCAGCCCCGCCAGCTTCAGCAGGGACAGCAGGCAACCCAGCACCACGAACCACATCGGATCTCGTCCTCTTCCCCGTCCGGGGCGTTGCCGCGCAAGCGCTGCGTCAACCCCGGCCACTAGAATCCGTTGAAAGCAAACCACTTTACTCCAGCCAGCGGCCGCACGGCCTCGCCCAGAAAGGACCCCATGAAGAAAGCCTCCGCCCTTGTTGTCGCGATCTGTGCCGTGATGGCCGGCCCGGCGTTCGCCAATGCCGACCTGGCCCAGAAGAAGAACTGCATGGCCTGCCACGCGCTGGACAAGAAGATCGTCGGCCCCGCTTACAAGGACGTCGCGGCCAAGTACGCCGGCCAGAAGGACGCCGTCGCCAAGCTGGCCGAGAAAATCCAGAAGGGTGGCTCGGGCGTGTGGGGCGCGGTGCCGATGCCGCCGAACGCCATCGTCAATGCCGACGAAGCCAAGCAGTTGGCGACCTGGGTGCTGTCGGTCAAGTGATCCGGTAGCCACCGATACAAAGCAAAGGCCCCGCAGCGCGGGGCCTTTTTTCTGGGTGCCACGCGGCCCGCGAAGGGGCCGGCGTGCCGCCGCCGAGGATCAGTTGTTCTCGGCCAACTGGGCCAGGATGGCCGGATTCTCCAGCGTCGAGGTGTCCTGCGTGATCTGCTCGCCCTTGGCGATCGAGCGCAGCAGGCGCCGCATGATCTTGCCCGAGCGCGTCTTGGGCAGGTTGTCGCCGAAGCGGATGTCCTTCGGCTTGGCGATCGGGCCGATCTCCTTGCCGACCCAGTCGCGCAGTTGCTTGG
>CAZXLI010000615.1:0-1835 GCA_964641795.1 uncultured Bordetella sp. | reverse complement strand
CCGATGCTCAGCTCGGTGTGGCACGACCCGGCGATCGACCGCGAAGGCCAGCCGTTCAAGCCCGAGGGCCTGTACGACCACACGCTGGGCCGCATCACGCACTGGGTCGACCGCATGTCGCACAAGCTGGGCGACGGCTACGTCGCGGCGCTGGACTGGTCGCTCTCCCACAAGCTGGCGACGATGGGCATCGCGATCGCCAGCCTGGTCGGCAGCTTTGCCCTGATGCCGCTGCTGGGCACCGAGTTCGTGCCCAAGGCCGACTACTCGGAAACCTCGGTCAGCTTCTACACGCCGGTGGGCACCGCGCTGGAAACCACCGAGCAGCGCGTGCGCCAGGTCGACGCGATCCTGCGCGCGATGCCCGAGGTGCGCTACACGCTGGCCACCGTCAACACCGGCCAGGCGCAGGGTCGCAACTACGTCAGCTTCTACGTGCGGCTGGTGGACCGGAACCTGCGCAGCCGCAATGTCGACCAGATGTCGGCGCCGCTGCGCGAACGCCTGGCGCAGGTGGCCGGCATCACCGTGACGCATGTCGGCCTGCTCGACGCGGTGGGCGGCAACAAGCCGATCTCGCTGTCGATCCAGGGCCAGGACCTGGCCGTGCTGCAGCGCCTGACGGCCGACCTGCTGCCGCGCCTGGCCCAGGTGCCCGGCGTGGTCGACCTGGACAGCAGCATGAAGCCGCCGAAGCCGACGGTCTCGATCGACGTGCGCCGCGACGCGGCCTCGGACCTGGGCCTGTCGGTGGGCAGCATCACCAACACGCTGCGCGCCCTGGTGGCCGGCCAGACCGTGGGCGACTGGCGCGCCGCCGACGACCAGAACTACGACGTGAAGGTGCGCCTGGCGCCGCAATCGCGCGACAGCGCGACCGACCTCGAGCGGCTGGGCATCGTTGCCGGCACCAATGCCGACGGCTCGATGCGCATCGTGCGCCTGTCGCAGGTGGCCGATGTGCGGCCCGGCTTCGGCGCCAACCAGGTCAATCGGCGCGACCTGAGCCGCGAGTCGGAGATAACGGCCAACACCGCCGGCCGCGGCCTGGGCGAGGTGTCGGCCGACATCCGCAAGGTGCTCGACGCCTACCCGCTGCCGGCGGGCTACAGCTACCGCTTCGGCGGCTCGACCAAGGACATGCAGGAATCCTTTGCCTACGCCGTCTCGGCGCTGGCGCTGGCCATCGTGTTCATCTACATGATCCTGGGCTCGCAGTTCCGCAGCTTCCTGCAGCCGCTGGCGCTGATGTCATCGCTGCCGCTCACGCTGATCGGCGTGGTGCTGGCGCTGCTGTTCTGGCGTTCCACCGTCAACATGTTCTCGATCATCGGCATCGTGATGCTGATGGGCCTGGTGACGAAGAACGCCATCCTGCTGATCGACTTCGCCATCCGCGCCCGCGACGAAGGCCTGAGCCGCCACGACGCCTTGCTGCGGGCGGCCAAGGTACGGCTGCGGCCGATCCTGATGACGACGCTGGCGATGATCTTCGGCATGCTGCCGCTGGCGATGGCGCTCACCGAAGGCTCCGAGCAGCGCGCGCCGATGGGCCAGGCGGTGATCGGCGGCGTGATCACCTCGTCGCTGCTCACCCTGGTCGTGGTGCCGGTGATCTACTGCTGGCTCGATGACCTGGGCAACTGGGGCAAGCGCCTGCTGCGCCCACGCCACGCACCGGCCGGCGCCGCGGCCGGGCCGGTGGCGGCCGAATGACGGCAACCCGGCGCCCCTAGAATTTAGAGTTTTGCACAACGAATCCCGTAGGACACCGTGCCATGAATGTCGAACAGGCCCGCTTCAACATGATCGAGCAGCAGATCCGCCCCTGGGAT
>CAZXLI010000614.1:0-1840 GCA_964641795.1 uncultured Bordetella sp. | reverse complement strand
AGCTTCACCCCCCGCATGCGCTCGCCCTCGACGGCGTGCTCCCCGCACAGGAAGATCTCGGTGTAGACGGTCTCCGCGCAAGCGTACCCGCACCACAGCCGGCCCGCGAGTGCGGTGAAGAAGAACAGCGAGAAGGCGCAGACGATCAGCAGGCCCGTCAGGTAGATGAAGTCCTGCGGGTACAGCACCAGGTCGAAGATGTAGAAGCGCCGTGCGGTCAGATCGAACAGCAGCGCCTGGCGCCCGTTCCAGGGCAGCCAGGCCAGACCGTAGAACAGCAGCTGCGTGAGCCACACCAGCGCCCAGCGCCAGGCCGCGAACCAGCCATGCACCGCGCGCGGGTGGATCTTCTGCTGCTTGGCGTACAGCGAGACCATCTGCTCGGTGGTCTCGCCGCCGGCTTCGAGGCCGGCCGGTGCCGCGGCGGGCACCGGAACGATCGGGATCACCGGTTTCACGGTTGCTTGGCGACTGCGCCTTCACGCGGTTGGGACAGCTGCCACACATAGGCCGCGAGCACGTGGATCTGCTCGGGGCTGAAGCGGCTGCCGTGGGCCGGCATCACATTGGTCTTGCCATTGTTGACCATCGCGGTGATCGCCTCCTCGCCCCAGCCGTGCAGCCACACCTTGTCGGTGAGGTTGGGGGCGCCAAGCGCCTGGTTGCCCTTGCCGTCCATGCCGTGGCAGGCTGCGCAGGCCGCGAACTTGGCCTTGCCCAGCTGGGCCGCGATGTTGTCGTGCGGGCTGCCGGAGAGGCTGAGCACGTAGTTCGCCACGTTGCGCACGTCCTTCGCATCGCCCACCGCCGCGGCCATCGGCGGCATCTGGCCGACGCGACCCTTGGTGATCGTCTCCTCGATCTTCTCGGGCGTGCCGCCGTGCAGCCAGTCGTTGTCGGTCAGGTCAGGGAAGCCCTTGCTGCCGCGCGCGTCCGAACCGTGGCACGTGGCGCAGTTGTTGACGAACAGGCGCTCGCCGATGGCCATGGCCTGCGGGTCGCGCGCCAGCTGGTCGGCCGGCAGCGCGGCAAAGCGCGCGTACAGCGGTGCCGCAGCGTCGCGGGCCTTCTGCACCTCGGTGGCGTGCGCGGCGGTGCTGCTCCAGCCCAGCGAACCCGGGGCACTGCCCAGGCCGGGGTAGAAGTACAGGTAGCCGAACGAGAACACCACGGTCAGCACGAACAACACCATCCACCAGCGCGGCAGCGGGTTGTTCATCTCGCGCAGGTCCTCGTCCCACACGTGTCCGGTGGTGTTGTCACCGGCCATCACCCTGCGGCGCGCGGCGATCACCAGCAGCGCCAGGCAGGCCACCAGGCCCAGGATCGTGACGATCGCGACGTAGAGCGACCAGCCACTGCTGACGAAGTCGCTCATGACTGACGCTCCGCTTGTTCGTTATCGTCGCCAAAGGGCAGGCGGGCGGCGTCTTCGAAGCCCGCGCGGTTGCGCGGGCGCCAGGCCCAGCTGGCGATGCCGACGAAGAGAATCATGGAAAGCAGCGTGACGGCGCTGCGCAGGTCATTGATGTCCATGGTGCGTCCAGTCCTCGAGGTTTACTTGACGTGCGTGCCCAGCACCTGCAGGTAGGCGATGAGCGCGTCCAATTCGGTCTTGTCCTTCACCGCCGCCGGCGAACCGGTGATGTCGGCGTCGGTGTACGGCACGCCCAGGCGGCGCAGCGCGGTCAGCTTGGCGGGCATGCTGTCGGCGTCGACGGCGCTCTTGGCCAGCCAGGGGTAGGACGGCATGTTCGACTCGGGCACCAGGTCGCGCGGGTTGTTCAGGTGCAGGCGGTGCCACTCGTCGCTGTACTTGCCGCCCACGCGCTGCAGGTCG
>CAZXLI010000613.1:0-1840 GCA_964641795.1 uncultured Bordetella sp. | reverse complement strand
TCGATGTCGATGCCGGCCTTCTGGCAGGCCTGCTTGACGATGGCCTGCAGCTTCTGGCGCGACGAGTTGATCGAGGTCTGGTACAGCAGCCGGAGCTTGCGTCCGTTCTTCTCGCGGACGCCGTCCGCACCGCGCTTCCAGCCGGCGGCGTCGAGCAGCGCGTTCGCCTTGTCGACATTGAACTCGAACTTGCGGTTCGGGCTGCGGAAGCGCGCCGGGTTGTTGATGAAGTTGGCCGTGGCGATGCCGGCGCGGCCGAAGATGAATTCCTGGATGCCGGCACGGTCGACCAGCAAGGCCATCGCCTGGCGTACCGCCGGATCGCTGAACGCGAAATGCGTGGTCTTGATGCTGGAGCGCTCGCCGTCGACCTCGGTGTTCGGGTCGGTGCAGTTCAGGAACAGCGCCTCGATCGAGCCGCCGGGCGAAATCACCACGCGGCCCTTGCCGCCGGACTCCATGCGCTTCAACACCTCGTCCTCGACCAGCAGGTTCCAGGCGTAGTCGTATTCGCCGGTCTGCAGCACCGCGCGCGCGGCCGAGGGCGCATCGCCGCCGCCCTTGATCTCGATGGTGTCGAAGAAGGGCTTGTTCGGCTGGTGGTAGTTCGGGTTCAGTTCGCCGCGCACCAGGTCGCCCGGCTTGAAGTCGACGAACCGGTACGGGCCGGTGCCCACTGGCTTCAGGTTGGCCGGCGCCTCGCGCGATTTCGCGCCGGCATACGGCGCGAACAGGTGGCGCGGGATCAGCATCGTCGTGCTGTAGCCGCCGGGCCAGAACGGCGAGGGCTTGTTGAAGACGACGCGCACGGTGTACGTGTCGACCTTCTCGATCTTCAGCTCGGCGTACTGGCCGGCGGTGAATGCGGCGGTGGCGGGGTCGCTGGCGTACTGGTAGTTGAAAACCACGTCGTCGGCGGTGAAGGGCTGGCCGTCGTGCCAGCTGACGCCGCGCTTCAACTTCCAGGTGATGGTGCGGCCGTCGGCCGCGATGCCGCCGTTCTCGCGGCTGGGGATCTCCGCGGCGAGCACGGGCACCAGGCCACCGTCGGCGTCCCAGCGCGCCAATGCCTCGTAAAAGACGCGGCAGCCTTCCTCGTCCTTGGTGCCGGCGGCGAAGTGCGGGTTCAGCAGGGTCGGTCCCTGCCACAGCAGGCAGCGCAAGGCGCCGCCGCCGCCGCGCCTGGTCGGCTTGTACGCCGGCTGCGGCGCCTGGGCATGGCCCAGGCCGGCCTGCATCAGCAGGGTGCCGGCCATCGGCAGGCTCAAGCCGCTGGCCAGCATGCGTTCGACGAAGCGCCGCCGGGGCAGCGCACCCTCGCGCACCTGCGCGAGGAGCCGGTTCAGCGCGCGGTTCACGCCTCGCGGTACCAGTTCTGCAGCTGCGAGAAGTCGAGGTCCCAGCCCGTCAGCGGCGCCACGAGCTTCAGGCTGGCGCCGCGCACGCGCGGCCGGCTCACCAGCGGGATCACCGCGTTGTCCTTGATCACCATGTCGTTCATCTGGATGAACAGCGCCGCCCGCTTGACCGGATCGAGCTCGCTCTGCGAGGTGCGGAAGGCCTGGTCGTAGGCATCGTTGCGGTAGCGCACGATGTTGCGGCCCAGCCATTTGTTGGCCTTGGACGAGACCTCCCAGGACACGTACTGGTCCATGAAGCGCTCGGCATCGGGCTGGGTCTGGGTGGTGGTGTACATCTGGATGTCGGCCCAGAACTTGCCGTAGGTGTCGGGGTTGCCGACGTCCGACGAGAAGAACACGCTGGCCGTGACGCTCTTGAGCTCGAGGTCGATGCCGGCCTTCTGGCAGGCCTGCTTGATCACCGCCTGCTCCTTCTGGCG
>CAZXLI010000612.1:0-1843 GCA_964641795.1 uncultured Bordetella sp. | reverse complement strand
CGTTGCCCATGCCGCGCTCGGTGATCTGCTCGCCCAGCCACATCAGGAACATGGTGCCGGCCGTCAGGCTGACCACCGCGGTCATGCGGAAGCCGAAGCCGGGGCTGATCACCAGGCCGGCGGAGCTTTCCAGGGCCAGCGCGATGCTCAGCGACTGGAACAGCGCCAGACCCAGCGTGCCGTAGCGCGTGTACTGCGTGATCTTGCGCCGCCCGGCTTCGCCTTCCTTCTTCAGCGACTCCAGCGTCGGGATCACGTAGGTCATCAGCTGCATGATGATCGACGCGGAGATGTACGGCATGATGCCCAACGCGAACACCGTGAAGCGCGACAGTGCGCCACCGGAGAACATGTTGAACAGGCTGAGAATGCCGCCCTGCTGGCCCTTGAACAGCTGCTGCAGCTGGTTTGGGTCGATGCCAGGCACCGGAATGTGGGCGCCAAGGCGGTACACCACCAGCGCGAGCAGCAAGAAGACAAGCCGACGACGCAGGTCGCCGAACTTGCCGCTCTTGGCCAGCTGGTTTGCCGAAGTTGCCAAAGTATCGCTCGCTTGACGCGTCAATCAGGCCTTAGGCCACGCTGCCGCCGGCAGCCTCGATCGCCGCCTTGGCACCCGCCGTCGCGCCCAGCCCCTTGAGGCTGACCTTGCGCGACAGTTCGCCCGACTTGATGACCTTGACGTGCTTGATCAGCTCGCCGACCAGGCCGGCGGCCTTCAGGGTGACCAGATCAACTTCGTCCTTGTCCAGGCGCTGCAGATCAGCCAGCGTGATCTCGCCGTTGAACTGGAGCGCGTGCGACTTGAAGCCGCGCTTCGGCAGCCGACGCTGCAGCGGCATCTGGCCGCCTTCGAAACCGACCTTGTGGTAGCCACCGGCGCGCGAGTGCTGGCCGTTGTGGCCGCGGCCGGCCGTCTTGCCCAGGCCCGAACCCATGCCGCGGCCGACACGGCGCTTGGCATGCTTGGCGCCCGCGGCGGGCTTCAGCGTATTGAGTTGCATGTTGCTGTCCTTGGCGTAACAGGTGCGCGCTTTACAGCACCAGCACCAGGTACGAGATCTTGTTGATCATGCCGCGCACCGCAGGGGTGTCTTCGAGCACGCTTTCGCTGTTGACTCGACGCAGACCGAGGCCGCGCACGGTATCGCGATGCGACTGCTTGCAGCCGATCGGGCTCTTGACGAGCTTGACCTTGAGGGTTTTCTTGTCCGACATGGGAATACTCCGTCGCCCGCGATCAGTTGAAGAGCTCTTCAACCGTCTTGCCGCGCTTGGCCGCTACTTCACCAGCGGTGGTCGAGCGCTTCAGCGCGTCCAGCGTGGCGCGCACCATGTTGTACGGGTTGGTCGAACCGAGGCTCTTGGCCACGATGTCGGTCACGCCCATCACTTCGAAGACCGCGCGCATCGGGCCGCCGGCGATGATGCCGGTACCCTGCGGCGCCGGGGCCAGCAGCACCTTGGCCGCGCCATGCTCGCCGCGCACGTTGTGATGCACGGTACCGTTCTTCAGCGCCACCTTGAACATGTTGCGGCGGGCGGATTCCATGGCCTTCTGCACCGACACCGGCACTTCCTTGGCCTTGCCCTTGCCCATGCCGATGCGACCGTCGCCATCACCCACGACGGTGAGGGCAGCGAAGCTCAGCGTGCGGCCGCCCTTCACCACCTTGGTCACGCGGTTCACCGCGATCATCTTTTCCTTCAGGCCGTCGTCGTTGCCTTCAGCCTGGGCGCGGGGTTGAAACTTTGCCATTTGCTTGTCCTATTCCGTGCTCAGAACTGCAGGCCGGCTTCACGCGCAGCCTCGGCCAGCGCCTTGACGCGACCGTGGTACTGG
>CAZXLI010000611.1:0-1846 GCA_964641795.1 uncultured Bordetella sp. | reverse complement strand
ACCATGATCGGCGACAGGCCCATCGAGGGCTCGTCCAGCAGCAGCAGCTTCGGCTTGGCCATCAGCGCCCGGCCCATCGCCAGCATCTGCTGCTCGCCGCCGCTCATCGTGCCGGCCAGCTGGTGGCGGCGCTCCTTCAGGCGCGGAAACAGGCCGAACACGCGCTCGATGTCGTCCTGCACGCCACGCGGGTCGTTGCGCAGGAAGGCGCCCATCTGCAGGTTCTCGACGATCGTCATGCGGGTGAAGGTGCCGCGTCCTTCGGGCACCATCACCAGGCCCTGCTTGACCAGGTCCCAGGCGCCCTGGCCGCGGGTGGACTTGCCCATCAGCTCGATCTCGCCATCGGCCAGCGGCTGCAGCCCGGTGATGGCTTTCAGCGTAGTGGTCTTGCCGGCGCCGTTGGCGCCGATCAGGCTGACCAGCTCACCCGGCCGCACCTCGAAGTTCACGCGCTTGACGGCGAGGATGCCGCCATACGCCACCTTGATGCCGGTGGCCTTGAGCAGCGGAGTCGTGGAAGTCTGAGACATGGGATCAGCTCCTCATCAAGCGGCGTGGGAAGCACCGAGGTAGGCCTCGATGACCTTGGGATCGCGCTGCACCTCGGCCGGGCGGCCTTCGGCGATCTGCTTGCCGTAGTCGAGCACCGTGACGCGGTCGCACAGCCCCATCACCAGCTTCACGTCGTGCTCGATCAGCAGGATCGTGCGGCCGTCCTGGCGGATGCGGTCGATCAGCTCGCGCAGCACCACCTTCTCGGTGGCGTTCATGCCGGCGGCGGGTTCGTCCAGCGCCAGCAGTTGCGGATCGGTGGCCAGCGCGCGGGCGATCTCGAGGCGCCGCTGGTCGCCATAGCTCAGCGTGCGGGCCTTGTAGTCGGCATAACGTCCGATGCCCACGTAGTCGAGCAGCACCTGCGCACGCTCGGCGATGCGCGCCTCCTCGGCGCGGAAGCCGCCGGTGCGGAACACCGCGCCCAGCAGCCCGGAGGTCGTGCGCACGTGGCAGCCGACCATCACGTTCTCCAGCGCGGTCATCTCCGAGAACAGGCGGATGTTCTGGAACGTGCGGGCGATGCCGGCCTTGGCCACCTCGTGCACGGCGCTGGGCTTGTAGGCCTGGCCGCCAAGCTCGAAGCTGCCGCCATCGGGCGTGTACAGCCCGGTGATGACGTTGAAGAAGGTGGTCTTGCCGGCCCCGTTCGGGCCGATCAGGCCGTAGATCTGGCCACGCTGGATCGTGATGCTCACGTCGCTCAGCGCCTGCAGCCCGCCGAAGCGCTTGGACGCACCGCTGACGCGCAACACCGGGGCGCTCATTGCACGGCCTCCGCGGTGGCGCGCACCGGCGCGGCCGCAGGTTCGGGGTCGACCCGCTTGGGCACGGCCTTGCCGCCATGCTCCGGCGCCGGCCACAGGCCGCGCGGGCGCAACAGCATCACCAGGATCATCGACAGCGCGATCAGCAACTGCCGAAGGATGGCTGCATCCAGCCGCCCGTCGGTCATCGCCTGCAGCGGCCCGGCCACGTAGCGCAGCACCTCGGGCAGCGCGGCCAGCAGCACCGCGCCGGCCACCACGCCCGGGATGTGGCGGATGCCGCCGACCACCACCATCGCGATGATCATCACGCTCTCCTGCAGCGAGAACGATTCCGGCGAGACGAAGCCCTGGAAGCTGGCGAACATCGCGCCCGAGACACCGCCGAAGGTGGCGCCCATGCCGAAGGCCAGCAGCTTGAGATTGCGGGTGTTGATGCCCATCGCCTTGGCGGCGATCTCGTCTTCGCGGATCGCCATCCAGGCGCGGCCGATGCGGCTGCGCTCGAGCCGGCGGCAAATGAA
>CAZXLI010000610.1:0-1852 GCA_964641795.1 uncultured Bordetella sp. | reverse complement strand
GGCGACATCGGGGTTGCCGGTGACCAGCAGCTTGTCGCCGTAGAAGATCGAATTGGCGCCGGCCATGAAGCACAGCGCCTGGATGCCCTCGCCCAGCTCGCGCCGGCCGGCCGACAGGCGCACGCGGGCGTTCGGCATCGTGATGCGCGCGGCGGCGATCACGCGCACCACCTCGAACGGATCGACCGGTGCCTGGCCCGCCAAGGGCGTGCCCTCGACCCGCACCAGGTTGTTGACCGGCACCGATTCGGGCGCCGGGTCCAGGCTGGCGAGTTCGGCGATCAGCCCGGCGCGCTGCTCGCGCGTCTCGCCCATGCCGAGGATGCCGCCGCAGCACACCTTGATGCCGGCGGCACGCACATGTTGCAGTGTGTCCAGCCGGTCCTGGTACTCGCGGGTGCCGATGATGCGGTCGTAGAAGTCCGGCGCGCTGTCGAGGTTGTGGTTGTAGAAGTCCAGGCCCGCGTCCTTCAGGGCGCCGGCCTGGTGCGGTTGCAGCATGCCCAGCGTGGCACAGGTCTCCAGGCCCAGGCCGCTCACTTCACGCACCAGCACCGCCACCTTCTCGATGTCGCGGTCGTTCGGGCTGCGCCAGGCCGCACCCATGCAGAAACGCGTGGCACCGGCGGCCTGGGCGGCACGCGCGGCCTGCAGCACCTCGTCCGGCTCCAGCATCTTGGTGGCCTTGACGCCGGTGGGATGGTGGATCGACTGCGGGCAGTAGCCGCAGTCTTCCGGGCAGCCGCCGGTCTTGACGGACAGCAGCGAGGCCAGCTCGATGTCGCCGTGCGGAAAGTGCTCGCGGTGCACCGCATGCGCCTGTTGCACCAGTGCCATGAAGGGCTGCTGCAGCAGCGCCAGCACCTGGTCCGCGGTCCAGGCGCGCGGCGCCGTGGCCGCGGCCGGCCGCGCCGGGCGATGCGCGTGCAGGTGAAGATGCACGGGCTGGCCGCGGTCGAGCAGGGTCGTGTCGGTGGTCATCGTGAAGCGCTGGAAGTGATGGACCCCAAAGTGTGCGTCATTCGAAGGCCAGGATCGGCTGGTCCACTGCCAGGCTGGCGCCGGGCTGGGCCAGCACGCTCTTGACCACCCCGTCCTGCGTGGCGGTGAGGATGTTCTCCATCTTCATCGCCTCGATGGTGGCCAGCCGCTCGCCGGCCAGCACCTTCTGCCCCGGCTGCACGGCCACCTGCACCAGCAGGCCGGGCATCGGCGAGAGCAGGAACTTGCTCAGGTCGGGCGGTGCCTTGTAGGGCATCAGCTTCAGCAGCTCGGCGGCGCGCGGCAGCAGCGCCAGCGTGTCGATGGCCGTGCCGTTGTGCATCACGCGCAAGGCGAGCGGCTGGCGTGACGAGCTGCGCTCGACCTGCGCGCTGAAGGGCTGGCCGTTCACCGTGCCGACCATCAACGAGTCGCCGAGCTTGGAATGGCTCTGGATCGCGTAGGTCTTGCCGCCAACCGTGACGTCCAGCGTGCCGGCCGTGGCATCGAAGTCGCCCAGCTGCACCGCGTGGTGCACATGCTGGCCCAGCTTGCCGAGCTGCACCACCACCAGCTCGTGCTTGTGCGCCACCTCGTGGCCCGGCAGCTGGCCGCTGATGCCGGCCGCGCGCTCGCGCGCCTTGCGCCGCACGAAGGCGGCGATGGCCACCAGGAAGGCCGGATCATCGTGCGGCACGTCGGCCGCATCGAAGCCCTTGCCGTAGTGCTCGGCAATGAAGCCGGTGTTGAAGTCGCCGGCCACGAAGCGCGGATGAGCCAGCAGCGCAGCCTGGAACGGGATGTTGCTGCTGATGCCGCGGATCACGAAGGCATTCAGCGCGGCGCGCATCTTCGCGATCGCCTCGCCCCG
>CAZXLI010000609.1:0-1857 GCA_964641795.1 uncultured Bordetella sp. | reverse complement strand
ACGTGCACGCCATCAATGTAAAGGTCGGCTTCGTTGTCGTGTGCAGTCACTGTCAGGAGAACGGGTTTGTAACCAATCATCACGTCTTCGACGTCGGCGCGAGCCGTGTTGATTTGAGGTCGACTTCCGACGCCGTGCTGAATCTCCACCACCAGCGTGGTCGTGCGGCGACCCGGGTTCAGCGCCAGCGCGCCCGCATCAGTGAAGAGTTCGCCGGGAATCATCGGCGCCGTCTCGTCGCGTTCATTCTGGTGCATTGGTCGAGCCGATCAGGCAATGGGTTGGTGCACGGTCACCAGCTTGGTGCCATCCGGGAAGGTGGCCTCGACCTGGATCTCGGGGATCATCTCGGCCACGCCGTCCATCACGTCGGCGCGGCTGAGCACGGTCTTGCCCTCGCTCATCAGCGCGGCCACGGTCTTGCCGTCGCGTGCGCCTTCCATGATCGCGGCGGTGATCAGCGCCACTGCCTCGGGGTGGTTGAGCTTCAGGCCCCGCGCCTTGCGGCGCTCGGCCAGCAGGGCCGCAGTGAAGATCAGCAGCTTGTCTTTTTCGCGAGGGGTGAGGTCCATGCCGGCGATTCTGGCGCAGCGTCGTCGATCGGTGCTCTGGGGCAAGTGCCGTGCCGGGACCCCTCGCTTCCCGGGGGCGCCGCCTCGGCTTGGTGCGTTTCTTGATGCACAGGGCCGGCGATGACCGAACCCAGTGCCCCTGCCGCCCATCCGCCACAGCATGTGGTGACCTTCCGCCGCGACTACAACAGCTGGGTCGCGCGCGAGACGATGGAAGACTTCGCGCTGCGCTTCACGCCACGCACCTTCCGCAAGTGGAGCGAATGGCGGGTGGCCAACACCGCGTTCGGCGCGGCCTCGTTCCTGATCCTCGAGGCGGTGGGCGCGACGCTGCTGGTGCAGCACGGCTTCGTCAACGCCGCGCTGGCGATCCTGGCCACCGGGCTGATCATCTTCCTGGCCGGGCTGCCGATCAGCGTCTACGCCGCGCGCCATGGCGTGGACATGGACCTGCTGACGCGCGGCGCCGGCTTCGGCTACCTGGGCTCGACCATCACCTCGCTGATCTACGCGAGCTTCACCTTCATCTTCTTCGCGCTCGAGGCGGCGGTGATGGCCTACGCGCTGGAGCTGGCCTTCGACATCCCGCCGGCCTGGGGCTACGGGCTGTGCGCACTGGTGGTGATTCCGCTCGTGACGCATGGCGTCACCGCGATCAGCCGGCTGCAGGTGTGGACCCAGCCGCTGTGGCTGGCGCTGCTGGTGCTGCCCTTCGCCTTCGTGCTGTGGAAGAGCCCGGGCGAACTGGCCGGCCTCACCGGCTACGGCGGCAGCGCGGGCCAGTTCGCCGGCTTCAACCTGCATGCCTTCGGCGCCGCGCTGACGGTGGGCATCGCGCTGATCACGCAGATGGGCGAGCAGGCCGACTACCTGCGCTTCATGCCCGAGATGAAGCCGGGCCACCGCGCGCGCTGGTGGCTGGGCACGCTGCTGGGCGGGCCGGGCTGGGTGATCGTCGGCGTGATCAAGATGATGGCCGGCGTGGTGCTGGCCTACCTGGCGCTCACGCACATGGTGCCGCCGGAGCGGGCGGTCGACCCGAACCAGATGTACCTCGCGGCCTGGGAATACGTGTTTCCGAAATACGGGCTGGCGGTGGCCGCCACCGCGCTGTTCGTGGTGATCTCGCAGCTGAAGATCAACGTCACCAATGCCTATGCCGGCTCGCTGGCCTGGAGCAACTTCTTCTCGCGGCTGACGCACAGCCACCCTGGCCGCGTCGTTTGGGTGGTATTCAACACCCTCATCGCGCTGGTGCTGATGGAGATGAACGTCTTCCAGGCGC
>CAZXLI010000608.1:0-1860 GCA_964641795.1 uncultured Bordetella sp. | reverse complement strand
GCTCTTGGGCAGGATGCGCTGCGCTGCACCTGCCTCGTCGATCACGTCGATGGCATTGTCTGGCAGGTGGCGGTCGTTGATGTACTTGGCCGACAACTCGGCCGCTGCCTGCAGCGCGTTCAGCGCGTACTTGACGTTGTGGTGGTCCTCGAAGCGCGACTTCAGGCCCTTCAGGATCTCGATGGTCTGCTCGACGGAAGGCTCGACCACGTCGATCTTCTGGAAGCGCCGCGACAGCGCCGCATCCTTCTCGAAGATGCCGCGGTATTCGGTGAAGGTGGTGGCACCGATGCACTTCATCGCCCCGTTGCTCAGCGCCGGCTTCAGCAGGTTGCTGGCGTCGAGCGTGCCGCCCGAGGCCGCACCGGCCCCGATCAGGGTGTGGATCTCGTCGACGAACAGGATCGCATTGGGCTGGTCCTTCAGCTGCTTCAGCACGCCCTTCAGGCGTTGCTCGAAGTCGCCGCGGTACTTGGTCCCGGCCAGCAAGGCGCCCATGTCGAGTGCATAGACGGTGGACTCGGCCAGCACCTCCGGCACATCGTTCTGCGTGATGCGCCAGGCCAGACCCTCGGCAATCGCGGTCTTGCCGACACCGGCCTCACCGACCAGCAGCGGGTTGTTCTTGCGCCGGCGGCACAGCACCTGGATCACGCGCTCGACCTCGGCCTCGCGGCCGATCAGGGGATCGATCTTGCCGTCACGCGCCTGCTGATTGAGGTTCTGCGTGAACTGGTCGAGCGGCGAACCCTTGGAGTCGCTGGCCTCTTCCTTCTCGGCCTCGTTGTTGTTCTCGTTGGACTTGGCAGGTTCCGGCGGCTCGGACTTCTTGATCCCGTGGGCGATGTAGTTGACGACATCAAGCCGTGTCACGCCCTGCTGGTGCAGGTAGTAGACCGCGTGCGAGTCCTTCTCGCCGAAGATCGCCACCAGCACGTTCGCGCCGGTCACTTCCTTCTTGCCCGACCCGGTGGACTGCACATGCATGATCGCGCGCTGGATCACGCGTTGAAAACCCAGCGTCGGCTGCGTGTCCACCTCTTCGGTGCCACCGACCGTCGGCGTGTTTTCCTTGATGAAGGTGGTCAGGCTCTTGCGCAGGTCGTCGATATTGGCCGCGCAGGCCTTCAGCACCTCGGCAGCCGAGGGGTTGTCCAGCAGCGCCAGCAGCAAATGCTCGACGGTGATGAACTCGTGTCGCTGCTGGCGCGCTTCCACGAACGCCATGTGCAGGCTGACTTCCAGTTCTTGCGCAATCATGCGGCCTCCATAATGCACTGCAGCGGGTGCCCGGCGCGTCGCGCCGCGGCCAGTACCAGTTCGACCTTGGTGGCCGCAACATCCTTGGTGAACACACCGCAGACACCGCGCCCTTCGTGATGGATCTTCAGCATGATCTGGGTGGCCGTTTCCAGATCAAGCTTGAAGTATTGCTGCAAAACCATGACCACGAACTCCATTGGGGTGTAGTCGTCATTCAGCAGCACCACTTTGTACATCTGCGGCGGCTTGGTGCGCGCCGTCTTGCGCTCGGCCACCACCGCACCCGAGTCGTCCCGACGGGGTGCTGCAGGCGGTGGCGCGGGCGGCGAAGGTGGATCGCTCTCGGGCATGATTCATTCTATCGACTCGGGTCCTGGCGAGTTTGCTTGCCAACCATATTGCGGCATGACAGGCGAACGCAAGGCGTGAAAAGCGGCGCGGCACGACGCCAGATGCCGCCCGCAGCAGCTTGGCTGCCGACCGGCGCGCCCTCGTTGTAGGGGATTCTGGACATCGTTCGATCCAGGTTACCGCCTTGACGACCTGGTGTTATGTCCGCCGCAATCCGGGAGCTAAGAGCATCTGATGTCCCTGGGT
>CAZXLI010000607.1:0-1862 GCA_964641795.1 uncultured Bordetella sp. | reverse complement strand
GCCTGCTTGGCGAGCGCGCGCGCGTCTACCTGCGCAAGCTGGCCGTTTCGTCGACCATGGGCCTGGGCGTCCGCGTCGACATGGCGACGCTGACCGCGGCCTGATGAACAGGACGAGCGGCGCGCCGGTCTAGCGCGCCGCTCGATGAATTTGGTGGGCCGCCGCGGGCAACCGTGGCGGGTCATCCAAGACCGCTGGCGAGGTTCGTCCGGACCTCTTAATCGCACGGTGCGTTCGCGCTACCGGCGGCCAGCGCAGATGGCGGTCCCGCCTGAAAGACAGTTGATGTTCCGGCTCATCCGAGCCGGAGATTCGGTTGGCTGGAAGGTTTGGTCGCTGCAACCCGGGTGCGCCGGGTGCTTCTGGAGACGGAAGCCTTCGGCGCTTTTGATGTGAGGAGCAGACCTTGAGTCTCAATCGCAACGAGAAAGCAGCCGTGATCTCGGATGTGGCAGCGCAAGCCGCCCGTTCGCAGACGCTCGCGCTGGCCGAGTACCGTGGCCTCACCGTCGAACACCTGAACAAGCTGCGCAGGGATGCGCGCGACAAGGGTGTGTATCTTCACGTGCTGAAGAACACGCTCGCCCGTCGCGCCGTCAATGGCACGTCGTTCGAGGTGGCGTCGGAGAGCATGGCCGGCCCGCTGATCTACGGTTTTTCCGAAGACGCGGTCGCCGCGGCGAAAGTCATTGCCGACTTCGCCAAGGGCAACGACAAGCTCGTCATCAAGGGCGGAGCCTATGCCGGCAAGGTGCTGGACGCCAATGGGGTCAAGGCCCTGGCAGCCATCCCCAGCCGCGAAGTGCTGATCGCCCAGGTGGCCGGCCTGCTGAAGTCGCCCATTCAGCGACTGGCAGGCGTGCTGGCCGCGGTGGCCGAGAAGAAGGGCGGCGGCGCGGAAGCCGCGGCCCCTGCTGAAGCCGCCGCCTGACGCTACCGCCCTTTTCAACCGAATCAACTGAATCGAGGAATCTCAAATGGCATTCGACAAAGACGCCTTCCTGGCCGCGATGGACAGCATGTCCGTGATGGAACTCAATGACCTGGTGAAGGCCATTGAAGAGAAGTTCGGCGTCTCCGCCGCTGCAATGGCTGCTCCGGCTGCCGGCGGCGCTGGCGCTGCTGCCGCTCCGGTCGAGGAAAAGACCGAGTTCAACGTGATGCTGCTGGAAGCCGGCGCCAACAAGGTGTCGGTCATCAAGGCCGTGCGCGAAATCACCGGCCTGGGCCTGAAGGAAGCCAAGGATCTGGTGGACGGCGCGCCGAAGAACGTCAAGGACGGCATCGCCAAGGCTGACGCCGAAGCCGCCAAGAAGAAGCTGGAAGAAGCCGGCGCCAAGGTCGAACTCAAGTAAGTTCACCTTTGTCCAAGGCTGGGGTGCTCGAAAGGGCCTCCAGCCTTTGGCGCTTGTAAGAGCGCACTGAAAAGCGGCTGCTTCAGCCATTTTTCAGTGTCTTCTGACCCCGACTGCAGAAGACGACTTGGTACGGATTGCGTGCAACGCGCAATCGTCCGCCAATGGTTGGTAGTGGCCAACCGCCAAGCCTGTTGAGTGTGGCTCAACGCGTCAGTCGCCTAGGACCCCCTAGCTTTGCCCGGAGATCTCATGGCTTACTCATACACAGAACGCAAACGCATTCGCAAAAGTTTCGGCAACCGCGACAGCGTGCTGGACATCCCCTACCTGCTGCAGATGCAAAAGGACGCCTACACCGCGTTCCTGCAGGCCGACACCGGCCCCAAGGCGCGCACCATCGAGGGTTTGCAAGCCGCGTTCGACGCCGCCTTCCCGATCGTCTCGCACAACGGCTTCGTCGAGATGAAGTTCCTGGAATACAACCTGGCCAAGCCCGCGTTCGAC
>CAZXLI010000606.1:0-1866 GCA_964641795.1 uncultured Bordetella sp. | reverse complement strand
CCTTCTCGGCCGTGCCGCCGATGCCGATGCCCAGCATGCCGGGCGGGCACCAGCCGGCGCCCATGGTCGGCACCGTCTTGAGCACCCAGTCGACGATGGAATCGCTCGGGTTGAGCATCTGCATCTTGCTCTTGTTCTCGCTGCCGCCACCCTTGGCCGCGACCGTCACGTCCACCGTGTTGCCGGGCACCAGTTCCATGTGCACGACGGCGGGCGTGTTGTCCTTGGTGTTCTTGCGCTCGAAGATGGGGTCGGCCAGCACCGAGGCGCGCAGCACGTTGTCGGGGTTCAGGTAGCCCTGGCGCACGCCGGCGTTCACGGCATCGGCGATCGAGCCGGTGAAGCCTTCCCACTTCACGTCCATGCCGATCTTCAGGAACACGTTGACGATGCCGGTGTCCTGGCAGATCGGCCGCCGGCCTTCGGCGCACATCTTCGAGTTGGTGAGGATCTGCGCAATCGCGTCCTTCGCGGCCGGGCTCTGCTCGCGCTCGTAGGCGCGCGCCAGGTGGGCAATGAAGTCGGCCGGGTGGTAGTAGCTGATGTACTGCAGCGCGGCGGCAACGCTGTCGATCAGATCAGCCTGGCGGATGGTGGTGCTCATGACGGACTTTCGGGGGCGGGCGGGAGGTTCAGTGCTTGGCGCTGGGGCCGGCACCGAGGATGCGGTCGGCCGCGGCGATGGCCATGGCCGAGAGCAGGAAGGCGACGTGGATGATGGTCTGCCACATCAGCGTCTTGTCGCTGAGGTTGGGCGCGTTGATGAAGGTCTTCAGCAGGTGGATCGAGCTGATGCCGATGATGGCCGTGCCGAGCTTGACCTTCAGCACCGAGGCGTTCACGTGGCTCAGCCATTCGGGCTGGTCCGGGTGGCCTTCGAGATCGAGGCGCGAGACGAAGGTCTCGTAGCCGCCGACGATCACCATGATCAGCAGGTTGCTGATCATCACCACGTCGATCAGTCCCAGCACCACCAGCATGATCACCGTCTCGTTCAGCACGATCGGGTGGCCCGCGGTGGGCACGTAGCCGGCACTCTTGATCAGCGCGTCCAGCGCCGCCTCGTTGCCGAACGCGGCCTCGACCAGGTGGAACAGCTCGACCCAGAAGTGGAAGACGTACACGCCCTGGGCCACGATCAGCCCCAGGTAGAGCGGCAGCTGCAGCCAGCGGCTCATGAAGATGAGGTTGGGCAGCGGGCGCAGGCGGGGCGCAGGGGTCTGTTTCGGCAAGTCGGCGGCCATGAAATCGTGTCAAAACGGGACGCGCTGGATTCTAGGTGGCGTCCATGCGACGATCATGAGCGTCGGGCAGCGACCACGTTTTACCGGGAGTAAGGGGTTCGTAAGAGCCCCTGGCTAGCGTCGCGGCTGTTGGTTGACACCCCCATTGCCGGAGACAAGCATGAGCGCAGCAGAAGGTTCCCACGAGTTGAAGATCTACAACCCGCCGGCGGCCGCCGTGCAGGGCGCCCACGTATCCGGCATGGCCGCGTACGAAGCGCTGGTGAAGGAAGCCGCCGCCGACCACCAGGCCTATTGGTCGCGGCTGGCGCGCGAGCACCTGAGCTGGAAGACGCCGTTCACCAAGGCGCTCAACGACAGCGAGGCGCCGTTCTTCAAGTGGTTCGAGGACGGCACGTTGAACGTTTCCTACAACTGCCTCGACCGCCATGTCGAGCAGGGGCGCGGCGACAAGGTGGCCATCATCTTCGAGGCCGACGATGGCAAGGTCACCCGCGCCACCTACCGCGACCTGCTCACCCGCACCTGCCAGATGGCCAACGCGCTGAAGGCGCGCGGCGTGAAGAAGGGCGACCGCGTCATCATCTACATGTCGATGAGCATCGAGGGCGTGGTCGCGATG
>CAZXLI010000605.1:0-1872 GCA_964641795.1 uncultured Bordetella sp. | reverse complement strand
GTGACGTCGCTGGCGTTGTCGCCCACGTGCTGCAGCATCGCCCGCAGGTCCTTCAGGTCCAGCAGCGCCAGGCCATGGTCGTCGGCGATCTTGAACACCAGGTTCAGCACGCCGCCCTGCGTTTCGTTCAGCGCCAGCATGCGCGACAGCAGCAGCGGGCCCATGTCCGAAACCGTTGCACGCACCGGATGGCCGTCCTTGCCGAACACGTCCCACAGCGTGGCCGGGCAGGGCGCGTGCACCGGCTCGGGCAGGCCGCGCTCCTTCAGGATGGCGGCGAGCTTGGGGCTGAGCGAACCGGTCTGCGTGATGCCGGTGAGGTCGCCCTTCACGTCGGCCATGAACACCGGCACGCCGATGCGGCTGAAGTTCTCGGCCAGGGTCTGCAGGGTGATCGTCTTGCCGGTGCCGGTGGCGCCGGTGATCAGCCCATGCCGGTTGGCCAGCGCGGGCAGCAGTTCGCAACGGATGTCGCCGTGTTGAGCGATCAGCAGGGGGTCGGCCATGGTCGGGTTCGCGGGCGAATGAAGAGGTTGAGGTCGAGTCTAGTGGAGCGGGGCTGCAGCCAGCAGGGCCTTCGCCGCTTCGATGCGCAGCGCCAACGGCGCCGCCTCGTCGTTCATCACCCGCAGCAGGAAGGCGCGCGGGTCGTCCTGTGCCGTGCCCGACGGCGCCGCGTGCGGGAGGCCGGTCGGCAGGCCCGGCGTGGCGGCCGGCGCCAGCGTTGCCAGGCTGGTGCCCAGGCCGTCGGCGGGCAGGCTGGCCAAGGGTGCGAGCAGGTTGCCCTGGCCTTCCTCGCTGGGCGGCATGTCCAGCCACGGGGTTTCGGAAAAGATCGGCGCCAGGTCGGCCGCGACGAAGGCCGACCAGCGGTGGCCGTCGGCCTGCACCGCCGGCACGCAGGCGGAGGCCGCATGCGCTGCGTCCGTGGCATCGCCGGCGGGCCACAGCCACAGGCGGTGGCGTGCCACGCCCGCCAGGTAGCGTTGCCGCAGCGCGTCGAGAAAGCGGTGTGCCAGCGGTGCCGGTACCGCCGCCGGGGCCGAGAACCACAACTGCAGGCCATCGGTGCCCGACACCGCGATCGCCGGCGCCGGCAGGCCCAGGTCTGACTGCACGCCGCGCCACACGGCGCGCAGCGGCTCCCACTCGGCCGGCGCCTTCAGCTCCAGCACCATCGCCCGCACGCGGCCCTGGGCGTCCAGCAGGTCGGCCATCGTTGGCGCGTGGTCCGGTACCTGGGCCGGGTCGGGCAGGTACAGGCGCGCGAATTCGTTGCGCAGCCGGTTCATCGCGGGCGGCCTGTCATGCAATCACCAGCGCGGGCGCAGCGCTGGCCGCGACCTGGCCGATCTCCGCCGCGGCCTCGAAGCCATGGCGGCCGAACACGGCCAGCACCTCGGCGACACTTGCCGGATCGCAGGAGACCAGCAGCCCACCGCTGGTCTGTGGATCGGTCAGCAGGGCCTGCGTCGTGGGGTCGACATCCGCGGGCAGCGTCACCTGGTGGCCGTAGCCGGCCCAGTTGCGGCCCGAAGCGCCGGTGACCAGCCCCTGTGCCGCAAGCTCGGCCACGCCCGGCAGCAGCGGCACGCGCGCCCAGTCGATGCGCAGGCGGCAGCGGGCGCCGCGCGCCAGTTCCAGCGCATGACCGGCCAGGCCGAAGCCCGTGACGTCGGTCAGCGCATGCACGCCGGGCAGCGCGGCGAGCGCCGGTCCGGGCGTGTTGAGCTTGGTCGTCGCGGCGATCATGCGGTCGTAGGCCTCGGCGCCGAGCCGTCCCTTCTTGAGGGCCGCGGCGATCACGCCCACGCCCAGCGGCTTGCCCAGCACCAGCGCATCGCCCGGCCGTGCATCGGCATTGCGCCGGAT
>CAZXLI010000604.1:0-1890 GCA_964641795.1 uncultured Bordetella sp. | reverse complement strand
GCGATCAACGTCAATTACGCCAAGTACGGCGCGCCGGAAACGCGCTACTGCCCGGCCGGGGTGTACGAAATCCTCGGCGAGGAGGAGGGCCAGCCCCGGCTGCAGATCAACGCGCAGAACTGCGTGCACTGCAAGACCTGCGACATCAAGGACCCCTCGCAGAACATCGTCTGGGTCACGCCAGAGGGCGGCGGCGGGCCGAACTACGCGGGCATGTGACCCCGGCATGGCGATGACGGCAGGACCAGCGTTCGCGGCAGCGTGCAGCCTGGCGCTGCTGCTGGCCGCCGGCAGCGCGGCCGCCCAGGTCTCGACCCCGCTGTCCGCCCAGATTCCCGGGCTGACGCTCGAATCGCTGCCGCGCCCCAGCACGCCGCCGCCCGAGGCCGGGCCGGTCGTCCCTTCGCAGGTCTTGCGCTGGCGCGAAGAAGCGCAGCACTACGAGTACGGCACCGACGGCATGCCGCGCGACCCGGTGAAGGCCGCGCAGCTGTACTGCCGCGCGGCGCGCTACGGCGACGCCGAGGCCCAGTACAGCCTGGCCTGGATGCTGACCAATGCCCGCGGCATCGAGCGCGATGACGCACAGGCCGCGCACCTGTTCGCCGCCGCGGCCGAACAGGGCATGGCACAGGCGCAGAACATGCTGGCCAGCATGGGCACGCCGCGCGGCGCACCGCCACCCTGCCTGCGTCCGCCCGAATCCGATCCGCTGCCGCTGGCCGCCGCGCCACCGCAACCGAAGCCCGTCGGCAAGCCCGGCGCGGGCCCCATCACGCAGCTGTGGAACGCACTGCCCACGCCGGCGAATGCGCCGCCGCAGATCGTGCGCTTCGTGCAACTGGTGGCGCCCGAGTACCAGCTCGCGCCCCAGCTGGTGCTGGCGGTGATGGCCACCGAATCGAACTTCGACCCGCTGGCGGTCTCGCCGAAGAACGCCCAGGGACTGATGCAGCTGATCCCCGACACTGCCTCGCGCTTCCAGGTGCGCAAGCTGAGCGATCCGGCGCAGAACATCCGCGGCGGCATGGCCTACCTGCGCTGGCTGCTGGCGTACTTCGAGGGCGACGTCACGCTGGCACTGGCCGCGTACAACGCCGGCGAAAGGGCGGTCGACCGCTACCGTGGCGTGCCGCCCTATGCGGAGACACGGATGTACGTCCGCCGCATCCTGTCCCATGTCGGCGGCCAGCGCTGGCATCCGTTCGACCCGAAGATCACCCCGCCCTCGGACATGCTCGCGCTGCTGCGCGGCGCCCAGGCCTCGCGCTGACGCGCCAGGCCGCCGGGCCGCCAGGCCATCAGGTTCAACAGTCGCCTCGGCGACACCTGACACAATGCCGGCTTCCCATTTCGCAGGAAAGCCGACGATGAAGACCCGCGCCGCGGTGGCCTGGAAGGCCGGCGCCCCCTTGACCATCGAGACCGTCGATCTCGAAGGCCCGCGTGACGGCGAGGTGCTGGTCGAGGTCAAGGCCACCGGCATCTGCCACACCGACTGGTACACGCTCTCCGGCGCCGACCCCGAAGGCCTGTTCCCCGCCATCCTCGGCCATGAAGGCGCCGGGGTGGTGCTGGAGAGCAAGGTGCCCTGGCTCAAGCCCGGCGACCACGTGATCCCGCTGTACACGCCGGAATGCCGGCAATGCAAGTTCTGCCTCTCGCGCAAGACCAACCTGTGCCAGGCCATCCGCGCCACGCAGGGCAAGGGGCTGATGCCTGATGGCTCTTCGCGCTTCTCGCTCGACGGCAAGCCGCTGCTGCACTACATGGGAACCTCGACGTTTTCGAACCACATCGTCGTGCCCGGCATTGCGCTGGCCAAGATCCGGCCCGACGCGCCGTTCGACAAGGTCTGCTACATCGGCTGCGGCGTCACCACCGGCGTCG
>CAZXLI010000603.1:0-1905 GCA_964641795.1 uncultured Bordetella sp. | reverse complement strand
GAGGTGGTCGGCGCGATCGCGATGACCGGGCCCGGCGCCGGCTCCGACCTGCAGGCGGTGCGCACGCGTGCCGAGCGGCGTGGCGACCATTACGTGATCAACGGCAGCAAGACCTTCATCACCAACGGCTACCTGGCCGGCGTGGTGCTGGTGGTGTGCAAGACCGACCCCAGCCAGGGCGCGCGCGGCACCTCGATCCTGGTCGTCGAGACGAAGGACCGGCCCGGCTACCGCGTCGGCCGCGTGCTCGGCAAGATGGGCATGAAGGCGCAGGGCACCTCGGGGCTGTTCTTCGACGATGGGGCGGTGCCCGCCGATGCGCTGCTGGGCGGCCGCGAAGGCCAGGGCTTCTACCAGCTGATGAGCGACCTGCCGTACGAGCGCCTGATCATCGGCGTGCAGGCGCTGGCCAGCATGGAAGGCGCCTACGAGGCCACGCTGCAGTATGTGCGCGACCGCCAGGCCTTCGGCCAGCCGATCGCGAACTTCCAGAACACCAAGTTCAAGCTCGCCGAGGTGGCCACGCAGATCCAGGTTGGCCGCGCCTTCATCGACCGCTGCGTCGAGCGCATCGTCGCCGGCACGCTGGACACCGCCACCGCGTCGATGGCCAAGCTCTGGGGCTCCGAGACCCAGGGCCGCGTGCTCGACGAACTGCTGCAGCTGTGGGGCGGCTACGGCTACATGAACGAATCGCTGATCGCGCGCATGTACGCCGACGCGCGGGTGCAGCGCATCTACGGCGGCACCAGCGAGATCATGAAAGAGGTCATTTCGAGAGCGCTATGAACCACGACGACCTGATGTACAAGCCCGGCCTGCTGCAAGGCCAGCGGATCCTCGTCACCGGCGGCGGCACCGGCCTGGGCCGGGTGATGGCCGAGGCCTACCTGATGCTGGGCGCCGAGGTCTACCTCTGCGGGCGGCGTGGGCCGGTGGCCGAGGCCACCGCGGCCGAGTTGATGGCGCAGCATGGCGGCAAGGCCGTCGGCCTGGCTTGCGACATCCGCCAGCCCGAGGCGATCAGCGAGATGCTCGACAAGATCTGGGCCGATGGCGGCGCACTGACCGGGCTGGTCAACAACGCGGCCGGCAACTTCGTCAGCCGCACCGAAGACCTGTCGATCCGCGGCTTCGACGCGGTGACCAACATCGTGCTGCGCGGCACCTTCTACGTCACGCTCGATTGCGGCAAGCGCTGGCTGGCCGAAGGGCGCAAGGCCTCGGTGCTGTCGATCCTGGTGACCTGGGTGTGGAACGGCTCGCCCTTCGTCGTGCCTTCGGCGATGGCCAAGTCCGGCGTGCATGCGATGACGCAGTCGCTGGCGGTGGAGTGGGCCGGCCGCGGCATCCGCTTCAACGCCATCGCGCCGGGGCTGTTCCCGACCGAGGGCATGAGCGCGCGGCTCAATCCCAAGGGCGGCGAGCACAAGACCCGCGGCAACCCGATGGACCGCGGCGGCCGCATGCCGGAACTCGCGAACCTGGCCGTCTACCTGATGAGCCCGCAGGCCGAGTACGTCAACGGCCAGACCATCGCCATCGACGGCGGCCAGTACCAGGCCACCGGCGGCAACTTCTCGGCGCTGCGCGAGTGGAGCGATGCCGACTGGGCGCAGGCGCGCGAGGCGATCGAGCAGCGCAACAAGACCGACCGGGCCCAGCGCACGACCTAGGTGTCAAGTTACGCGGCCAGCTTCTGCCGCACCATCGCGATGTGGCTGCGCAGCGCGTACAGCTCGTCGGCGTACGACAGCGGCACGCTGACCAGGCCGACGCGCTGCTCCACCGCGTCGAGTTCGCGCGCCAGCTCGTCCGCGGGACGCTGGCCGATGGCCTCTTCGATGGCGCGCAGCTGCCGCTGCATCTCGCCCAGCAGCTCGCCCACGGGGCCCTGCTTCGTGA
>CAZXLI010000602.1:0-1915 GCA_964641795.1 uncultured Bordetella sp. | reverse complement strand
TGATCGCCAAGCTCGGCCAGGACGGCCACGACCGCGGTGCCAAGGTGGTGGCCACCGCATTCGCCGACCTCGGATTCGACGTCGACATGGGCCCGCTGTTCCAGACGCCCGAGGAATGCGCGCGCCAGGCGATCGAGAACGACGTGCACGCGGTCGGCATCTCGACACTCGCCGCCGGCCACAAGACGCTGGTGCCGGCGATCATCGCCGAGCTGCGCAAGCAGGGCGCCGACGACATCATCGTGTTCGTCGGCGGCGTCATCCCGCAGCAGGACTACGGCTTCCTGTACGACGCCGGCGTCAAGGGCATCTACGGCCCCGGCACGCCGATCCCGGCCAGCGCGAAGGACGTGCTGGAGCAGATCCGCGCGGCGCAGGCCGCCCAGGCCGCCTGAGCCGCAGCGGAAGCCCTGCCTGCCATGCTGCCGGTGGCCGACCAGGCCCTGCATGACGCGCTGCGCGGCGCACCCGGCGCGGCGCAGCGCCGCGCGCTGGCCAAGACCATCACGCTGCTCGAATCGACGCGGCCGGACCATCGTGCGCGCGCCGACGACCTGCTGAACGCGCTGCTGCCGGCCACCGGCCGATCGTTCCGGCTGGGCATCTCGGGCGTGCCGGGTGTCGGCAAGAGCACCTTCATCGAGGCCTTGGGTCTAACGCTCATCGAGCGCGGCCACCGCGTGGCGGTGCTGGCGGTCGACCCCTCGTCCAGCGTCTCCGGTGGATCGATCCTCGGCGACAAGACGCGCATGGAGCGGCTGTCGCAGGATTCGCGCGCCTACATCCGCCCGAGTCCTGCCAGCGGCACGCTGGGCGGCGTGGCCGAGAAGACGCGCGAGGCGATGCTGGTGTGCGAGGCCGCCGGCCACGACATCGTGATCGTCGAGACGGTGGGCGTCGGCCAGAGCGAGACCGCGGTGGCCGGCATGACCGACTGCTTCGTGCTGCTGCAGCTGCCCAATGCCGGCGACGACCTGCAGGCCATCAAGAAGGGCGTGATGGAACTGGCCGACCTGGTGGTGATCAACAAGGCCGACCTCGACGAGGCCGCCGCCACCCGGGCGCGGGCGCAGATCACCTCGGCCCTGCGCCTGATCGGCCTGCACGGCCACCCGGAGCATGCCCACCATGACCAGACGATTTGGCATCCGCAGGTGCTGCAGCTCAGCGCGCTGAAGTCCCGCGGCATCGACGAGTTCTGGGCCGCGATCACCCGTTTCCGCGATGTGCAGTCCGCCAACGGCCGGCTGGCCGCGCGCCGCCACGCGCAGGACCAGGCCTGGATGTGGGAGCGCATCGATGCCGGCCTGAAGGAACGCTTCCGTCACCACCCGGCGGTGCGCGCGGCGCTGCCGCAGATGACGTCCGAAGTACGCGGCGGAACCTTGGCCGCCTCGGTGGCCGCGCGGCGGCTGCTCGACCTGTTTCACTGACTTCCCGAAGAAGGACCTGACACCATGCACGACATCCAGCAGATGCTCGAAGACAAGCGCGCCAAGGCGCGGCTGGGCGGCGGCGAGAAGCGCATCGCCGCGCAGCATGCCAAGGGCAAGCTCAGCGCGCGCGAACGGCTGGAGCTGCTGTTCGACGAAGGCACCTTCGAGGAATGGGACATGTTCGTCGAGCACCGCTGCGCCGATTTCGGCATGGCCGACAGCAAGATCCCGGGCGATGGCGTGGTCACCGGCTACGGCATGATCAACGGCCGCCTGGCCTTTGCCTTCAGCCAGGACTTCACCGTGTTCGGCGGCGCGCTCTCCGAGGCGCATGCCGAGAAGATCTGCAAGGTGATGGACCAGGCGATGAAGGTCGGCGCGCCGGTGATCGGGCTGAACGATTCCGGCGGCGCGCGCATCCAGGCAGGTGTCGCGTCACTCGGCGGTTATGCCGAGGTGTTCCAGCGCAACGTGATGGC
>CAZXLI010000601.1:0-1941 GCA_964641795.1 uncultured Bordetella sp. | reverse complement strand
CCCGCCCAGCTCTCCGGCGGCCAGCAGCAGCGCGTGGCCATCGCCCGCGCGCTGGCGATGGAGCCGGCGGTGCTGCTGTGCGACGAGATCACGTCGGCGCTCGACCCCGAGCTGGTCGGCGAGGTGCTGCGCGTGGTCGAGTCGCTCGCCGACGAGGGCATGACCTTGCTGATGGTGACGCACGAGATGAACTTCGCGCGCAAGGTGGCCGACCGCGTCGTCTTCATGCACGCCGGCCGCATCCACGAGATCGGCCCGCCGGAGCAACTGTTCGGCAACCCACAAACGGCCGAGCTGAAGCAGTTCCTTTCCGCAATTCATTGACCCCCCCCGGAGCGCCTTCGGCGCTTCCCCCCCAGGGGGGCGACACCGGCGGCCCGGCAGAGCCGGTTCCGCGGTGTCCGCTGGGTCTGCGGCCGCTGGACGCGGCGCAGAAGTCCCCATGCGCAGGTCGTGCTGTTGGTCGCCACCAGCGCAGTGCTGCGAGATGCACGGCGCTGCGGACGATGCACGCGCGTGCGCCGCGTCCAGCGGCCGCACCCCAGCAGACACCGCGGAACCGGCTCTGCCGGTCCGCCGGTGTCGCCCCCCTGGGGGGGAGGCGCCGCAGGCGCTCCGGGGGGGTTCTAGAATCCTTCATGACGACCCCCACGCTGATCACCACCCACAGCTTCACCGATGCCGACGCGGCGCTGCAGCACGTCGCCACCATCTACAGCAGCGGCATCGCCCACTTGCGCCAGTCGTTGCAGGACTTCGTTGCCGGCAAGACACCCGGCGGCCGCATCCGGGCCTGCTACCCCTTCGTGCGCGTGCGCACCGACACGGTCCAGCGCGCCGACTCCCGCCTGTCCTTCGGCTTCGTCGCCGGCCCCGGCGTCTACGAAACCTCGCTGACGCGGCCCGACCTGTTCGCCAACTACTACCGCGAGCAACTGCGCCTGCTGCTGAAGAACCACGGCGGGCCGATCGAGGTCGGGCTGTCGAACCAGCCGATCCCGATCCACTTCTCGTTCGCGCAGCACGACCACATCGAAGGCACGATGCCACCCGAGCGCCGCATGCTGATGCGCGACCTGTTCGACCTGCCGGACCTGGCCGCCATGGACGACGGCATCGCCAACGGCACGCACGAGCCGCGCCCCGGCGAACCGCAGCCGCTGGCGCTGTTCACCGCGCCGCGGGTGGACTATTCGCTGCACCGGCTGCGCCACTACACCGGCACCGCGCCCGAGCACTTCCAGAACTTCGTGCTGTTCACGAACTACCAGTTCTACATCGACGAGTTCGTGCGCATGGGCCATGAACTGATGGCCAAGCCGCTGGGCGAAGGTGCGCTGCTCGACACCGCCGCCGGCGAAGGCACGCCCGATGGCGACGGCTACGTCGCCTTCGTCGAGCCCGGCAGCGTGGTCACGCGCCGCGTCGGCCTGCCCGCCGAGCCGGAAGACGAACTCGGCGCCCCGCCGCCGCGCCTGCCGCAGATGCCGGCCTACCACCTGGTGCGGCCGGACGGCTCGGGCATCACGATGGTCAACATCGGCGTCGGCCCGGCCAACGCCAAGAACATCAGCGACCACATCGCGGTGCTGCGGCCGCATGCCTGGCTGATGCTCGGCCACTGCGCCGGCCTGCGCAACACCCAGCAACTGGGCGACTACGTGCTGGCCCACGGCTACGTCCGCGAGGACCACGTGCTCGACGAGGAACTGCCGCTGTGGGTGCCGATCCCGCCGCTGGCCGAGGTGCAGCTGGCGCTGGAGCAGGCGGTGGCCGATGTCACGCAGCTCCAGGGCTTCGAGCTGAAGCGCATCCTGCGCACCGGCACCGCGGCCTCCACCGCCAACCGCAACTGGGAGCTGCTGCCGCACCCGGGCCCGGAGCGCCGCTTCAGCCAGAGCCGCGCCGTGGCGCTGGACATGGAAAGCGCCACCATCGCCG
>CAZXLI010000600.1:0-1941 GCA_964641795.1 uncultured Bordetella sp. | reverse complement strand
CGGCACCAGCCACGGCGCCTACAAGTTCACGCGCAAGCCCACTGGCGACATCCTGGCCATCGAGCGCATCAAGGAAATCAACCGCCGCATCCCCAACACCCACCTGGTGATGCACGGCAGCTCGAGCGTGCCGCAGGACCTGCTGGCGGAGATCCGCAAGTACGGCGGCGACATGAAGGAGACCTACGGCGTGCCGGTCGAGGAAATCCAGGAAGCCATCAAGTACGGCGTGCGCAAGATCAACATCGACACCGACATCCGGCTGGCCATGACGGCCGCGATCCGCAGGTTCTTCGCCGAGAACCCGAGCAAGTTCGACCCACGCGAATACCTGAAGCCGGCGCGCGAGGCCGCCAAGATCATCTGCAAGCAGCGCTACCAGCAGTTCGGCTGCAGCGGCCAGGGCAGCAAGATCAAGGCGTTGCCGCTCGTCAGCGTCGCGCAGCGCTACGCCAGCGGCGAACTGGCGCAAGTGGTGAACTGACGGGCCAGCGGGTTCACTCGATCGCAGCCCGCCGCCGGCGGGCTTTTTCATGCCCGGCGGCACAATACGGGCGCTGTTTTCCCTCGCCTGCAGGCCTCATCATGACCCCCCTTTCCTCTGCCACCGTTTTCGAATCCCGCCTGCATTCGCTGCCGCTCATGGCCCGCGGCAAGGTCCGCGACAACTACGCGGTCGGCACCGATCGCATCCTGATGATCGCCTCCGACCGCATCTCGGCCTTCGACGTGGTGATGGGCCAGCCGATCCCTGGCAAAGGTGAACTGCTGACGCGCATGGCGCTGTTCTGGTTCGACAAGCTCGGGCACATCGTGCCGAACCACCTGACCGGCGAGGCGCCCGAGAGTGTGGTCGCGCCCGACGAGGTGGATCAGGTCAAGGGCCGCTCGATGCTGGTCAAGCGCCTGCGCCCCCTGCCGGTAGAGGCCGTCGTGCGCGGCTACCTGGCCGGCTCGGGCTGGAAGGAGTACCAGGACAACGGTCAGGTCTGCGGCGTGCCGCTGCCGCCGGGATTGAAGAACGCCAGCCGCCTGCCGGAACCCATCTTCACGCCGGCGACAAAGGCCGAAATGGGCGAGCACGACGAGAACATCAGCTTCGAGCGCCTGTGCCAGATCATCGGCGCCGAGCGTGCGGAGGAAGTACGCCGCACCGCGATCCGCCTGTACAGCGAAGCCGCCGCCTTCGCACTGACCCGCGGCATCATCATTGCCGACACCAAGTTCGAATTCGGCCTCGACGAGCAGGATCGACTGGTGTTGATGGACGAGATCCTGACACCCGACTCGTCCCGCTTCTGGCCGCTGGACACCTACCGGGAGGGCATCAACCCGCCGAGCTTCGACAAGCAGTTCCTGCGTGACTGGCTCGAATCGGTGACCGTCGACGGCCACCCCTGGAACAAGCGGGCCCCCGCCCCGGAACTGCCTTTGGGGATTGCCTCCGCCACTTCTGAGCGCTATCAATCGGCCCTGTCAATGTTGACGGCATAGCTCAGTGCTAGCAATGCACCCGCCCAAGCTGATTACCGAACTCAACGAACGAATTCGAAATCCAGCGGACCGGGTCGCTTGGGCACGTGACATGTGCCGCCGCGCGGCTTACTTTGCCCGCATGGGCAAGAGCCGCACCGCGATTAGCGACATTGACGAGGTCAAGGCTAAATTCGGTCAACAGCTTGGTGCAGAAGTGACCTGTTGGCTGCTGCTCGCCGAGGGTACTCTCCACTTCTTTCAAGAGCGGCCAACCGAAGCCTACGAAAGATTTCGAACCGCCTACGGTATGGCCGAGGCCTTCGACGTGGCCTTGGCCAGGCCCACTTGTGCGGCTTGGATGGCTCACATTGAAATCAACGAGAACAGATTCGAATCGATGAATCGGTTCCTGTGTTATGTCCGCCGCAATCCGGGAGCTAAGAGCATCTGATGTCCCTGGGTCTT
>CAZXLI010000599.1:0-1967 GCA_964641795.1 uncultured Bordetella sp. | reverse complement strand
CATCATCTTCGCGCTGGCCAACCCCAATCCGGAGATCCTGCCCGAGGACGTGAAGGCCGTGCGCAGCGACGCGCTCATCGCCACCGGCCGCTCCGACTATCCGAACCAGGTCAACAACGTCCTGTGCTTCCCGTACATCTTCCGTGGTGCGCTGGACTGCGGCGCCAGCCGCATCAACGAGGCGATGAAGCTGGCCTGCGTGCGCGAGATCGCCGCGCTGGCCAAGGCCGAGACCAGCGACGAAGTGGCTGCCGCGTATGCCGGCCAGGAGCTGAAATTCGGCCCCGAGTACATCATTCCCAAGCCCTTCGATGCGCGGCTGATCCTGCGCATCGCCCCGGCGGTGGCGCGGGCGGCCGCCGAATCCGGTGTCGCGACGCGACCGATCGCCGACCTCGAGGCCTACCGGCAGCAGCTGGGCCGCTTCGTCTACCAGACCGGCATGGTGATGCAGCCGGTGTTCACGGCCGCACGCGCCACCCCGGCGCGCGTGGTGTACGCCGAGGGCGAGGATGAACGGGTGCTGCGCGCACTGCAGGTGGTGCGCGACGAAGGCCTGGCGCAGCCGATCCTGGTGGGCCGGCCCTCGGTGATCGCGATGCGCATCGAACGCGCCGGCTTGCGTCTGACGCCGGGGGTCGACTTCGAGGTCTGCGATCCCGAGCATGACGCTCGCTTCAGAAGTTACTGGGAGCAATACCACCGGCTGATGGGCCGCGAAGGCGTGTCGATCGAGGCCGCGAAAGCCGCGGTGCGCAGGTCGAATACGCTGATCGCCTCGCTGATGCTCAAGCGCGGCGAAGCCGACGCGATGCTGTGCGGCCTGGTCGGCCGCTACGACGCGCACCTCGACCATGTGCGCGCCATCATCGGCAGCCGCCCCGGCCGGCCAACGATGGCGGCAATGAACGCGCTGCTGCTGGACCAGCACACCCTGTTCATCACCGACACCTTCGTCAACGAGGAACCCGACGCCGAGGCCCTGGCCGAGATCGCCCGCATGGCCGCCGCCGAGGTGCAGCGCTTCGGCATGCCGGCCAAGGTGGCCTTCCTGTCGCACTCGGTCTTCGGGTCGTCGCAGCGCGCATCGGCCCGGCGCATGCGCGCAGCGCGCGACCTGTTCGTTCAGCGCTGCCCCGAGATCGAGTGCGATGGCGAACTGCAGGGCGATGCCGCCTTGTCCGAATCGATCCGCGCCAATTTCCTGGCCGAGAGCACCCTCAAGGGCGCGGCCAACCTGCTGGTGTTGCCGAACCTGGATGCCGCGAACATCCTGTTCAACGTGCTGAAGGTGACCAGCGGCCACGGCGTGACGATCGGGCCCATCCTGCTCGGCGCGGCAGCACCGGTGCACATCCTCACGCCCTCTTCGACGATGCGCCGCGTCGTCAACATGACGGCACTGGCAGTGGCCGACGCGGCAGCACTGCGTGGCGTCAGCCCCACGGCTGAAACCTCGAGGTAACGCCGCCTGCAGGAGCGGCCCCGATAATCCGCAGCCGCAAGCCCATCACCCTCTACCCGGACCGCCCATGACACGTGCCACCAAGATCGTCGCCACCCTCGGTCCCGCGTCCAGTTCGCCCGAGGTGCTGGAGCGCCTGCTGCGAGCCGGTGTCGACGTGGTGCGGCTGAACTTCAGCCACGGCAAGGCCGAGGACCACATCGCCCGGGCGCAGATGGTGCGCGCATGCGCCGAGCGTGTCGGCAAGCCGGTGGCGCTGATGGCCGACCTGCAGGGCCCGAAGATCCGGGTCGGCAAGTTCGAGAACGGCAAGACGCTGCTGATCCCCGGCGCGCGCTTCGTGCTCGATGCCGCACGCACCGAGCCCGGCAATGACGAGGTCGTCGGCCTCGACTACAAGGAGCTGCCGCGCGACGTGAAGCCGGGCGACAAGCTGCTGCTGAACGACGGCGTGCTGCTGCTCGAGGTGGAATCGGTGCATGGCGACCAGGTGGTCACCATC
>CAZXLI010000598.1:0-1968 GCA_964641795.1 uncultured Bordetella sp. | reverse complement strand
CGATCATGATGCGGCGCTTGACCTCGTCGCCGAAGCCTTCGGCCCGCGTGCGCTTGTACATGTCCAGCAGGTCGCCGTACTGGGCCGCGCGGTGACCGAACTTGACGCCATCAAAGCGCGACAGGTTCGAGCTGGCCTCGGCCGGCGCGATGATGTAGTACACCGGGATCGACAGCTCGGTGCGCGGCAGGCTCACGTCGACCAGCGTGGCGCCCAGCTTCTCGAACTCGACCAGCGCGCGCCGCACGGTGATGTCGACATCGCCGCCCAGTGTCTCGGGGAAGAACTCCTTCGGCAGCCCGATGCGCAGGCCCTCGAGCGGCCTTCCGGCAGAAGCCCCGGCGCGCGGCGCCAGCATCTGCGCATGGAAGTCCTGCGGCGGGCGCTGCACGCTGGTGGCGTCGCGCTCGTCGAAGCCGCTCATCGCCGACAGCAGCAGCGCACAGTCTTCGGCCGAGCGCGCCAGCGGGCCGGCCTGGTCGAGGCTGGAGGCGAAGGCGATCATCCCGTAGCGCGAACACACGCCGTAGGTCGGCTTGATGCCGGTGGTGGCAGTGAAGCTGGCCGGCTGGCGGATCGAGCCGCCGGTGTCGGTGCCGGTGGCCGCCGGCACCAGGCGGGCCGCCACCGCGGCGGCCGAGCCACCGGACGAACCGCCCGGCACGCGGTGGTGGTCCCAGGGGTTCTGCACCGGGCGGTAGGCCGAGTTCTCGTTGCCCGAGCCCATCGCGAACTCGTCGCAGTTCAGCTTGCCCAGGCTCACGGTGCCGGCGGCGGCCAGGCGCGCGACCACAGTGGCATCGAACGGGCTGCGGTAGCCGGCCAGCATCTTCGAGCCGGCCGTCGTCGGCATGTCGGCGGTGACGAAGATGTCCTTGTGCGCCACGGGCACACCGAGCAGCGGGCCGGATTCGCCGGCGGCGCGGCGTGCATCGGCCGCCTGCGCCGCGGCGAGCGCCCCTTCCGCATCGACATGGAGGAAGCAGCCCAGAGCATCCTGGCTGGCAACGCGCTGCAGCAGGTGCGAGGTGAGGTCGGCGCTGGAGAACTCGCGCGCCGCCAGGGCGCGGCCGATCTCGGCCACGCTGAGGTCATGCCAGCTCATTCGATGACCCTCGGCACCAGGAACAGCCCGTCTTCCACCGCTGGCGCGCTGCGCTGGTTGGCTTCGCGCTGATTGCTTTCGGTGACCACGTCGTCACGCAGCCGCAGCTCGACCTGCTGCACCGCCGACAGCGGCGTGTACAGCGGCTCGACGCCACTGGTGTCGACCGCGCTCATCTGCTCGACGATGGAGAAGAAGTCATTCAGGTTGGCCAGCATCACCGGCTCTTCGGCCGACGACAGTTCCAGCCGCGCGAGCTTGGCGATGCGGCTCACGTCTTCAAGGTTCAAGGCCATGGGGAGTTACGTCCTGCAGCGGGTTTCCTAGAGCGGATTCCCGAGGGTGATCGGGTATTATCGCCGCCCATCCGGCTACCGCCGTTCGCATGGCCTAGCCGCCCCGCATTCCTCACCCAGCCATCCCTCGCGCCGCCGCATCCCTTGTCCGGCTGCCGCGTGCAGCAAGCGCTGACCGTATCCCGCTCTTCCTCATGTTCGGATCCCTGCGTCGCTACTTCTCCACCGACCTGGCCATCGACCTCGGCACCGCCAACACGCTGATCTATGTGCGTGGCAAGGGCATCGTGCTCGATGAACCCTCGGTCGTCTCCATCCGCCACGAAGGCGGCCCCAACGGCAAGAAGACCATCCAGGCCGTCGGCCGCGAGGCCAAGGCCATGCTGGGCAAGGTGCCCGGCAACATCGAGGCCATCCGGCCAATGAAGGACGGCGTGATCGCCGACTTCACGGTCACCGAGCAGATGCTCAAGCAGTTCATCCGCATGGTGCACGATTCCAAATTCTTCCGCCCGTCGCCGCGCATCATCATCTGCGTGCCGTGCGGCTCGACCCAGGTGGAACGGC
>CAZXLI010000597.1:0-1969 GCA_964641795.1 uncultured Bordetella sp. | reverse complement strand
TGATCTTGCCGTCCTGCGGCTTGCGGCGCTCGGAGATGTCGAGGTCGCACATGATCTTCAGGCGCGCCACCAGCGCCGTGCGGTAGCCCGGCGGCAGTTCGAGGTAGGGCTTCAGGCGGCCGTCGCGGCGGAAGCGGATGCGCACCTTGTCGGGCGCCGGTGGGCATTCGATGTGGATGTCCGAGACGCCGGCCTGCTGCGCCTCCAGGATCATCGTGTTGATCAGGCGCACCAGCGAGTTGTCGCTCTGCTCGATCGCCGGGCCGTCGTCGCGCACCGGTTCGCCGGCCAGCTGCAGCTCCAGGCTGGCCAGCAGCTGGTTGGCGCTTTCGGGTTCGTGGTCCAGCGTCGCGGCGGCGAGCTCTGCGCCGGGCTGCAGCGCGTCGTAGCCCAGGCGCTGGTAGACGCGGTCGATCGCCGGTCCCAGGGTGCCCGCACGGGCCAGCACCGGCACCACCTTGGCCTGCGCGTTGAACTCGATCTCGTCGATCAGCATGCGCGCGGACGGGTCTTCCAGCGCCACCACCAGGCGGCCGCCGCGCACCATCAAGGGCAGCGCGGGCAGGCGCCGGGCCAGCGCCTGCGGCAGGCGCAGCGCGGCCTCGTTCTCGACCGGGAACTCGCCGGCATCGACGACCGGGTAGCCCATCTTGCGGGCCAGGGCGATCTGCAGGTCCTCGCGCGTCACGACGCCGCGCTGCACCAGCAGTTCGCCCAGCGGCAGCTTGCGGTCCTGCGTCTGCTGCTGCAAGGCGTCGCCGAGCTCTGCTTCGTTGACGAAGCCCAGCGCCATCAGGGCTTCGCCGATGCGCACCATCGGCATCTTGGCCTGCTGCTCGATCGCCTCGACCAACTGCTCGGGCGCGACGATGCGCTGCGTCAGCAGGATGTCGCCGAGCCGCCGCTGGCGCAGGTTCTGCTGCTCGGCGGCCACGGCGTCCAGCGTGTCGACGCTGACGGCATGCTGCGCCAGCAGCAGCTCGCCGACCCGTGGGCCGATCTCGATGCCGGCCAGGGCCTCGCGCGGGTAGAAGCTGCGCAGCACCGCGCCGCTGCCGTCGGCCGGCGGGAACAGGAAGTGGCCGAGCGCATGCTCGACCTGGCCCAGGGTCTCGATCTGGGCCTCGCCGCCATTGGCATAGCGCAGCCGGCAGGGGCTGGGCGGGGCCGTCTCCAGCAGCTGGGCGGCGGGATCCTGCGCGGCCTGTGCCAGCGGGACCAGCGGTCGCAGCAGCGTGATCCGGCGCACCTGCGCCACCTTCAGTGGCAGGGTGCCGCGCGCCGGCGGCACCAGCAGGTGGGCGATGCCGGTGTCGGGCTCGAAGCGCACCAGCTGGCCGCGGCTGACCTTGCCGTTCGGTCCTTCGATCTCGCAGGGCTCGGCCTCGCCCTGAACCTGCGGCGATGCGAAGGTGGCGTACGGCGGCGTGGGCCAGGCGAAGGGCTCGGTCTGCGAGGCCAACGCCGGTGGCAGCGAGAGGTCGGACATGCGGGTTTCCCGGGGGCAGGGTGCCCCCGTGTCCGATGCTAGGCTGCCGGCGCGGGGCGCCAAGCGCCGAAAAGCGGTGTGCGCTGGCGCCTTATCGGCGCCCGGCCCTCAATGGGCCGTCATGCTGCGCGGCAGCACCGTGACGATCTGCGGGAAGAACCAGATCAACAAGACCGCCGCGACCATCAGGAAGAAGAAGGGCAGCGTGACCTTGGCGATCCAGCCGATCTCTCGCCTGGTCATGCCTTGCAGCACGAACAGGTTGAAGCCCACCGGCGGCGTGATCTGCGCCATCTCGACCACCAGCACGATGAAGATGCCGAACCACAGCAGGTCGATGCCGGCCTTCTGCACCGTGGGCAGGATCACGCCCATCGTCAGCACCACCATCGAGATGCCGTCGAGGAAGCAGCCGAGGATGGCGTAGAAGACCGTCAGCATCAGCACCAGGCCGAACGGGCTCAGCCCCAGCGTGGCGAT
>CAZXLI010000596.1:0-2014 GCA_964641795.1 uncultured Bordetella sp. | reverse complement strand
CATCGATTCGACCGGCCTGCTGGTGCTGACGCAGGACGGCCGCATCGCCAAGCAGCTGATCGGCGACGACAGCGCGGTCGAGAAGGAATACCTGGTGCGGGTGCAGACCGTGAAGCCCGGCCCGCTGCCGCCCGAGCAGTTCGCGCTGCTGCAGCACGGCCTGGTGCTCGACGGCCGCCAGCTGCGCCCGGCCCGCGTCAGCTGGGCCAACGAGGACCAGCTGCGCTTCGTGCTGCGCGAGGGCCGCAAGCGCCAGATCCGCCGCATGTGCGAGCTGGTGGGCCTGAAGGTGCTGGGCCTGAAGCGCGTGCGCATCGGCAGCGTGGTGCTGGGCAAGCTGCCGCCCGGACAATGGCGCTACCTGCGGCCGGACGAACGCTTCGCATGAGCGCGCCGGGCCGCTCCCAAGCGCGAATCCCGGAGCACGCAGTGCGGAGGGTAGTCCCGTGACGATCGACCTGCCCCTGCCGCCGCGGGCACCGGCCAGCGCGGCGCCGCCGCTGCTGTCGCCGTGGATGGCGGCCCTCGTGCTGGCCACGCTGCTGGGCCTGCAGCCGGTCACCACCGACCTGATGCTGCCAGCCCTGCCCTTGCTGGCCGCCGACCTGCACGCGCCGATGGCATCGGTGCAGCTGACGATGTCGGCACTGATCCTGGCGTTTGGTGTCGCGCAGCTGGTCTGGGGACCGCTGGCCGACCGCTTCGGCCGCCGGCCGGTGCTGCTGGTGGGGCTGGCGCTGTACGCGGTCGCCAGCGTCGGCGCGGCGCTGGCAGGCGGCGTGATGCAGGTGGTGGGCTGGCGCATCGTGCAGGGTGCTGCGCTGTCGGTACCGGTGGTCTGCGCGCGGGCGATGGTGCGCGACCTGTACGAGCCGCACCAGGGCGCGCTGGTGATGGCCAAGGCGCTCTCGGGGCTGGGGCTGATCGCGATCTGCAGCCCGCTGCTGGGCGGCCTGCTGGCCACCCTGTTCGGCTGGCGCGCCGAGCCGGCGGCGATGGCGCTGGCCGGTGTTGCGCTGGGCACCCTGATCGCGTTGCGCGTGCCCGAGACCAACCTGCACCGCCGGCCCGACGCCACGCAGCTGAAGCCGCTGCTGGCGCAGATCGGCCGCGTGCTGCGCCATCCAGCCTTTCGCGCCTGGGCACTGCTGGTGTGCTGCTCGTATGGCGGGCTGTTCATCTTCCTGGCCGGCGCCGGCTTCGTGCTGATCGGCGTGCTGGGCCTGAAACCCCTGCCGGCCGGCCTGGTGATGAGCAGCACCTCGCTGGCCTACATCGCCGGCACCTTCTGCTGCCGCCGCTGGCTGCCGCGCCATGGCCTGGTCGGCGCGGTGCAGCGCGGTGCCGGCTTCTCGCTGGCGGCCTGCGCACTGCTGGCCGTGGTGGCCGCTGCCGACATCCGCTCGGTGTGGGCGGTGATGCTGCCGATCTGGCTGTACGCGCTGGGCCATGGCGTGCACCAGCCCTGCGGCCAGGCCGGTGCGGTGGGGCCGTTTCCGCAGGCCGCGGGCCAGGCCTCGGCGCTGGCCGGCTTCGTGCTGTCGGTCGGCGCCTTCGGCATCGGGCTGTGGCTGGGCCGCGCGCTCGATGGCACGGTGCGGCCGCTGAGCGGCGGCATGGCGGTGGCCGCCGCCGCCAGCGCGCTGGTGGCCTGGACGCTGGTGCGCCGACATGGCGCCACACGCTGAACCGGTGGCCGGGTCGCCCACACTGCCGGCCCTCGGGCTGGCCGGCCCCACGGCCTCGGGCAAGAGCGCGCTGGCCATGGCCATTGCACGGCGCTGGCCGGTGGAGATCGTCAGCGTCGATTCGGCGCTGGTCTACCGCGGCATGGACATCGGCACCGCCAAGCCCACACCGGCCGAGCAGGCCGAGGTGCCGCACCATTTGCTTGATATTCTCGAACCGACCGAGGCCTACTCGGCCGCCCAGTTCGCGGCCGATGCCAAGGCCTTGATCGGCCAGATCCAGGCGCGCGGCCGGCTGCCGCTGCTGGTGGGCGGCACGATGCTGT
>CAZXLI010000595.1:0-2018 GCA_964641795.1 uncultured Bordetella sp. | reverse complement strand
CGGCGCGCTCGACCGCATGGGCATCACCTGGGACCACATCCAGAAGCTGAACCCGCGCATGATCGTCGCGTCGGTCAAGGGCTTCGGCCCCGGCCCGTATGAGGACTGCAAGGTCTACGAGAACGTCGCCCAATGCGCCGGCGGCGCGGCGTCGACCACCGGCAACGAGGACGGCCCGCCGATGGTGACCGGCGCGCAGATCGGCGACTCGGGCACCGGCCTGCACCTGGCACTGGGCATCGTGGCCGCGCTGTACCAGCGCAACAGCACCGGCCGCGGCCAGAAGGTGCTGGCGCCGATGCAGGACGCCGTGCTGAACCTGTGCCGCGTGAAGCTGCGCGACCAGCAGCGGCTGGAGCGCACGCACACGATGCACGAGTACCCGCAATACCCCGACGGCAAGTTCGGCGACGCGGTGCCGCGCGCCGGCAACGCCTCGGGCGGCGGCCAGCCCGGTTCGATCCTCAAGTGCAAGGGCTGGGAGACCGACCCCAACGCCTACATCTACTTCATCACGCAGGCCGCGGCCTGGCCGGCCATCTGCCGCGTTATCGGCGAGGAAGAGTGGATCACCGACGAGGCCTATGCCACGCCGCAGGCCCGGCTGCTGCACCTGAAGCCGATCTTCCGCCGCATCGAACAGTGGACGATGACCAAGACCAAGTTCGAGGCGATGGACATCCTGAACAAGTACGACATCCCCTGCGGGCCGATCCTGTCGATGAAGGAAATCGCCTACGAGCCCTCGCTGCGCGAGACCGGCACCGTGGTGGAAGTCGACCATCCCACCCGCGGCAAGTACCTGACGGTGGGCAACCCGATCAAGCTGTCGGACAGCCCGACCGAAGTCACCCGCTCGCCGCTGCTGGGCGAACACACCGACGATGTGCTGGGCCAGCTCGGCTTCAGCCCGGCCGACATCGCGGCGCTGCGGGCCGAAGGCGCCGTCTAGCGCAGTGCGCATCAAAGGAAGCCGATGAACGCGCGAACCATTCCGATCCTCGCGGAGCCCACCAGTCGCCAGCGCAAGCGCGAGGCGCCCAAGGGTCGCGTCGTCGATCCTTCCGCGGTGCACGAGCTGCGCGCGCTGGTGGGCCCCGGCCCGCTGGCGCGTGACCAGCTGATCGAGCACCTGCACAAGCTGCAGGACCACTACGGCCACCTGAGCGCGCGCCACCTGGCCGCGCTGGCGCGCGAGATGGGCCTGGCGCAGACCGAGGTGTTCGAGGTGGCGAGCTTCTACCACCACTTCGACATCGTGAAGGAAGGCGATCTCGCGCCGCCGGCCCTTACCGTGCGGGTGTGCGACGGGCTCTCGTGCGAGATGGCCGGTGCGCGCGACCTGCTGGCGCGGCTGCCGGCCATCCTAGGGAACGAAGTACGCGTCATCGCGGCACCGTGCATCGGCCGCTGCGAGCAGGCGCCGGCCGTGTGCGTGGGCCAGCACCCGTTGGCGAACGCCAGTTGCGGGTCGGTGGCGGCGGCCGTCGAGGCCGGCGACTTCAAGCATCGGCCCGAAGGCTTCATCGGCATGGCCGACTACATGGCCGGCGGCGGCTACCGGCTGCTGAAGCAGTGCATCGCCGGCGACCTGGAGATCGAGTCGGTGATCCAGGCGATGGAATCGTCCAGCCTGCGCGGGCTGGGCGGCGCGGGCTTTCCGGTCGGCCGCAAGTGGCGCATCGTGCACAACGAGCCGGCACCGCGGCTCATGGCGGTGAACATCGACGAAGGCGAACCCGGCACCTTCAAGGACCGGCACTACCTGGAGCGCGACCCGCACCGCTTCCTCGAAGGCATGCTGATCGCCGCCTGGGCGGTGGGCATCTCGAAGATCTACATCTACCTGCGCGACGAGTACCACGGCTGCCGCGCGCTGCTGGAGCAGGAACTGGCCTGCCTGCGCAGCAAGCCGCCCTACCCCGGCATGCCCGAGATCCAGCTGCGCCGCGGCGCCGGCGCCTACATCTGCGGCGAAGAGTCGGCGATGATCGAGTCGATCGAAGGCAAGCGCGGCC
>CAZXLI010000594.1:0-2026 GCA_964641795.1 uncultured Bordetella sp. | reverse complement strand
ATCGACGAGATCGACAAGATCAGTCGCAAGGCCGACAACCCCTCGATCACCCGAGACGTGTCCGGCGAGGGCGTTCAGCAGGCGTTGCTGAAGCTGGTGGAAGGCACGATGGCCTCTGTTCCGCCGCAAGGCGGGCGCAAGCACCCGAACCAGGACTTCCTGCAGATCGATACGACCAACATCCTGTTCATTTGCGGTGGTGCGTTCGATGGCCTGGAGAAGGTCATCCAGAACCGCACCGAGAAGTCGGGCATTGGCTTTGCTGCCTCGGTGCACAGCAAGACCGAGAAGCGCGCGGCCGACCTGTTCCGCGAAGCCGAGCCGGAAGACCTGATCAAGTTCGGCTTGATCCCGGAGCTGGTGGGGCGCCTGCCGGTGGTCGCGACGCTTGGCGAACTGACCGAAGAGGCGATGGTGCGCATCCTCACCGAGCCACGCAATGCCCTCGTCAAGCAGTACCAGAAGCTGTTTGCGATGGACGGCGTCGAACTCGAGGTGCGCTCTTCGGCCCTGACGGCCATCGCACGCAAGGCGCTGCAACGCAAGACCGGCGCGCGCGGCCTGCGTTCGATCATGGAGCACTCGCTGATCGACACGATGTTCGACCTGCCCACGCTTGATGGCGTGGCCAAGGTCGTGATCGACGATCACATCATCGAAGAGGGCGCCAAGCCCCTGCTTGTCTATCGGGAACAGAAGGCCAGCGCCTGAAGCGCCGGACCATCGAGGCCCCCCGAGTCCCCTTGCATTCGTTCGCTCGGGCCTCATGTCGGCCTGAGAAAGAGAGGTCTCCCCCATGTCTGGACATCCTGTTCTCCCGCCGGACCCGATCACCCTGCCGCTGCTGCCGCTGCGCGACGTGGTCGTGTTCCCGCACATGGTCATTCCGTTGTTCGTCGGCCGTCCGAAGTCGATCAAGGCGCTCGAGGCGGCGATGGAAGCTGGTCGCCAGATCATGCTCGTGGCGCAGAAGGCCGCTGGCAAGGACGAGCCCAAGCCTGAGGACATGTTCGAGATCGGCTGTGTCTCGAGCATCCTGCAGATGCTGAAGCTGCCCGACGGTACCGTGAAGGTGCTGGTCGAAGGTGTGCAGCGCGCCGAAACGCGCGAGATCCACGACAACGGCGAACACTTCACGGCCGAGGTCGTGCCGGTCCAGCCCGAAGGCAGCACTTCGCCGGAGGTCGAGGCACTGCGCCGGGCGGTCACCCAGCAGTTCGACCAGTACGTCAAGCTCAACAAGAAGATCCCGCCGGAGATCCTGACCTCGATCGCCGGCATCGACGATCCGGGGCGCCTGGCCGACACGATCGCCGCGCACCTGCCCCTGAAGCTCGAAGCCAAGCAGTCGGTGCTCGACCTGTTCGAGGTTGCCAAGCGCCTCGAGAAGCTGCTCGAACTGCTTGAGCACGAGGTCGATATCCTGCAGGTCGAAAAGCGCATCCGCGGGCGTGTGAAGCGCCAGATGGAAAAGAGCCAGCGCGAGTACTACCTGAACGAGCAGGTCAAGGCGATCCAGAAGGAACTTGGCGACGGAGAAGAAGGCGCCGACCTCGAGGAGCTCGAGAAGAAGATCACCGCTGCGCGCATGAGCAAGGAGGCGCGCAAGAAGGCCGAGAACGAGCTGAAGAAGCTCAAGTTGATGTCGCCGATGTCGGCCGAAGCCACCGTGGTGCGCAACTTCATCGACACGCTGGTTGCTCTGCCCTGGAGCAAGAAGAGCAAGATCAAGCACGATCTGCCGCTGGCAGAAAAGGTGCTCAACGAAGATCACTACGGTCTGGACAAGGTCAAGGAGCGCATCCTCGAGTACCTCGCGGTGCAGCAGCGCGTTGACAAGGTCAAGGCGCCCATCCTGTGCCTCGTGGGCCCCCCGGGCGTGGGCAAGACCTCGCTCGGCCAGAGCGTGGCGCGCGCCACCGGCCGCAAGTTCGTCCGCATGGCGCTGGGCGGCGTGCGCGACGAAGCCGAGATCCGCGGCCACCGCCGCACCTACATCGGCTCGATGCCGGGCAAGGTGCTGCAG
>CAZXLI010000593.1:0-2026 GCA_964641795.1 uncultured Bordetella sp. | reverse complement strand
GGGGCGACCATCATGTCTAAGTAGACCGCGCGCCCCCAAGCCGAGGACCGCAGCGCAGTCAGCCCGCAGGGCTGACCGCCGGACTCGGCCCGCTGCGCCCGCAGACCAAGACGCTCGGGCGCGCCGATCTCAGCACGCAACAGCATCGCCAACGACTGCAACGGGCCGAGAACGGACTTTCGTTCAGCAAACCTCGCGACCATGTTCAGCCCTGAGATCGCCTCACGCCAACCGCACCGCATCCAGCGCATCGAGGATCGCCTCGGGCGTGGCCGGTGCGCGCAGCGGCGGGTTCATGCGGTGGCCGCCGGCGGCCGAGATCGCGTCGCGGATCGCGAGGAAGACCGAGAACGGCAGCAGCAGCGGCGGCTCGCCGACGGCCTTGCTGCGGTGGATGGTGTCGGCCGGGTTCTGGGTGTCGTACAGCGCCACGCGGAAGTCAGCCGGGCAGTCGTTGGCGGTCGGGATCTTGTAGGTGCTGGGCGCATGCGTCATCAGCTTGCCGCTCTGCGGATGCCAGTACAGCTCTTCCATCGTCAGCCAGCCCATGCCCTGGATGAAGGCACCCTCGACCTGGCCGATGTCGATCGCCGGGTTCAGCGACTGGCCCACGTCGTGCAGCACGTCGGCGCGCGCGAGCTTCCATTCGCCGGTCAGCGTGTCCACCACCACCTCGGCGCAGGCCGCGCCATACGCGAAGTAGAAGAACGGGTGGCCCTTCAGGTGCTCGCGGTCCCAGTGCAGGCCGGGCGTGGCGTAGAAGCCGTCGCTCCACAACTGCACACGGCCGAAGTAGGCCTGCTGCACCAGTTCCTCGAAGGGCAGCGCCTGGCCGTTGACCTGCACGCGGTCGTTGCCGAAGCGCACCTCGTCGGCCTTGCCGCCGTACTTGCCCGCGGCAAAGCTGGCGAGCCGCTCGCGGATCTGGTGCGCGGCATCCTGCGCGGCCTTGCCGTTGAGGTCCGAGCCGGTCGAAGCCGCGGTGGCCGAGGTGTTGGCCACCTTCTGCGTGTCGGTGGCCGTCGCGCGCACGCGCGCCAGCGGCACGCCGAGCTCGTGCGCCACCACCTGCGCCACCTTGGTGTTCAGGCCCTGGCCCATTTCGGTGCCGCCGTGGTTCACCAGGATCGAGCCGTCGGTGTAGACATGCACCGTGGCACCGGCCTGGTTGAAATGTGCGACGTTGAACGAGATGCCGAACTTCACCGGCGTCAGCGCCAGGCCGCGCTTGAGCACCGGGCTGTCGTCGTTGAACTGGCGGATCGCCTCGCGCCGCGCGCGGTAGTCGGATGTGTGCTCGAGCCGCTCCGCCAGCGGCGCGATGATGTTGTCGCGCACCGGCTGACCGTAGGGCGTGACGTTGTTCGTCTCGGTGCCGTAGAAGTTGGCGCGCCGCACGTCCAGCGGGTCGCGGCCCAGGCCGCGCGCGATGTCGTCGAGGATCATCTCGATCGCCAGCGCGCCCTGCGGTCCGCCGAAGCCGCGGAAGGCGGTGTTGCTCTGCGTGTTGGTGCGGGCGCAGAAGCCGTGCATCGCCACATCGGGCAGCCAGTAGGCGTTGTCGAAGTGGCACAGCGCGCGCGTCATCACCGGCGGCGACAGGTCGGCCGAGAAGCCGGCATTGGCCACCATCTCGACCTCGACGCCGGCGATGCGGCCGTCGCCGTCGTGCCCCACGTCCCAGTGGAACTCGAAGCCGTGGCGCCGGCCGGTGATCAGCATGTCGTCGTCGCGATCGGGCCGTAGCTTCACCGGCCGCTGCAGCCGCGCGGCAGCCACCGCCGCGACGCAGGCGAACAGCGCGCTCTGGCTCTCCTTGCCGCCGAAACCGCCGCCCATGCGCCGGCACTGCACCTGCACCTGGTGTGCGGCGCGGTGCAGCGCGTGCGCCACCGCATGCTGCATCTCGCTGGGGTGCTGGGTCGAGCAGTGCACCAGCATGCCGCCGGCTTCCTGCGGGATGGCGGAGGAGCTCTGCCCTTCCAGGTAGACCTGCCCCTGGCCGCCAAGCGAGAAACGGCCCGGC
>CAZXLI010000592.1:0-2035 GCA_964641795.1 uncultured Bordetella sp. | reverse complement strand
ATGAACCCCCAGCTCACTGCGTTCGCGCCCCCCGAGGGGGACTTCGTGTCCTTCGGGCGGCCGGGCGGACACGAATGATGCCGATGCCCTCGCCCGCGCCTGAAGCCGTGCTCTTCGATGCCTACGGCACGCTGTTCGATGTCTACAGCGTGGCGCTGGCGGCCGAGCAGCTGTTCCCCGGCCAGGGGCAGGCACTCGCCACCGTCTGGCGCGACAAGCAGATCGAGTACACGCGGCTGTGCTCGATGAGCGGTCGCTACCGCCCGTTCTGGGACCTGACCCGCGCCGGCCTGCGCTTTGCCGCGCTGCAGCGCGACGTCACGCTGACGGCCGATGCCGAAGACCGGCTGATGAACCAGTACCGTCACCTCTCGGCCTTTCCCGAGAACCGCGTCGTGCTGCAGGGCCTGCGCGAGCGCGGTGTGCGCGCCGGCATCCTGAGCAACGGCGACCCCGAGATGCTGGCGGTGGCCGTCAAGAGCGCCGGCCTGTCCGACCTGATCGACCCGGTGCTCAGTGCCCACAGCGTGCGCCGCTTCAAGACCGACCCGGCCGTCTACACGCTGGGCACCGAGGCGCTGGGCCTGCCGGCCAGGAAGATCCTGTTCGTCTCCAGCAATGGCTGGGACGCCGTGGGCGCCAGCTGGTTCGGCTACACGACGCTGTGGGTCAACCGCAGCGGCGCGCCGCTGGAGCAACTGGACACCGAACCCACCCGCATCGGCCGCAGCCTGCGCGACGTGCTGAATTTCTTCCCAACGACCCCCAGCGACACCAGAACCGCCTGACGAGGACACTTGCCATGACGACACGCACCACCATTCACCGCCTGCAGGTGGCCACCGAGCTGGTCCGCTTCATCGAAGACCAGGTGCTGCCCGGCACCGGCATCGACGCGGCCCGCTTCTGGCAGGGCTTCGATGCGATCGTGGCCGAGTTCGCGCCGAAGAACGCCGCGCTGCTGGCCGAGCGCGACCGCCTGCAGGCCGAGATGGATGCCTGGCACAAGGCCCACCCCGGCCCGATCACCGACATGCCGGCCTACCGCGCTTTCCTGGAGAAGACCGGCTACCTGCAGCCGCATCCGGCGAATGCCAAGGCAACCACGACCAACGTCGATGCCGAGCTGGCGCTGCAGGCCGGCCCGCAGCTGGTGGTGCCCATTCTGAATGCGCGTTATGCGCTGAACGCCGCCAATGCGCGCTGGGGTTCGCTGTACGACGCGCTGTACGGCACCGACGCCATCCCCGAGACCGGCGGCGCCGAGCGCGCCGGTGCGTACAACCCGGCCCGCGGCGCGAAGGTGATCGCGTTCGCGCGCAAGTTCCTCGACCAGTCGGCGCCGCTGGCCACCGGCTCGCATGCCGATGCCGCGGCCTACCGCGTCGAGGCCGGCCGGCTCGTCGTGGCGCTGAAGGACGGTCGCACCACCGGCCTGGCCGATGCCGCGCAATTCGTCGGTTATCAAGGCAACGCCGCCGCGCCTTCGTCGGTGCTGCTGCTGAACAACGGCCTGCACGTCGACATCCGCATCGACCGCTCGACGCCGATCGGCGCCAGCGATGCCGCCGGCGTCGCCGACCTGGTGCTCGAAGCCGCGCTGTCGACCATCCTCGACCTGGAGGACTCGGTCGCCGCGGTCGATGCCGAGGACAAGGTGCTGGCCTACCGCAACTGGCTCGGCATCCTGAAGGGCACGCTGACCGAGGAGGTCAGCAAGGGCGGCAAGACCTTCACCCGCGGGCTGAACCCCGATCGGCTGTACACCGCGCCTTCGGGCCAGGGCGAAGTGCGGCTGCATGGCCGCTCGCTGCTGTTCGTGCGCAACGTCGGCCACCTGATGAGCAACCCGGCGATCCTGATGGCCGACGGCCGCGAGATCCCCGAGGGCATCATGGACGCGGTGATCACCACCACCATCGCGCTGCACGACCTGCAGGGCCATGGTGCCAACGGCATTCGCAACTCGCGCACCGGCTCGGTCTACATCGTCAAGCCCAAGATGCACGGCGCCGAGGAAGTGGCCTTCGCCGGC
>CAZXLI010000591.1:0-2042 GCA_964641795.1 uncultured Bordetella sp. | reverse complement strand
CTGATCATGGAGGTGGCCGCGCTCGGGGGCTTCGGCGCGATGGCCTTCAGCATCGGCAAATACGGCGTCGCCTCGCTGCTGTCGCTGGGCCAGCTGATGGCCACCTTCTACGCCACCTGCCTGGTCTTCGTGTTCGGGGTGCTGGGCGTCATCGCGCGGGTCCACGGTTTCTCGGTCTGGCGCTTCGTCAAGTACATCAAGGAAGAGCTGCTGATCGTGCTGGGTACCAGCTCCAGCGAGAGCGTGCTGCCCCGCATCATGGCCAAGCTGGAAAACGCCGGTGCACGCAAGTCGGTGGTCGGCCTGGTGGTGCCCACCGGCTACTCGTTCAACCTGGACGGCACCTCGATCTACCTGACGATGGCCGCTGTCTTCATCGCCCAGGCCACCGACACGCCGATGACGCTGGTGCAGCAGCTCACCTTGCTGGCGGTGCTGCTGCTGACCAGCAAGGGCGCGGCCGGCGTCACCGGCTCGGGCTTCATCGTGCTGGCGGCCACGCTCTCGGCCGTCGGCAACGTGCCCGTGGCCGGCCTGGCGCTGATCCTCGGCATCGATCGCTTCATGTCCGAGGCGCGTGCGTTGACCAACCTGGTCGGCAACGGCGTCGCGACGCTGGTGGTGGCCAAGTGGTGCGGCGAACTCGACGAGGCGCGGCTGCAGGCCACGCTGGCGAACGAGACACCGGCCGAGGCCGAGGCGCCGGAGGAAGTGCTGGATCGCCACGACGACAGGCTGGCGGCATGAAGCCCGCGCGGGCCTGAAGCACACTGCGGCGCATGGTCCGGCGTCGGTGTGTCCCGTTGATCCCGCTGCTGCGCGCCGCGTTGGCCGCCGCGCTGGCCGCCGCGACGCTCGGCTGGAGCGGGGCCGCCTTCGCGGCCGCCCCCGAAACGGTCTACTTCCCATCGGCGGACGGCACCACGGAGCTGGTGGGCTATGTGTTCATGCCGGCGCGCGCCGATGCTGCCAAATACCCGGCCGTCGTGCTGCTGCATGGGCGCGCCGGGCCGTATTCCAGCCGCGTCAGCGCCGGCTGCACGCTGGTGGCGCGCGGCAAGGCATCCGACTGTGGTGCCGGCAGCTTGTCGCAACGCCACCAGAGCTGGGGCGAGTTCTGGGCCGATCGCGGCTTCGTCGTGCTGCTGGTCGACAGCTTCGGCCCGCGCGGGCGAGGCCATGGCTACGGTCGCGGCACGCATGACGATCCCGAGCGCGAGCCCGTGAACGAGAAAACCGTGCGCCCGCTCGATGCCGAAGGCGGCCTGGCCTGGCTGGCCGCGCGGCCCGACATCGACCCGCAGCGCATCTTGCTGCAGGGCTGGTCCAACGGCGGCAGCACGGTGCTCAACACGCTGCAGCGCCAGGCCACGCAGCGCCGCCCAGGCCCACGCTTCGCGGCCGCGCTGGCCCTCTACCCGGGCTGCGGCCCGCGGGCCCTGCTGGCGCGCAGGCTGACGCTCGATGTGCCGCTGCTGATGCTGCTGGCCAGCGACGACGAAGAGGTCTCGCCGCAGCTCTGCGAAGAGGTCGCGGCGCGCACGCCGGGCAATCCGAAGGTGGTCGTCTACGACGGCGCGACGCACGGTTTCGACGACCCCGGCAAGACCCGCCAGTCGGTGCCGGGCAACCGCAGGGCCCGCGACGACGCGTTCACCCAGGCCGCCGCGGCCTTCGGCGCCGCGCGCTGACGCGGCGACGCTCCGCAACAGGCAGGCAGGGCTTGCCCTCGGAGGCCCGCGAAAGGCGCCCCCGTATAATCGCGCTTTACCACCAGAGCATTCGTGGGGCAGGGTTCAAGCGGGCCTTCGGATGCTGCATGACATGACCAAGTACGTCTTCGTCACCGGCGGTGTGGTGTCCTCCCTCGGCAAGGGCATCGCGTCGGCGTCGCTGGCCGCGATCCTCGAATCGCGCGGCCTCAAAGTCACCCTCATCAAGCTGGACCCCTACCTCAACGTCGATCCGGGCACCATGAGCCCGTTCCAGCACGGCGAGGTCTTCGTCACCGACGACGGCGCGGAAACCGACCTCGACCTCGG
>CAZXLI010000590.1:0-2044 GCA_964641795.1 uncultured Bordetella sp. | reverse complement strand
ATCCGCGAAGGCGGCCGTACCGTCGGCTCCGGCGTCGTCGCCAAGATCATCGAGTGAACACGAGGTTCCGAGCAGCAGGGGTATAGCTCAATTGGCAGAGCGTCGGTCTCCAAAACCGAAGGTTGGGGGTTCGATTCCCTCTGCCCCTGCCACCTGCAGGAACACACCCGCACCACACTGACTTCCGGCCCCTCCATGGCGCGGCCCGCAGGCTCCAGCAGCCTCAGCGGGCCTTGGCTGTTGATGGGTGCATGACAAACAAGCATGGCCACCAGCACCTCAGTCGAAACGGTCTCCACCGGCGCGGACAAAGCCAAGCTCGCCGCTGCCGGCGTGCTGGTGGTCGCCGGCGTGGCGGCGTTCTATCTGCTGGGCAAGCAGGACCTGTGGCTGCGCGTGCTCGCGCTGCTTGCCGTGTTGGTGCTCGCGGTGGTCACGTTCTTCACCTCCGAGGCTGGCAAGCAGCTGATCGCCTTCGGGCGCGATTCCGTTCGCGAGGTCAAGAAGGTTGTCTGGCCTACCAGCAAGGAGGCCATGCAAATGACCGGCTATGTGTTTGCCTTCGTCGTGGTGATGGCGCTTTTCTTGTTCACGACCGACAAGACGCTGGAATGGGTGGTCTACGACCTGATCCTGGGCTACAAGCGTTGAAGGACTGCCGAGCATGAGCGAGCAACAACCCACCCCCGCCGCCGAAGTCGTTGGCGAACCGGCAGCGGCCAGCAATCTGCGCTGGTACGTCGTGCATGCCTATTCCGGCATGGAAAAGGCGGTGGAGCGCAACCTGCGCGAGCGCATCGACCGTGCCGGCATGCAGGCCAAGTTCGGCCGTATCCTGGTGCCGACCGAAGAAGTCATCGAGCTGAAGAACGGCAAGAAGTCGGTCACCGAGCGCCGTTTCTTCCCCGGCTACGTATTGGTCGAGATGCTGATGGACGACGAGTCCTGGCATCTGGTCAAGCACACCAGCAAGGTCACCGGCTTCGTCGGTGGCGCGAAGAACCGCCCGGCGCCGATCTCCGAAGCCGAGGTGATGAAGATCGTCAACCAGATGCAGGAAGGTCTGGAGAAGCCGCGGCCCAAGGTCGAGTGGCAGGTGGGCGAACTCGTGCGTGTCAAGGAAGGTCCGTTCACCGACTTCAACGGCGCGGTCGAGGAAGTCAACTACGAGAAGTCCAAGGTCAAGGTGTCGGTCACGATCTTCGGGCGTGCCACCGGTGTCGAGCTGGACTTCGCGCAGGTCGAAAAGGTCTAGGCATTCAAGCGGTAGCCGCTGTGGCGCGACCCGGCGCCGGCTGCCGAATCCGAACAGGGTCGCAGGACACGAGGAGCTGCGCTGTTTCATTGAATCAGCAAGGCGCTTGAACTCGCAAGGAGCCATTCATGGCAAAGAAGATCGTCGGCTTCATCAAGCTGCAGATCCCGGCCGGCAAGGCCAACCCGTCGCCCCCGGTGGGCCCGGCGCTCGGTCAGCGCGGCCTGAACATCATGGAGTTCTGCAAGGCGTTCAACGCCCAGACGCAGAGCTACGAGCCGGGCCTGAAGCTGCCGGTGGTGATCACCGCGTTCGCGGACAAGTCCTTCACCTTCGTGCTCAAGTCGCCGCCGGCGACCGTGCTGCTGAAGAAGGCCGCCAAGATCGAGAAGGGCTCCGGCCGTGCACACCTGGACAAGGTCGGCAAGGTGACCCGTGCCCAGCTCGAAGAGATCGCCAAGGTCAAGATGAAGGATCTGACGGCCGCCGACATGGACGCCGCCGTCAAGACGATCGCTGGTTCGGCCCGTTCGATGGGCCTCGTGGTGGAGGGTGTCTGACATGGCCAAGCTCACGAAGAAGCAGAAGTCGCTGGTCGGCAAGGTCGATCCGCTGAAGCTCTACGCCATTGACGAGGCGCTGGCACTGATCAAGGGTGCTGCCACCGCGAAGTTCGACGAGTCGATCGACGTGGCGGTGCAGCTCGGCATCGATGCCAAGAAGTCCGACCAGGTGGTGCGTGGTGCGGTCGTGATGCCCAATGGCACCGGCAAGACCAAGCGCGTTGCG
>CAZXLI010000589.1:0-2047 GCA_964641795.1 uncultured Bordetella sp. | reverse complement strand
AGCGCATGTTCACGCCGGAGTTCCGCAACCGGATCGACGCCACCATCAGCTTCCGGGCGCTGGACGAGGACATCATCCTGCGCGTGGTCGACAAGTTCCTGCTGCAGCTCGAAAGCCAGCTGGCAGAGAAGAAGGTCGAGGTCACCTTCACCGACACGCTGCGCAAGCACCTGGCGAAGAAGGGCTTCGATCCGCTGATGGGTGCACGGCCGATGCAGCGTCTGATCCAGGACACCATCCGTCGCGCGCTGGCCGACGAGTTGCTGTTCGGCCGGCTGGTCGATGGCGGACGTTTGACCGTGGACATCAACGACGCCGGCGAGGTGCAACTGGACATCCAGCCGCCTCGCAAGAGCGACAAGCCCAAGACGGAGCCCACGCCTGCCTGAGCCCCGTGCGGGTCAGCAGGCCTCTGCGGGGTCCTGCCGGAAGTAGCGCGCCAGCATCTCGTACAAGGCGGGGTGCTCGGCGCGCATCTCTTTGGGCTTGACGAAAAAGCCTTCCGCGGCAACGGCGAAGAACTCGTCGACGCCGCTGGCACCGTAGGGGTCGAGCACGGTTTCGATGCCGGCGTCGATCGCTTCGCAGAATCGTTCGAACTCGGCGTCGATCAGGTGGATCCACGCTTCGCGTGCATCGTTGTTGGGCAAGGGCGGCACCCCGTCAGGCTCGCCGTCACCCATGTCCAGAACATGCGCGAACTCGTGGATCACCACGTTGTAGCCCCAGTCGGCCGATTCGCCGGCGGCACTGACGTCGCGCCACGACAGCATCACCGGGCCGCCCTCCATCGCTTCGCCGCTCAGCACTTCGTCGTAGGCGTGCACGACACCATCCTCGTCGGTGACCTCGCGGCGCGCCACCACCTCGTCCGGATGGACCACGATGCCGACAAAGCTGCGGTAGGGCTGCAGGCCCATGTTCAACACTGGCAGGCAAGCCTGTGCAGCGATGTTGACCGCCATCGCGTCATCGACCACCAGGCCGCCGGCACCGGCGAATTCCTTCTCGTCGAGGAACAGGCTGGCCAGCTTGCGCAGGCGCTCTAGGTCCTCGGCCGGTCGCCGAGCGAGGAAGGGCAGCTGGGCGAGTGTCAGGTCCCAGAGCTCATCGGGAATCGCGCGACGTTCGAGGGCCTGCGCTTCCCGTCGCGCGCGCCAGCGTTCGAGCAGGCGCTTCATGTGGATGCGGCAAGGTCCAGCACCGCGAGCCCGTCGGGCCCCAGCCGAAGCGCGCGCGCACGTGGCAGTGGGCCATCGAAATCCCAGTCACCTAGCACGTATCGTGTGCGGCCATCTGGCAACGCATGCTGGTTGGGGCGGTGCGTATGGCCATGCACCATCGTCGGGGCGTCGGCCAGTTCAAGCCATGCAGCGGCAGCAGCGCCATCCACATCCGACCAAGCGTCGGCTCCCATGCCAGCCTGATGGTCGGCACTGGCCTCGCGCATCGCGCGTGCCTGGCGTTGGCGTTCGCCGAGCGGCTGCGCGAGAAACTGCCGTTGCCACTCAGCCCCGCGCACCTGCAGCCGGAACTGTTGGTAGGCAGTGTCGGACAGGCACAGCGCATCGCCGTGCGTCAGCAGCAGGCGGTGCTGCCAGGCCAGCAGCAGCGTGGGATCGGCCAACCTCGCCACGCCACAGTCGGCGAGCAATGCGTCGCCGACCAGGAAGTCGCGGTTGCCGGGCATGAAGGCCATCACGCGGCGCGCCGAAGCTTGGCGCAGCACCTCGCAGCACTGCGACTCGAAGCCGGCAAAGCGGGCATCGTCGCCGACCCACACTTCGAACAGGTCGCCCAGCATCAGCACCGCATCGGCCTCGGTGCCGAGCAGATGCGTGCGCCAGGCCTCGAAGGTGCGCGGCATGGCGGCATGCAGATGCACGTCCGACAGCAGGTCGATCGCCGACCAGCGCGGGTCGGCCCGCCACTCGGCGATCGGCGGCACGGGATCAGCCGATCTCGACAACCTTCTGGATCACCACATCCACGTTCGGCACGTCGTCGTGGAAGCCCTTGCGGCCGGTGGCCACGCGCTCGATCTGGT
>CAZXLI010000588.1:0-2048 GCA_964641795.1 uncultured Bordetella sp. | reverse complement strand
GCGTCTGCAGGTGACCTTGCGGCTGCATGTTGCCACCCATCACGCCATAGCTCATCAACGGCAGGCCATCACGCGTGACGAAGGCCGGGATGATGGTGTGGAACGGCCGCTTGCCCGGCGCGACGACATTGGCGCTGTGTTCGTCGAGACTGAAGCCGTGGCCGCGGTTCTGCAGCGAGATGCCGTAGTCCGGCACCACCACGCCGGAGCCGAAGCCCATGTAGTTGCTCTGGATGAAGCTGACCATCATGCCCTGCTCGTCAGCCGCGGTCAGGTAGATGGTGCCGCCGCGGCGGTGCGCGGCGGCCGGGCTGCCGGCTTCGAAGGCCTGCGCGCGCTTCGGGTCGATCAGCTTGGCGCGGCCCGCGAGGTAGGTCGCGTCCAGCATCTGTGCCGGCGTGACCGCCATGCTCGCGGGCTCGGCCACGTAGCGGTAGACGTCTGCAAAGGCCAGCTTCATCGCCTCGATCAGGATGTGCTGGGCCTGCGGCCCGTCGATCGGCAGCGCTGCCAGATCGAAGTGCTCGGCAATGCCCAGCGCGATCAGCGCCGCGATGCCCTGTCCGTTCGGCGGAATCTCGTGCAGCGTCACGCCGCGGTAGGCCTGCGCGATCGGCGTCACCCATTCGGGCTGGTAGGCCGCCAGGTCGGCCAGCGTGTGCGCACCGCCCTGCGCCTGCGCCTGCCGCACCAGTGCCTCGGCGATCTCGCCGCGGTAGAAGGCCTCGCCACGGGTCTGCGCGATCAGCTTCAGCGCGCGTGCCGCGCCCGGAAAGCGGAACAGCTCGCCGACGGCCGGCGCACGCCCCTTGGGCAGGAAGGTCTCGGCAAATCCGGGCTGGCCGGCCAGTGCCGGCAGTTGGGCCGCGGCAGCCCACTTTTCGCCCACCACCACCGGCACGGCGTAGCCACGCTCGGCAATGTCGATCGCCGGCGCCAGCAGGTCGGCAAAGGGCAGCTTGCCGAAGCGCTGGCTCATGGCGGCCCAGGCCCCGACGGCGCCGGGCACCGTCACGGAGTCCCAGCCGCGCACGGGCAGCTGCGGCGCGGCTTCGCCGTGCTTGCGCCTGAAGTAAGCGGGTGTCCAGCCGGCCGGCGCGCGGCCCGAGGCATTCAGGCCATGCAGCTGTCGGCCGTCCCACAGGATGCAGAACGCATCCGATCCGAGTCCGTTGCTGCAGGGCTCGACGATCGTCATCACCGCCGCGGTGGCGATCGCCGCATCCACGGCATTGCCGCCGGCGGCCAGCATGCGCAGACCGGCCTGCGAAGCCAGGGGATGCGACGTGGCAACCACGTTGCGCGCGAACACCGGCAGGCGCGCGCTGGGGTAGGGGCAGTGGTAGTCGAAGGCGTGCGTCATGGCGGCGGGCTGGCAGGGTCTGCGAGAGGGAAGACCGATTGTGCGACCAGCCGAGACAGGACCGCGTGCGCCACGAAAAAGCCGGCCTCGCGGGCCGGCTTGAATGGGTCGCGCCGCGCGTCGTGTCAGTCTTCCTGGAAGGCCTCTTCGCGCTTGGCCTTGATCGAGGGCAGCGTCACCACGACGATCATCGCCACCGCGGCCAACAGCAGGCCGGCCGACAGCGGCCGCGTGCCGAAAGTGGTCCAGTCGCCGCGCGACAGCAGCAGCGCACGCCGCAGGTTCTCTTCCATCATCGGCCCGAGGATGAAGCCCAGCAGCAGAGGCGCCGGCTCGCAACCAAGCTTGTAGAACACGTAGCCCACCACCGAGAACAGCGCGGTCATGTAGACATCGAACGGGCTGTTGTTCAGCGTGTAGGTGCCGATGCAGCAGAACACCGTGATGGCCGGGAACAGGAAGCGGTAGGGCACCGTCAGCAGCTTGATCCAGATGCCGATCAGCGGCAGGTTCAGGATCACCAGCATCGCATTGCCGACCCACATCGAGGCGATCAGGCCCCAGAACAGCTGCGGGTTGCTGGTCATCACCTGCGGACCGGGCTGGATGCCCTTGATGGTCATCGCGCCGACCATCAGCGCCATCACCGCGTTCGGCGGGATGCCGAGCGTGAGCAGCGGGATGA
>CAZXLI010000587.1:0-2058 GCA_964641795.1 uncultured Bordetella sp. | reverse complement strand
CAGCCAGCCCGTCGCCGCCTGACCCTCCTGGCCGCGGGTCGCGAATTCCGCCGCGGCTTGAAGGCCTTTCCGGCCGCGGTGGTCGGCGGCTTCGGCAGCCTGCCGGGCGCGGTGGTCGGCGGGTTGATCATCGGCCTGGTCGAGGCACTGGCCGGCTTCTACCTGCCCGAGGGCTTCAAGGACATCGCCGCCTACGTGGTGGTGCTGGTGATGCTGGTGATCAAGCCCACCGGCCTGTTCGGCGGCGCGATGCGCAAAAAAGTCTGAGCCCATGCGCTACATCTTCAAGACGCACTATGTGCAGGACATCCAGCTGGTCCGCCATGGCGGCCAGGTGTTCTGGTACAGCCTGCTGATGGCCGCGATGCTGGCCGCGCCGATGTGGGCCGGCGACTACGGCCTGTCGCAGCTGAGCTTCGTGCTGGTGTACGCGATTGCCGGGCTCGGGCTGATGGTGCTCTCGGGCTACACCGGGCTGGCCTCGATCGGGCATGCGGCCTTCCTCGGTGTCGGCGCGTATGTCGAGACCTGGTTCTCGGCGCATGGCTGGCCGTTCCCGGTGTCGATGGCGCTGGCCGCGGCGCTGTCGGCCGCGGTGGGCGTGCTGGTCGGGCTGCCGGCGCTGCGCGTCAAGGGCATCTACCTGGCGATCGCGACGCTCTCGTTCGGCTTCATCGTCGAGGAAGCACTGGCGCGCTGGGAGAGCGTGACCGGCGGCAATGCCGGCGTGAACGTCAAGCCGCTGCAGTTCTTCGGCAGTGACCTGGGGTCGTCCGAGGCCTTCTACTACGTGGCGCTCGGCACCTGCGTGCTGGTGACGCTGGGCGTGATGAACCTGCTGCGCTCGGCCACCGGCCGCGCGTTCATCGCCATCCGTGATTCGGAGATCTCCGCGCAGAGCATGGGCATCCACCTGGCCGGCTACAAGACCCTGGCCTTTGCGGTCTCGGCCGCCATCGTCGGCATTGCCGGCGCGCTGTACGCGCACAAGCTGCGCTTCATCTCGCCGGACCAGTTCGGCATCGTCCAGTCCATCGACCTGCTGCTGATGGTGGTGGTCGGCGGGCTGGGCTCGATCCATGGCGCCTTCCTCGGCGCGATCTTCCTGATCACGATGCCGCAGTTCATTGCCGTGGCCAAGGACTGGCTGCCGCCGGCCATCGGCCAGGCCACCGGGCTGCAGGCGGTGGTGTACGGCGCGGTGCTGATGGGCTTCGTGCTGTTCGAGCCGATGGGCTTGTACGGCCGCTGGCTGAAGGTGCGCACCTGGCTCGAACTGTTCCCGTTCTACCGCCGCGGCATGTTCAAGCGGCAGAAGTCCTATACCAAATCGGAGAGGCTGAAATGACCCACCCCCGGAGCGCCTGCGGCGCCTCCCCCTCGAGGGGGCCGCGCCAGCGGACCGGCGGAGCCGGATGCGCGGCGCGTGCCTGTGCGGGTCGACTGGTGCGCCAGGCACCCGCGCCAACCCTCGAAGAGGCGTCGTCGTGATGCTCGACTCGCAAACGCTGCTGATAGCGCGCGATCTGAGCGTCCGCTTCGGCGGCGTGCTGGCGGTCAACCGGGTCAGCTTCGAGGTCCGGCGCGGTGAAGTCTTCACGCTGATCGGGCCCAACGGCGCGGGCAAGACCACGGTGTTCAACCTGATCAGCCGCATCTACACGCCTACCGGCGGCGAGCTGGTGTTCGAAGGACAGCGCCTGGCCGAAGTGCCGCCGCACGGCATCGCCCAGCTGGGCATCGCGCGCACGTTCCAGAACATCGAGCTGTTCGAGCACGCCACCGTGCTGCAGAACCTGCTGATCGGCCACCACATCCACCGGGGTGCGGGCTTCTGGAGCAACCTGCTGTTCACCCGCGCCTCGCGCGAGGCCGAGCTGGCGGCGCGCCGCCGCGCCGAGGAGGTGATCGACCTGCTGGACCTGCAGCACCACCGCGACGCGATGGTGGCCGGCCTGCCCTACGGCGTGCGCAAGGTGGTCGAGCTGGGCCGGGCGCTGTGCACCGGCCCGAAGCTGCTGCTGCTGGACGAGCCCTCGTCGGGCTTGAACGTCGAGG
>CAZXLI010000586.1:0-2063 GCA_964641795.1 uncultured Bordetella sp. | reverse complement strand
GGCCGTGCGCCTGACCCACATCCCCACCGGCATCGTGGTGCAGTGCCAGGACGGCCGCAGCCAGCACAGCAACCGCGACGTGGCCTGGCGCCGCCTGCGTTCGCGCCTGTATGACCACGAGATGCGCAAGCGCATGGAAGAGCAGCAGAAGCTGGAAGACACCAAGACCGATGTCGGCTGGGGTCACCAGATTCGCAGCTACGTGCTGGACCAGAGCCGCATCAAGGACCTGCGCACCAACGTCGAAATCTCCAACACCCAGAAAGTGCTGGATGGCGACCTCGACGCGTTCATCGAGGCCAGCCTGAAGCAGGGCCTCTGATCCGACAATCCACCCCCGTCCCTCCCCTCACCCTCCGCGCCGCGGCCGTCGCGGCGACAACGACACGACAAGAGGCAAGCATGCGTGAAGGACCCGCCCCCGTGATCCGCCGCGAGGACTACCAGGCCCCGGCGTTCTGGATCCGCCAGGTCGAACTGACGTTCGACCTCGATCCGCTGAAGACCATCGTCACCAGCAAGCTGGCGATCGAGCGCAATGCCGATGCGCAGCCCGGCCAGCCGCTGGTGCTGCATGGCGACGAGCTCACGCTGCTGCGCGTGCTGGCCGACGGCGAGAGCGTCTCGTTCCGCCATGAGCCCGGCCAACTGGTGATCGACAACCCGCCGGCGGCGGCGGCCTTCACGCTGGAGATCCGCAACACCTGCGCGCCGGAGAAGAACACCGCGCTGTCGGGCCTGTACACCTCCGGCGGCGGCTTCTTCACGCAATGCGAGGCCGAAGGCTTCCGCCGCATCACCTACTTCCTCGACCGGCCGGACGTGATGGCGGTCTACACCGTGACCATCCGCGCCGACAAGGCCAAGTACCCGGTGCTGCTGTCCAACGGCAACCTGCTCGAACAGCGCGACCTGGAAAACGGCCGCCACCTGGCCAGATGGCACGACCCCTTCCCCAAGCCCAGTTACCTGTTCGCGCTGGTGGCAGCCGACCTGGTGGCGCGCGAGCAGCGCATCGTCTCGCGCGCCGGCAAGGAGCACCTGCTGCAGGTGTACGTGCGCCGCGGCGACCTGGACAAGACCGAGCATGCGATGAACTCGCTGATCGCCTCGGTGGCCTGGGACGAGGCGCGCTTCGGCCTCACGCTCGACCTCGAGCGCTTCATGATCGTCGCCGTGGGCGACTTCAACATGGGCGCGATGGAGAACAAGGGCCTCAACATCTTCAACACCAAGTTCGTGCTGGCCAGCCCCGCCACCGCGACCGACAGCGACTTCGCCGGCATCGAGAGCGTGGTCGGCCACGAGTACTTCCACAACTGGACCGGCAACCGCATCACCTGCCGCGACTGGTTCCAGCTCTCGCTGAAGGAAGGCCTCACCGTCTACCGCGACCAGGAGTTCTCGGCGGACATGGCCGGCTCGGCATCGGCCCGCGCCGTCAAGCGCATCGAGGACGTGCGCAACCTGCGCGCCGCGCAGTTCCCGGAGGACGCCGGCGCGATGGCCCATCCGGTGCGGCCCGATGCCTACGCCGAGATCAACAACTTCTACACCGCCACCGTCTACGAGAAGGGCGCGGAAGTCGTGCGCATGATGGCCACGCTGGTCGGACGCGACGGCTTCCGGCGCGGCATGGACACGTACTTTGCGCGTCATGACGGCCAGGCCGTCACCTGCGACGACTTCGCGCAGGCCATCGCCGACGCCAACCCCGGCAGCGCGCTGGCCGCGAACCTGAACCAGTTCAAGCGCTGGTATGCACAGGCCGGCACGCCCACGCTGCATGCCGAAGGCGTGTACGACGCACCGACGCAGACCTTCACGCTCACCCTGCGCCAGAGCGCCCAGCCTTCGCCAGGGCAGGCGCACAAGCAGCCCTTCGTGATCCCGGTGGCGATGGGCCTGGTCGGCCGAGACGGCGCCGCCCTGCCGCTGCAGCTGGAAGGCGAGGCTGAGACCCCCGTCACCGAACGCGTGCTGGTGCTGACCGAGCCGCAGCAGCAGTTCCGCTTCGTCAACGTCACGCAGGACGCGGTGCCCTCGCTGCTGCGAGGCTTCTC
>CAZXLI010000585.1:0-2091 GCA_964641795.1 uncultured Bordetella sp. | reverse complement strand
ACCCACAGCACGAACTGGTCGAGCGCCATCATCGCCACCGGCGTCATGTCCTTCCAGTTGAAGGGCACACCCGTGGCCATCGGCGTGGTGAACAGGTTCGACAGCGTGACGATGATCTTGTGCGGGTCGCCCTTGGCTTCCTTGATCGACAGGAAGCCCTCGGCGCCTGCGCCGCCGGACTTGTTGACGACGACCATCGACTCCTTCATCAGCTTGTGCTTGACGATGATGCCCTGGATCAGCCGGGCCATCTGGTCGGCGCCGCCGCCGGTGCCGGCGGGCACCACGAACTCGACCGGCTTGGTCGGTTCCCAGGCCAGCGCGGCGCCGCTGCCTGCCAATGCCAGCACGGCAGTGACGATGGCGGTGGTCAGGCGCGCTGCGGGGCGCGATACGAGCTTTCTGATCATGCTGTCTCCTTGGAGAGGGGCTGTATGAATGCTGTCTCTTGGCTGTCGGAATGCTGCGACTTGCCAGCAACAACCTCGATTGACCGCGGTCAACTTTTCAGGAAAGCCCGTATGGGGGTTTGCCCCGCATCAGGCCTCCATCAGCGCTCGCACATGGGCAGCCGTGCCGCTGGCGAGACCGGCCAGACTGTAGCCACCTTCTAGGACGGAAACCACGCGGCCATGCGCCGACTCCTCGGCCTGGGCCATCAGCTCGCGGGTGATCCAGTGGAAGTCGTCGTCGCTGAAGTTCAGGCCGCCCAGCGGGTCGAGCGCATGCGCGTCGAAGCCGGCCGAGATGATCACCAGCTCGGGGGCGAACCTGCGCAACGCGGGCAGCAGTTCCTGCTGCATGCCGGCGCGGAAGGACTCCGATCCGCTGCCCGGACGCAGCGGCACGTTGACGATGTTGTGCGCCACGCCGATCTCGTGCCGCGCACCGGTGCCCGGGTAGAACGGCGACTGGTGGCTCGAGCCGTAGAACAGATCGGGGTCGCGCCAGAAGCTGTGCTGCGTGCCGTTGCCGTGGTGCACGTCGAAGTCGATCACCGCAATCCGGCGCCAGCCATGCGCGGCGCGCGCATGCAGCGCGGCAATGGCGGCCTGGTTGTAGACGCAGAAGCCCATCGCACGATCGGCCTCGGCATGGTGGCCGCAGGGCCGCGTGGCACAGAAGGCATTGCGGGCCTCGCCGGCAGCCACTGCGTCCACGGCTGCGCAGGCCGCGCCGACGCAGCGCATCACCGCCTCGAGCGTGCCGGGCGACATCACCGTGTCGCCGGCATCGAGCAGCTGGTAGCCGCTTTGCGGTGCCAGCGACTCCACCTGCTCGACATAGTCTTCGGTGTGCACGTGCAGCACCTGCTCACGCGTGCCCATCGGCGCCTCGCGCCATTGCAGGGCTTCGAATCCCGGCGCCTGCAAGGCCTTCAGCACCGCCACCAGGCGCTCCGGCGATTCGGGGTGGCCAGGGCCCGGTTCATGGGCCAGGCAGGCCGAATGGCTGTAGATCAGCGTGCTCATCGCATACCTCGTTTTCGAAAAGTTGACCGCGGTCAAGAAATCGCAAATCAGGGTATTCCCGTACGAGGGTTAACCCCATAAACTTTGCTGCAGTGCAACCAGACCAACACAGGAGCAACACCATGACCAGCGCCAGCGCGAGTTTCCGGGCCCCGAACGGCATTTCCGGCTTCTTCAAGGCGTTCCTGAACGAGGCCTATGCCTTTGCCGGCGCGGTGCTCAGCCCCAACAGCATCATCTCGGAAGTCGAACAGGCCCGTGCACTGCAGGTCGAAGCGGCCCAGATCGAGGCGGTGGACCCGGCGCGTGCCGCGATCCTGCGCCGTCGCGCCAGCCGCATCGGCCGCTGAAGACACCGATTCCGGCACGCCCCAAAGCGACAGCGGCAAGATCGCGAGATCTTGCCGCTGTCGGCTTTTCGGGGTCTAGCCGAGCGTCATTGCGAGCGGGCCATGTGACGCCGGCGCATCGGCCGCAGCACGAACCAGGCGAGCAGCGCGGCGATCGCGTTCATCACGCTGGCCGCGATGAACACCGCATGCCAGCTGCCGGTGGCCGTGGCCAGCACGCTGGACAAAGGCACCAGCAGCGAGGCCGTGCCCTTTGCGGTGTAGAGCAT
>CAZXLI010000584.1:0-2096 GCA_964641795.1 uncultured Bordetella sp. | reverse complement strand
CGAACCCCTGTTACAACCGTGAAAGGGTCGTGTCCTAGGCCTCTAGACGAAGGGGACTGGAACCTTCATCGACTCGAACAACGCCGGCTTGGAATGTTGGTGGAGGTAAGCGGGATCGAACCGCTGACCTCTTGCATGCCATGCAAGCGCTCTCCCAGCTGAGCTATACCCCCGATGTGACTCGAAAGCCGCGCTGTTCAAGCGAGTCCATGACTATAGCACAGCTTCTGCCGACATCAATCAGGTCGACAGCCGAGCCAGGACCGTGTCACGATCGAACAGCGACAGCACCGCATCGACCGACGGCGTCTGCGCCCGGCCGCAGACCAGCACGCGCACGGGGATCGCAAGCTGCGGCATCTTGAGCTTGTGCTCGCCGAGGGTGTCCTTGATCGCCTGGCTGATGGCGGCCTTGTCCCAGGCGACGCCAGCCAGGCGATCACGCAGCGAGGCGAGCGCGGGCCTGATGGCATCGGTGACATGTGCCGCGAGATCCTGCTCGGCTGGCGCCACCGGCGCAAAGTACATCGCCAGCCAGTCGGCCAGTTCCACCGTGGTGCTGCACCGATCCTTGAACAGCGCGCAGGCCACAGCAAGGCGTTCATCCGCTGGCGCCGTGATGCCGCGCCGCTGCAGTTGCGCGGCCACCAGGCCGGCCAGGCGCGCATCATCGGCCTGCTTCAGGTACTGCGCATTCACCCAGGCCAGCTTGGCCGGATCCCACTGCGCCGGGCTCTTGGCCAGGTGGCTGCCATCGAACCAGTCCACCATCTGCTCACGCGAGAAGAGCTCGTCGTCGCCGTGGCTCCAACCCAGGCGCGCGAGGTAGTTCAACATGGCCTCGGGCAGGAAGCCGCCCTCTTCGTAGGCCGTCACGCTGACAGCGCCACGGCGCTTCGACAATTTCAGCCCGTCGTCGCCGAGGATGATCGGGCAATGGCCGAAACGCGGCAGCGGCGCGCCCAGCGCGTGGAAGATGTTGATCTGCCATGGCGTGTTGTTGATGTGCTCATCGCCTCGGAAGACATGGGTGATGGCCATGTCCCAATCGTCGACGACCACCGCGAAGTTGTAGGTCGGCACGCCATCGGGCCGCAGGATGATCAGGTCGTCGATCTCCTCGTTGGCGATGCTGATCGGGCCCTTGACCAGATCGTCCCAGCTGACCACGCCACTTTCCGGGTTGGCAAAACGCACCACGGCGGGCACGCCCTCGGGCACCGGCGGCAGCACCTTGCCGGGCGCCGGCCGCCAGGTGCCGTCGTAGCGCCGCTTCTCGCCACGCGCCTCCTGGCCGGCCTTCATCGCATCCAGTTCCTCCGGCGTGCAGTAGCAACGGTAGGCCGTGCCGGCCGCGATCATCTGTTCGATCACCTCGTGGTAGCGCGCCAGCCGCTGCATCTGGTAGATCGGCCCCTCGTCGTAGTCCAGGCCCAGCCAGCGCATTGATTCGAGGATCTGGTCCACCGCACCCTGGGTCGAGCGGGCGACGTCGGTGTCTTCGATGCGCAGCACGAACTGGCCGCCGAAGTGGCGTGCGAAAGCCCACGAGTAGAGGGCCGTGCGCGCGGTACCGAGGTGCAGGAAGCCGGTGGGGGACGGAGCGATGCGGGTGCGGACGGCGGTCATCGGTATCGGAGGTCTTCGGGAGGGAACGGCTCGGGGCAATCAGGCTTCGTCGCGGCCTTGCAGCGTCAGGCGGCTGCGCTGGGCGCCGTCTTCATCGTCCTGGCGTGCTTCGGTGCGCTGCTGCTCGATGGCCTCGAAGTCGGCGGCACTGACATCGCCGGTGATATAGACGCCATCGAAGCACGAGGCCTCGAAGCCCTGGATCTTGGGATTCAGCTGCTTGACGACCCGCTTCATCGCGTCCACGTCCTGGTAGATCAGCGCGTCGGCGCCGATGTACTCGCGGATCTGCTCGACGCTGCGACCGTGCGCGATCAGTTCCTCGCGCGTGGGCATGTCGATGCCGTAGACGTTGGGATAACGCACCGGTGGTGCGGCCGAAGCCATGTACACCTTGCGTGCCCCGGCCTCGCGCGCCATCTGCACGATCTCCTTGCTGGTGGTGCCGCGCACGATCGAGTCATCGA
>CAZXLI010000583.1:0-2104 GCA_964641795.1 uncultured Bordetella sp. | reverse complement strand
GCCCATGGCTTCGAAGGGCGCGCCGGCCAGCTCGGGCCGGTGCTGCGTGGCCGAAGCCGGCAGCGCGGGCCCCAGCACGTGGCTGAAGTTGCAGCCGCCGCGTTCGAGCAGGCCGCCCTCTTCCACCAGCTGCGTGCGGCCGTCGCCGGTCAGGCGGCCACCGGGCTCGCGGGTCCAGGCATCGGTGGTGAAGGTCTTGCCGTCGACCTGCTGCATCGTGCGCACGATGCGCGATTGCAGGTCGAGCAGGTAATTGCGAACGGCGTTGGCGTCCATCGCGATGGCAGGCGGCATGGTGGTCAGCGTCGCGCTGTCAGCGCTTGATCGCACGGTGGCCGATGTCGCGGCGGTACTGCGCGCCATCGAAGTGGATGCCACGCAGCGCCTCGTAGGCTCGCGCCTGCGCCAGCTTGGCCGAGTCGCCCAATGCGGTGACACACAGCACGCGGCCGCCGGTCACGCGCGTGCTGCCGTCTTCCTGCGCGGTGCCGGCGTGGAACACCACCGCGTCCTCGCTGTCTTCCGGCAGGCCGGTGATCGCATCGCCCTTGCGCGGCGATTGCGGGTAGCCCGCCGCGGCCATCACCACGCCCAGCGCGAAGCGACGGTCCCACTGCAGCTCGACCTGGTCCAGCGTGCCGTCGGTGGCATGCAGCAGCACCTCGAGCAGGTCGCTCTTCAGGCGCATCAGGATCGGCTGGGTCTCGGGGTCGCCCATGCGGGTGTTGAACTCCAGCGTCTTCGGATGGCCGTTGGCGTCGATCATCAGCCCGGCATAGAGGAAGCCGGTGAACGGGATGCCGTCCTTGGCCATGCCGGCCACCGTGGGCAGGATGATCTCGTGCATCGCCTTCGCATGCACGTTGGGCGTGACCACCGGTGCGGGCGAGTAGGCCCCCATGCCGCCGGTGTTCGGTCCCAGGTCGCCGTCCTGCAGGCGCTTGTGGTCCTGGCTCGAGGCCAGCGGCAGCACGTGCGTGCCGTCGACCAGCACGATGAAGCTGGCTTCCTCGCCCTGCAGGCACTCCTCGATCACCACCCGCGCACCGCCGGCGTTATGTTGCACGCCCAGCGTGTTGTCGACCAGCATGAAGTCGATGGCCTGGTGGGCCTCTTCCAGCGAGGTGGCCACCACCACGCCCTTGCCGGCCGCCAGCCCGTCAGCCTTGATGACGATCGGCGCGCCGACCTTGTCGACATGCGCATGGGCCTGCGCCGCGTCGCTGAAGGTGGCGTACAGCGCGGTCGGGATGCCGTGGCGCTGCATGAAGTCCTTCGCGAAGGCCTTCGAGCTTTCCAGCTGGGCGGCCGCCTGGGTCGGGCCGAAGATGCGCAGCCCGCGTGCGCGGAACACATCGACCACGCCGGCGGCCAGCGGCGCCTCGGGCCCGACGACGGTGAGCCCGATCTTCTCGTGCTCGGCGAAGTCGGCCAGCGCCGCAGGGTCGGTGATCGGCACGTTCTCCAGCCGCTTGTCGCGTGCGGTGCCGCCATTGCCCGGGGCGACGAAGACGCGCTGCACGCGCGGGCTCTGCGCCAGCTTCCAGGCCAGCGCATGTTCGCGGCCACCGCCGCCGATCACCAGGACTTTCATGCCGGCCTCCGCCGAGCCGCCTCGAGGAGCCCAGGTGCCCCCACGCGGGGCAGCGAACGAATGTGAGCGCGGGGGCTCATTGGTCCATCTCGGCGTTGTGGAAGACGTCCTGCACGTCGTCGAGGTCCTCGATCACGTCCAGCAGCTTCTGCATGCGCTGCGCGTCTTCGCCGGCCAGCGGAATGGTGTTCTCGGCGCGCATCGTCACCTCAGCCAGTTCGGGCTTCAGGCCCGCGGCTTCGAGCGCGTTCTTCACGGCTTCGAAGTCGGCCGGCGCGCTGAGCACCTCGATCGCGCCATCGTCGCCGGTGATCACGTCCTCGGCACCGGCTTCGAGCGCCACTTCCATCACCTTGTCCTCGCTGGTGCCGGGCGCGAAGATCATCTGGCCGCAATGCTTGAACTGGAAGGCCACCGAGCCTTCGGTGCCCAGGTTGCCGCCGTACTTGCTGAAGGCATGCCGCACCTCGGCCACCGTGCGCACGCGGTTGTCGGTCATGCAGTCGACGA
>CAZXLI010000582.1:0-2114 GCA_964641795.1 uncultured Bordetella sp. | reverse complement strand
GTACCACTGCGTGCGCTCGCGGTCGTTCGGCGCCGGCAGCGCGACGACGCGCGCGACGCGCGGGTTCAGGCGCTGCGTGATGCGCTTGATCACGCCGCCCTTGCCGGCGGCGTCGCGGCCCTCGAACACGATCACCACCTTGCGGCGCTCGTGCACGATCCACTCCTGCAGCTTGACCAGCTCGCCCTGCAGCCGGAACAGGTGCTTGAAGTAGCTGGCGCGGGTCTCGCGCGTCTCGTCCTTCAGCTCGGCATCGCCGGGACGGCCGTCCTCGAACTCGAGCTCCAGCGCTTCGTCGAAGCTGTCGAGCAGCTCGGTCTCGATGCGCTGCATCAGCTCGGCATGGTCCTCGCGTTGCGGCAGGCGATCGTTCATGGTCGCGACCCGGTGCTCAGGCGCGCTGCGGCGCCAGCGTGGTGTGCCACAGCGAGGCACCGGTCAGGTCGCGCAGGTGCACGGTGAAGCCGCCGCTCTTCGCGTCGATCTGCACTTCGCCGAAGAACTGCAGGCCGGCCGAGGGCGGCAGGTTCACCTGCCCCTTGGGCGGCGCCTTGACGAACTCGACCTTCGGGCCGAAGGTGTTGTCCAGCTCGTTGGGGCCGAAGGTGCCGGCATGCAGCGGGCCGCCGACGAATTCCCAGAACGGATCGAAGTCCTGGAACTGCGCGCGGTTCGGGTGGTAGTGGTGCGCGGCGGCGTAGTGCACGTCGGCGGTCAGCCACACGGTGTTGCGCACGCGCTGGTGCTTGATGAAGGACAGCAGCTGCGCGATCTCGAACTCGTGGCCCAGCACCGGGCCGTCGCCATTGGCCACCGCCTCGAACTTCGGCCGGCCCTGCGCATCGGTGCCATCGGGCACCAGCAGGCCGATCGGCATGTCGGCGGCGATCACCTTCCACAGTGCGCGGCTGGCCTTGAGCTCGCGCTTCAACCAGTCGAGCTGCACCTGGCCGAGGAAGGGCGTGTCGGCATCGGGCGCGCTCTGGCGGTTGTGGCTGTTGGCACCGCGGTAGCTGCGCATGTCGAGCATGAACACGTCGAGCAGCGGACCCCAGCCGACGCGGCGGTACACGCGCTCTTCCTCCTGCTGCGAGTGCCAGCGCATCGGCGCGTTCTCCATGAACGCACGCGTGGCGCGGGCCGTCAGCAGCGGCACGTTCTTCTCGGTGTAGCGCTTGTCGGCGGAGAGGTCCTTCGAGGCCGACCAGTTGTTGGTCACCTCGTGGTCGTCCCACTGCCACAGCTGCATCACCTCGCTGTTGAAGCGGCGCAGCGGCGCGTCGAGCTGGTTGTAGCGGTAGTTGCCGCGGAACTCCTTCAGCGTCTCGGCGACCTTGCTCTTCTCCTCGGTGACGAGGTTGCGCCACAGCGCGTCGTCGCCGATCTTCACCTCGGCGGCGATCGGGCCGTCGGCGTAGATGTTGTCGCCGCTGTGGATGAAGAAGTCGGGGTTGCGCTGCCGCATCGCCTCGTAGATCTTCATGCCGCCGAAGGCTTCGTTGATGCCCCAGCCCTGGCCGGCGGTATCGCCGCTCCAGAGGAAGCGGATGTCGGCCGCCTTGGCCGGCGCGCTGCGGAAGTGGCCGCTCATCGGCTCTGATAGGCCGCCGCCGGACAGGTCCTCCCACTGCACGCGGTAGAAGATGTCCTGCGCCGGCGGCAGGCCGGTCAGGTCGATGCGCGCGGTGTGGTCGGTGGCTTCCAGCGCATGGGGGCCGCGCACGCGTTGCACGTTGGCGAACGACGCGGTGGTGGACCATTCCACCCACATCCGCGCCGGCCGGTCGCAGCGCGACCAGACGATGCCGCGGTCTGCCTGCACGTCGCCGCTCTGCACGCCGGACGGGAAGCCGGGGCGGGCGGCATCGCGGGTGATGACGGCGGGCGCCTGGGCGTGCGCGAGCACGGAGCCCAGGCCGCCGGCGGCGCCGGCGATCAACAGGTGGCGGCGGGGCAGCAGCAGCGGCATGGCAATGAACCTCTTCAGTGGACCGGACATTGGGAAGCCGTGCATGCTGCGCAGCGCTGATGACGCGGGCGTGTCAGGGGGGGCGGCTTGCGGCCCAGAGCGGCCTTTGGCCGCTCTGGGCCATGGGCCCGTCCGTACCGCTCCC
>CAZXLI010000581.1:0-2117 GCA_964641795.1 uncultured Bordetella sp. | reverse complement strand
CGCTTGGGCTCGTGCTTGTCGTCCATCTTCACGCCGGTGGGGATGCCGCGGCCGTTGTCCACCACGCTGATGGAGTTGTCCGAATGGATGGTGACCAGGATGTCGTCGCAGTGGCCGGCCAAGGCCTCGTCGATGGAGTTGTCCACCACCTCGAACACCAGGTGGTGCAGGCCGGTGCCGTCGGAGGTGTCGCCGATGTACATGCCGGGCCGCTTGCGCACGGCCTCCAGGCCTTCGAGGATCTGGATGCTGCCCTCGCCATAGGCCACCGAGGCTTCCGAGCCGGTGGAGGCCGCCTGGCCTTCCGCCGAGGGCACGGCACGCTGCGTCACACCATGGTCGGGGTCGTTCGGGAGGGTCGGGTCGCTCATCGCTGGGGTCTCTTCACGCTCGGCCTGGCACCACGGTGCAGGCCCTCAAAAAACGCCGAAGCGGGCACCGGGCCCGCTGCTGCTGTGCCGCTGTCAGGGCGGCCGGGACGATGCGTCAGATGCGCATCGGCATCACCACGTACTTGAAGCCGGTCTGCTCGGGCACGGTGATCAAGGCGCTGGAGTTGCTGTCCTGCAGCTCGACCCGGACCATCTCCTGGCTGATGTTGGCCAGCACGTCCATCAGGTAGGTGACGTTGAAGCCGATCTCGATCGCGTCGCCGTTGTAGTCGATCTCGATCTCTTCCTTGGCCTCTTCCTGCTCGGAGTTGCTGGAGGCGATGCGCATCAGGCCGGGCTCGACGTTGACGCGCACGCCCTTGAACTTCTCGCTGGTCAGGATGGCCGCGCGCTGCAGGCTGGCCAGCAGCGGCTGGCGGCCCAGCACGACGGCGTTCTTGTGGTTCTTCGGGATCACGCGGTTGTAGTCGGGGAACTTGCCCTCGACCAGCTTGGTGACGAACTCCATGCCCGAGAACGCGAACTTGGCCTGGTTGCCGGCGAAGCGCATCTCGATCGGCGTGTCCTCGTCCTTCAGCAGGCGCTGCAGCTCGAGCACGGTCTTGCGCGGAAGGATCACCTCCTGCTTGGGAATCTCGTTGTCCAGCGTGGCCTGCGCCAGGCCGAGGCGGTGGCCGTCGGTGGCCACCAGCGTCAGCGTCTTGCCTTCGGCGACGAACAGGATGCCGTTCAGGTAATAACGGATATCGTGCACGGCCATCGCGAAGTGGACCTGGTTGATCAGCATCTTCAGCGTCTTCTGCGGCACCGCGAAGCTGGGGCCGAAATCGACCGCCTCGTTGACCAGCGGGAAGTCGTCGGCCGGCAGGGTCTGCAGCGTGAAGCGGCTCTTGCCGCCGGTCAGCGTCAGCTTCGACTGCGCGGCCGTCAGCGTCACCAGCTGGTCCGAGGGCAGCGTGCGCAGGATGTCGATGAGCTTGCGCGCGCCCACCGTGGTGGCGAAGTTGCCTGCATCGCCACCGAGCTCGGCCTGCGTGCGCACCTGGATCTCGAGGTCGCTGGTGGTCAGCTCGATGTCGGCGCCGGTCTTGCGCAGCAGCACGTTGGCCAGGATCGGCAGCGTGTGCCGACGCTCCACGATGCCCGCCACCGATTGCAGGGCGTCGAGCAGTTTTTGTTGTGGAGCTTTCAGAACAATCATGTCTTCCTCTTGAACTTGGTGGTTCTAGTAGGGGGCCGCTTCGGCTGTGGAGAACGCTATTTTCGCCTGCAATTTCAAGGGTTTAGGCAGGCATGAACCCTGTGGGCGGCAGGCCGGGAAACGGGCTGGCGAAATGACAACAAGTCGGCGCCGGAACCTGGGCCTGTGGATGACGCGGTGGTTGTTCGAAACTTCTCCACAGGGTTGCGCGAACGGGTTGCGCCTCAGCCTTTGAGGGTTTGTTCCAGCACGTGCAGCTGCTGGTTCAGCTCGGAGTCCTTGGTGCGGTCGCCGCCGATCTTGCGCACCGCATGCAGCACCGTGGTGTGGTCGCGGCCGCCAAAGAGCTCGCCGATCTCGGGCAGGCTCTTCTGGGTCAGTTCCTTGGCCAGGTACATCGCGATCTGGCGCGGCTTGGCGATCGAGGCCGGCCGCTTCTTCGAGTACATGTCGGCGACCTTGATCTTGTAGAAGTCCGCCACCGTCTTCTGGATGTTCTCGACCGAGATCTGGCGGTTCTGGAT
>CAZXLI010000580.1:0-2149 GCA_964641795.1 uncultured Bordetella sp. | reverse complement strand
TGTCGAACGCATAGCCGGCCTCGCGCATCTCGGCCATCACGTCGTTCAGGTCCATCTTGACGAAGGTGGGCAGCAGCATGCGGTCGTGCAGCTCGGTGCCCCAGCGCGTGGCCGGCGCGCGGTACGGTGTTTTCCAGAAGCGGGCGACCAGCGCGCGCAGCAGCAGCTGCTGCACGATGCTCATGCGCGCGTGTGGCGGCATCTCGAAGGCGCGAAGCTCCAGCAGGCCCAGGCGCCCGGTGGCGGAGTCGGGCGAATACAGCTTGTCGATGCAGAACTCGCTGCGGTGCGTGTTGCCGGTGACATCGACCAGCACGTTGCGCAGCGTGCGATCCACCAGCCACGGCGGCATCTGCTGGCCGTAGACCGCCTTGCTGCGCTCGATCTCGGCCAGCGCGATCTCCAGCTCGTAGAGCTGGTCGTTGCGCGCCTCGTCCACCCGCGGTGCCTGGCTCGTGGGCCCGATGAACAGGCCCGAGAACAGGTAGCTCAAGCTCGGGTGGTTGTGCCAGTAGGCCAGCAGCGAGCCCAGCAGATCGGGCCGGCGCAGGAACGGCGAATCGGCCGGCCGCGCACCACCCAGCACGAAGTGGTTGCCACCGCCGGTGCCGGTGTGGCGGCCGTCGAGCATGAACTTCTCGGTCGACAGGCGCGACTGCCAGGCCGCGTCGTACAGGAACTCGGTGTGCTCGACCAGTTCCTTCCAATCGTGCGCCGGATGGATGTTGACCTCGATCACGCCGGGGTCCGGTGTCACCTGCAGCATCTTCAGCCGCGGGTCGCGCGGGGGCGGATAGCCTTCGAGCACGATCTTCACGCCCTGCTCGGCCGCGGTGGCCTCGACGGCGGCGAGCAGCGCGAGGTAGTCCTCCAGGCGCTGCAGCGGCGGCATGAAGACGTACAGCACGCCGCTGGCCGTGCCCTGGGCTTCGGCCTTCGGACCGTTGGCGCGGCGCGGGTCGCGCACCTCGACGACCAGTGCGGTGCGGGTGATCCAGTGCGCCGATTCGAAGCGCTGCGGCGAGCGCGTCAGGTCGGCGGCGGACAGGGCCGGGCTGCCGTCTTGGGCGGCCGGACCGCGGCCCGTGGCCCCCTCGCCGGCGCCAGCGGAGTAGCCCGCGCCGGAGGCGTCGGCGCCGCCCCGCTCATCGCCGCCTTCCCACAGCGGCCGCTGCACGCCCACCGTGCCGCCTTCGGCGAAGCCGCCGCCGATCGCGTGCGAGGCGTACTGCGACTTCAGGGTCGCCGCCGCCGGCAGCGCGGCACGTGGCGCGAACGGGTCGGTCTCGATGTGGTACGGGTACTCGGTGCCGCGCACCCAGGGCAGCGAATCCAGCGGCAGGCGGTAGCCCATCGGCGAATCGCCCGGGAACAGGTACATGCGCTCGTCGCGGAAGAACCACGGGCCGGTGACCCAGGTCGGCCCGCCCAGGCCCGGGCCCTGCTCGGGCCGGATCGGCAGCGCGTAGCCCACCGGATGATCCAGACCCTGGCCGAACACGCGGCGCAGGCGGATGCGTTCCAGCTCGTCGTCCAGCCGCGCGTCGAACGGGTCGACGTTCACCGGCAGCCGGCGCTCGCGCCACAGGTAGTACCAGGTGTCCTCGTAGCCGGTCTGCACGTGATCTGCAGTAACCCCCAAACGACGCGTCAGTGCCAGCATGAAAGCCTGCGCGTCGGCCGAGGTGTAGTTGTGCTGGTCGCGCTCGTCGGCGAACAGCGACGGGTCGTGCCAGCAGGGCTCGCCGTCGGCGCGCCAGCAGATCGAGAGCGCCCAGCGCGGCAGCTGCTCGCCCGGGTACCACTTGCCCTGGCCGAAGTGCAGGAAGCCGCCCTGGCCATAGTGGGCGCGCAGCCTTTGCACCAGATCCTGCGCCACCATGCGCTTGGTGGGGCCCAGCGCGTCGGTGTTCCACTCGGCGCCGTCGCGGTCGTCAACCGAGACGAAGGTCGGCTCGCCACCCATCGTCAGCCGCACGTCGCCGGCGACCAGGTCTTCGTCGACCGCGTCGCCCAGCGCCAGCATGTCGCGCCACTGGTCCTCGGTGTAGGGCTGCGTGACGCGCGGCGATTCCCAGATGCGGGTGATCGCCATGTGGTGGCTGAACTCGACCTCGCACTCGTCGACCGCGCCGCTGACCGGCGCCGC
>CAZXLI010000579.1:0-2151 GCA_964641795.1 uncultured Bordetella sp. | reverse complement strand
GCAGGACTTCACCACCTTCAAGGACGGCCAGACGGCGATGGCCATCCACGTGGTGCAGGGCGAGCGCGAGAAGGTGAGCGATTGCCGCTCGCTGGCGCGCTTCGAGCTTCGCGGCATTCCACCGATGGTGGCAGGCGCCGCTCGCATCCGCGTCAGCTTCCAGGTCGATGCCGACGGCCTGCTCAGCGTTTCGGCGCGCGAGCTGGGATCGGGCGTCGAGGCGGCCGTGGTCGTGAAGCCGAGCTATGGCCTGGCCGACGACGACATCGCCCGCATGCTGCGCGAAGGCTTCCACCATGCCGAGGCCGATATGCAGGCGCGGCGCCTGAGCGAGGCGCGGGTCGAGGCGCAGCGCATGGCGCTGGCCACGCAGGCGGCGCTGGCAGCGGATGGCGAACTGCTGGACGAGCGTGAAAGAACGGCTATCGAGGCGCTGCTGATCGACCTCAACCGCATCGCCAACGGCGAGGATGCGGGCGTGATCGACGCAGCGGTCGAAGCGCTGGCCAAGGGCACCGAAGGCTTTGCCGCCGCGCGCATGAATCGCGGCATCCGCGCCGCGCTCACCGGCCGCAAGGTCGAGGACATCTGACAGCAGGCCGCACGATGCCGATCATCAAGATCTTGCCCCACCCCGAATACTGCCCGCAGGGCGACAGCATCGAGGCACCGCGCGGCACCTCGATCTGCGAAGCGCTGCTGGACAACGGCATCGCCATCGAGCATGCCTGCGAGATGAGCTGCGCCTGCACCACCTGCCACGTCATCGTGCGCCAGGGCTTCGATTCGCTGAACGAGCAGGACGAGAGCGAGGAAGACATGCTCGACCGTGCCTGGGGCCTCGAGCCGCAGTCGCGCCTGAGCTGCCAGGCCATCCTGGCCGATGACGACGTGACGATCGAGATCCCGAAGTACTCGATCAACCACGCCAAGGAAAAGCACTGACGCCAGCGTCTAGGTGTGCGTCACCCAGTCGCTGAAGGTCGCGCCGTCCAGGTGGGGCAGCGTGTTGTAGGTGACCAGCGCGTGGCGCTTGGGCGTGTAGACGAACTCGGTCACCGAGCTGTTGCGGATGCGCAGGTTCAGCTCGATCGTCGTTTCCGGTGGCGTGTTCAGCAGCAGGCCCACGGCGGTGGAGATCGGACCGCCGCTCGAAACGATCAGCACATCGCCACTGTGCCGGGTCCGCACATGGTCCAGCGCGCCTGAGACGCCGGCCACGAAGTCGGCATAGCTCGGCATGCCGACCGGCTGCACTTCGCCGGCCATCCACTTCTGCAGGCCGTCACGCAGCAGCCGGAAATGATGGCGCACCATTTCGGGGGATTCGGGCTTCTTCAGCGGTTCGGGATGCACCGTGGCGATCACCGCATGGCTGTCGTACTCGTTGAGCCCTGGCCACAGCAGCGGCACCTGCTGCACTTGCATGCCTTCGGCAATGGCGGCATAGCTCTGTGCATGGCGCTGCAGCGTGCCAGTGAGCACCGCCTCGAACGCGAAGCCGCGCTCGTGGAAATACTCGCCCAGCCGCACGCATTGGCGATGGCCCATCGCGCTGAGCTGGTCGTAGTTGGCGGCCCCGAACGAGGCCTGGCCATGCCGCACCAGAAAGAGTCGTCCCATGGGTCCGATTGTCTCGTGGGCGAGCCGCATGGCCTTGTCGCCGGTGCGACCAGAAGAAAAAAACCCCCCGGTGTCGGCCGGGGGGTTGGACGAAAGGGCCAGGCCCTGCTGAGGAGATAGACAGACGCCGTTTCCGAACGTCGAACAGTCCTCAGCAAGGCCCGTGCCAGAACGACGACTCAGGCCGCCTGCTCGACGTGGCCGTGCCGGGTGTAGAGGAAGTCCAGCACCTCCTTGCGGCAGTGCACGTAGCGGGCGTCTTCCGCCAGCGCGACCCGGTTGCGCGGGCGGGGCAGGTCCACGCTCAGGATCTCGCCGATCGTGGCAGCAGGACCGTTGGTCATCATCACGATGCGATCGGACAGCAGCACTGCCTCGTCGACGTCGTGCGTCACCATCACCACGGTGCTCTGCGTGCGGGCGACGATCTTCAGCAGTTCGTCCTGCAGGTGCGCACGGGTCAGCGCATCCAGTGCGCCGAAGGGTTCGTCCATCAACAGGACCTTGGGCTCCATCGCCAGCGCCCGG
>CAZXLI010000578.1:0-2156 GCA_964641795.1 uncultured Bordetella sp. | reverse complement strand
CGAGCATCTCGTCCAGCACGGCGCGGCGGTCGTGCGCCTTGCCGCTCCAGCGGTAGCCGTCCACGGCGAAGAGCACCTTCGGCTCGATCTGCCGGAAGCGGTCGGCGACCGCGGCCACGCCCATCTCCGGCGAGCACAGCGACCACACCGCGCCGACGCTGGCCACCGCGAGGAAGGCCGACACCGCCTGCGGGATGTTGGGCAGCCAGGCGACGACACGGTCGCCCGGCTTCACGCCCTGCCGGCGCAGCCACGCGGCCAGCGCACCCACCTCCGCTTGCAGCCGCGCCCACGACACCTCGTCGCGCGCATCGGCCTCGTTGCGGAACACGATGGCCGGCCGCTCGGTGCTGGCGTTGCGGAAGATCTGGCTGACGTAGTTGGTGCGCGCGCCGGGGAACCAGCGCGCACCGGGCATGCGGCGCTCCGCAATGACCGGCGTGCGCTCGCCCTGCAGCGGCAGGTCGAAGTACTCCACGAGCGCGGCCCAGAAGCCTTCGAGATCGTCGACCGACCACTGCCACAGCGCGTGGTAGTCAGCGAAGTCGCGGCCGTGCCGCTGCTTCAGCCAGCCGATGAAGTTCGTCAGGCGCGCGCGCTCGACGCGCTCGCGACCCGGGCGCCAGATCGCATCGGGAACAGCTGCGGCGTTCATGGGTGGGTCTCCTCGTCAGGCGGCAACGGTGGCCGGGCCATCGGCGGCCAGGCGGACGACGCGATCACGCACCAGCTGCGCGACGGCGTCGCTGGCGAACCCGAGTTCCTGTAGCACCGCCGCGCTGTGCTGGCCCAGCCGCGGCGGCGGCGCGACACGATCCGGCCTCGCGCCGCCCTCGCCCAGATGGGCGGGGAACGGAATCAACGGCAGCCCCGGCAACTCCGGGTGTTCGACGAATCGCGCCGCGAGCACCGGATCGGCCATCGCCTGGGCCACGGTGTTGACCGGCCCGCACGGCAGGTCGGCCGCGGCGAAGGCATCGACCCAGTCCGCCGCCGGGCGCGTGGCGAAGATCGCGGAGAGCGCCTCGGCCATCTCGGGCCGGTGCGTGACGCGGCCGGCGTTGGTGGCGTAGCGCGCATCGCCCACCCACTCGGGCCTGCCGATCACCGCGCAGAAGCGCGCGAACGCCGGATCGTTGACGACCGAGACGTTGAACCACTGGCCGTCGGCGGCCCGGAAGTGGCGGCTGGGCGCGGCCAGCGGCAGGTTGATGGCGCGCGCCGGCTCGCGGCCTTCGAGCGCGTACTCGGCCACGCGCGTGGCCATCAGGTTGAACATGGCATCCGCCAGCACGGTCTCCACCCGCTGGCCGCGGCCGGTCTGGCGCCAGTGCATGATGGCCGCGAGGATGCCGAAAGCGCCGCACATGCCGCAGGTGACGTCGACGATCGGCAAGCCGATTCGGATCGGGTCGTCGCCGGCTTCGCCGCTGGCATAGAAGCCGCCGGCGGCGCCCTGCACGACGCTGTCCACCGCCGGCCGCAGGCGGTAGGCACCCTCCTCGCCGAAGGCGCTCACCGCTGCGTAGATGAGGTCCGGCTTCAGCGCGCGCAGCGCGTCGTAGGTCAGGCCGTGCTCTTCGGCGAAGTCGGCGCGGAAGTTGTGCACCACCACCTGCGCCCGCTCCAGCAGCCGATGCAGGATCTCGCGTCCCGCCGGCTTGCGGATGTCCAACGCCAGCGACTCCTTGCCGCGGTTGCTCGCCATGAACAACATGCTCGAACCCTGCAGGAAGGGTGGGCCGAGGTGACGGCCGTCGTCGCCCGACAGCGACTCGACTTTGATGACGCGCGCGCCGAGATCGGCGAGCGCCATCGACGCGTAGGGTCCCGCAATCAGCCTGGACAGGTCGACCACCGTGATGCCATCGAGCACGGCTGCCATGCTTGCCTTCCCCGGAGACCGGACAGTTGCTGTCATGGCGCGGCGCCCGGGCTGTGGCGCGTCGCCGAGATCCAGGGGCGCCGGCCTGGCAGGGCGGCCGGGGTCGACGATGGGCCGCCAGGGATGCCGGCCATCAAGGAAGCGGTTGCTGCATACCAAGAATTCACCGGCCGAGACTAACATAACTACTGTTAGTTTGTGGCACCCCTGGGCCGGCGATGTCCTGACCTTGCATCACGCAGCGCGACCGCAACCCACTCGGCGAGCGAGC
>CAZXLI010000577.1:0-2165 GCA_964641795.1 uncultured Bordetella sp. | reverse complement strand
AGATCGGCTACGCCGTACAGCTCACGCCGGTATGAAGAGGTCAGTTTCATCCTAGACCTCGCCCGGCGTACGCAGCGCGGCTTCGATCGCCAGCGAGGCGCTCAATACCGCGTCATCGGCCATTGCCGGCCCCCACACCATCAGGCCGATCGGGAGCTCGTCCGGCACTTGGCACGGCAGCGACAGCGCGCAGCCGTCGAGCATGTTGACGGCCGAGGGGTTGCGCAGCAGCAGCGCATTCGTCTGGAAGAAGGCCTCGTCACTGTCCAGCAGCGGCTGAAGCGCCGGTGCTTGCATCGGCACGGTGGGCGAGAGCATCGCGTCGAAGCCTTGGACGGACTCCTCAATGCGCGCGATCCAGTCGGCGCGCGCGTGCAGCAGGTCGATGTAGTCAGCCGCACTGATCTGTGCGCCGCGCCGGATGCGCATCGCCACACGCGGGTCGTAGTCGGCTTCGCGCGCCGCCAGGCGTTGCCGGTGCCAGGCCCAGCTCTCGGCGGCCGCAAAGCCGCCCTGCGCCTGCAAGCCCGCCAGATCAGCCAGTGGTGCGAGGCTCATCGGCTCGATCCGCGCACCGGCAGCGCTCAGCCCTGACAGGGTGCGGTCAAAGGCAGCTGCCACGGCCGGCGCCAGGCCATCCAGCATCACCGTGCCTGGCACGCCGAATCGCATGGCACGCAGCGGCTTGGCGCCGAGCCGCGGCTGCCGGGCGGCGAGGACGCTGTGCAGCAGGATTGCATCGGAGACGTCCCGGGTGACCGCGCAGGCCGTGTCCAGCGTACTCGACAAGGGAACGGTGCCGGCCAGCGGCGTGAGTCGCTGCGTGTTCTTGAAGCCGACAAGACCTTGGAGCGCGGCCGGAATGCGGATGGAGCCGCCGGTGTCCGACCCCAGCGCGGCTCGGCAGGCGCCGGTGGCCACTGCCACCGCACCGCCGGAGGTCGAGCCTCCTGGGATCAACGCTTCACCGACGGGGGAACAGGGATTGCGCGGCGTGCCGTGGTGCGGATTGATCCCGACGCCCGAGAACGCGAACTCGCTCATGTTGGTGTGCCCCACCAGCACGGCGCCGGCGGCACGCAGGCGCGCAACGGCCGGGCAGTCCTGCGGCGCGGCCGTCGCATCGTCCAACGCGCGCGAAGCGGCAGTGGTCGGCCAGCCGGCGACGTCGAACAGGTCTTTGATCGACACCGGCATGCCGGCCAGCGGACCGACCGGCAGACCGGCTGCGCGGGCCTCGTCGATTGCCCGAGCCGCGGCCCAGGCAGTGTGATCGAAGCGCCGGATGAAGACGTTCTGGCAGCGCTCGCCATCGGCGGCTTGCAGCGCTGCGCGTAAAGCTTCGGCGGCGCCGGGAGCGTCGGCTGCTATACTCCTTGGGTTTACCTGGATGTCCATGTGAGGCTTTTGCTTTGCGCACCGGACGGCAGGTAAATCAATCGCGAACCGGCAATCAACAAGGTGTCGCTGGGCGTGCTGGCCTGAAGAGGTCTCGCCGCTTGCGATTCGCGCCGGATTCTAGACCTAACCTTTTGGAGTGATCCATGTCTGTCAGCATGCGTGAGATGCTGGAAGCCGGTGTGCATTTCGGCCACCAAACGCGCTTCTGGAATCCCAAGATGGCCCCCTTCATCTATGGCCATCGCAACAAGATCCACATCATCAACCTCGAAAAGACGCTGCCGAAGTTCGAGGAAGCGATGAAGTTCGTGCGCCAGCTGGCTGGCAAGCGCGGCACCATCCTGATGGTCGGCACCAAGCGCCAGGCGCGCGAGGTCATCGCCATGGAAGCCCAGCGTGCAGGCATGCCCTTCGTCGACCAGCGCTGGCTCGGCGGCATGCTGACCAACTTCAAGACCGTCAAGGGCTCGCTGAAGAAGCTCAAGGACATGCAGGCCCAGAAGGAAACCGGCCTCGAGCAGCTGACCAAGAAAGAGGCGCTGATGTTCGAACGCGAGCTGGCCAAGCTCGAGAAGGACATCGGCGGCATCCAGGACATGAACGCGCTGCCTGATGCGTTGTTCGTCATCGACGTCGGTTACCACAAGATCGCGGTGGCCGAGGCCAAGAAGCTGGGGATTCCGGTGATCGGCGTGGTCGATACGAACCACTCGCCCGAAGACATCGACTACGTCATCCCCGGCAACGACGACTCGGCCAAGGCC
>CAZXLI010000576.1:0-2165 GCA_964641795.1 uncultured Bordetella sp. | reverse complement strand
CCGGACTCGGCCCGCTGCGCCCGCAGACCAAGACGCTCGGGCGCGCCGATCTCAGCACGCAACAGCATCGCCAACGACTGCAACGTGCCGCAAGCAGCCGATCCGGCATGCGTCGCGATACACGCAGCGCTCAATGGAGACCTGAGATGCGAACCAGCGAATCCACCGACTACGACCGCGTGGCCAGCCTGCTCCACTGGCTGATCGGCGCGGCGCTGATCGCGCAGATCGTGTTCGGCTTCGCGCTCGACACGCTGGCCCCGCGCGGCACGCCGGCACGCGCGCCAGTGATCAACCTGCACAAGTCCATCGGCCTGGTGCTGGGCGCGCTGATCCTGCTGCGCCTGGCCTGGCGGCTGCGCCAGGGCACGCCGCGCTGGCCGGCGGAGATGGATGCCTGGCAGCGCGCCGCTGCCCGCCTGGGTCACCGCGCGCTGTACGGCTGCATGCTGTTGATGCCGCTCTCCGGCTACGTCGCGTCCAACTTCAGCAAGCACGGCATCAAGTTCTTCGGCATGCCGCTCGCACCCTGGGGGCCTGACCTGCCCGCGGTGTACGCCTTCTTCAACCGGCTGCACGTGTTCACGGCCTGGCTTTTCGTGCTGCTGATCGTCGGCCATGTGCTGATCGCGTTGAAGCATGCCTGGTTCAACCGGCAGCCGGTGTTCTGGCGCATCCGGCCCTTGCGATGATGGAGACGACGATGAAATGCCTAGTGTTCATGATGAGCGGCCTCCTCGCCGCCGCCGCCGTGCAGGCCGCGCCCTTCGCCTACGTGCCCAATGAAGGCTCGGGCACCTTGAGCGTGATCGACACCGCGACCGACACCGTGCTGCGCGACCTGCCGGCCGGCAAGAAGCCGCGCGGCACCGTCATCAGCCCCGACGGCACGCGGGCCTATGTCAGCGACCAGCCCGGCAACCGCCTGGTGGTGCTGGACCTCGCCTCGGGCAAGCCGGCTGGCGACATCGCGCTCGGCGAATCCCCCGAAGGCGTGGGCATCTCGCCCGACGGCCGCTGGGTGGCCGCGGCGATCGAGGAATCGAACGAGGTGGTGTTCGTCGACACGCGCAGCAACACCTTGGCCTTCGTCGTGCGGGTGCGCGGCAAGAACCCCGAGCATGCGGTGTTCAGCCCGAACGGCCGGCAGGTGTTCGTCAGCGCCGAGGAAGGCGAGGCGGTGGACGTGATCGACGTCGAGCGCCGCGCGCAGGTGGCGCAGATCCCGGTCGGCGCGCGCCCGCGCGGCATCGGCTTCGCGCCGGACGGCAAGCAGGCCTACGTGGCGGCGGAGAACGCCAACGAGGTCTACGTGATCGACACCACCCGCTTCCAGGTGTTGCACAAGCTGAAGGCCGGCGCGCGCAGCAACGGCATCGCGGTGCACCCCGATGGCCAGCGGGTGTTCATCTCCAACGGCGGCGAGGCCAGTGTCTCGGTGCTGGACCTGCAGCGCATGGCCATCGTCGCCACCGTGCCGGTCGGCCAGCGGCCCTGGAACATGGCGCTGACGCCCGATGGCAGGAAGCTCTACGTGGCCTGCGGCCGATCGGGCAGCGTGTCGGTGATCGACACCGAATCGCTCAAGCGCGTGGCCGAGGTGCCGGTGGGCAAGCTGCCGTGGGGCGTGGTGGTGCGCTGAAGGCTTGCTAGCGCGGACGATACGCGGCCGCATGCGCCAGCGTGTACTCGGCCAGCGGGCCGGCCATGATCTGCGCGGCCGCCAGTTGCCCGGCCGGCTTCAGGTAGGCCCAGACCTGGCACGGCGCCGCCGCGGGATCGTCAGCGGCCTGGACTTCCAGCCACACCCGCCGGTAGCCGTCCGGCTGATCAATCCGTTCGAGCCGGTCCATGTCGGCCAGCACCTCGGCATCGACCTCGAACACCTGGCCGGTCACCGCTTTGCCCTCGCCTGGCATGTCCACCAGCCAGGGCGAGTGCCGTTCGCCGACCAGGTACAGCGGGTAGCGCTGCGCGGTGCGGAAGTCGCCACCGATGCGCCGGCCGCGGTTGGTGGCGAAGTTCGGGAAACCCTGCTTCAGCGTGCCGAACACGAACACGCGCGTGCTGTTGGCCATACCGCTCAACCCGCGAAGGTGTAGGCCGTCTTCACCGTGGTGTAGAACTCGCGCGCATGGGCGCCCTGCTCGCGCGGGCCGTAGCTC
>CAZXLI010000575.1:0-2173 GCA_964641795.1 uncultured Bordetella sp. | reverse complement strand
TGTTGGTCTGGAAGGCGATGCCGTCGATCACGCCGATGATGTCGGCGATCTTCTTCGAGCTGGCGTTGATCGCGTCCATCGTCGAGACCACCTGCGAAACCACTTCGCCGCCGCGCTGTGTCACCGTGGCGGCCGACGAGGCCAGCTGGTTGGCCTGCTGCGCGGCATCGGCGCTCTGGCGCACGGTGGCCGAGAGCTGGCTGATCGAGCCGGCCGTCTGCTGCAGGTTGGCGGCCGATTGCTCGGTGCGCTGGCTCAGGTCGGCATTGCCCGCGGCCACTTCGGCGCTGGCGGTCTGGATCGAGTCGGTCGATTCGCGTACCTGGCCGACGATGCGGCGCAGCGCGTCGCGCATGCCGGCGAGCGCGCGCATCGATTCGCCGAGCTCGTCGTGCCGGGTGGTGTCGACCTCGACGGTCAGGTCACCGTGGCCGATGCGTTCGGCGGCACGCGAGAGCTCATTCAGCGGGTCGCGGATCGCGCGCACCAGGAAGACCGTGCTGAGGCCCAGGCCGAGGACGATCAGGCCCATCACCGCGCCGACGCCGTACACCGTGCGCATGCGCTCGGCGCCCAGTGCGTCGCGCAGGTTGGCGGCGCGCTGTTCCTGCAGGTTGACGAACTCGCGCAGCTGCGCCTCGTGGGCCACCAGCGCCGGCAGCGCCTTGTCCTTGAACGCGGCCCGCGCGCCATCGGCATTGCCGTCGGCACGCAGCTTCTGCGCTTCGTCGCGGGCGGCGAAGTAGGCCTTGCCGCTGTCGACCACGCGGGCCAGCAACGCTCTCTCTTCGTCGCTGCCCGCCAGCGTCTCGATGCGCTTGTGCACCTCGGCCAGGCGGGTGGCGCTGGCCTCGATGGCCGGCTTCAAGGTGGCGGCCAATGCATCGTCGGCGGCATGCAGCAGCGCCTGCGTGCGGGCGGCGCCCGCCTCGGTCAGGCCGGCCCAGACCAGGGCGTCTTCAAGCTTCTGCTGGTGTTCCAGCAACTGCTGGCTTGCCAAGGCCTGCGAATGGCGGGTGCGCACGCTCGAGGCACCCACCATCGCCACCACCATCACCAGCAACACGATCGTCGGCAGCCACAGCCGCTGGACGATCGTCAACCCTCTCTTGCTCTTCATTCACGCGGCTCCAAGGGCCCCGGAAGACCCCAGGGCCGAGACTCGAACTCAGGCGGCTTGCTCTTCTTCCATCAGGCCCATGTCGGCGCTGGACATCAGCGCTTCGATGTCCATCAGGATCAGCATGCGTTCTGCGACGCTGCCGATGCCGGTGATGTAGCTGGTGTCGATGTGCGAGTTGGTGCTCGGGGCCGGGCGGATCGCGTCGCCGCCGAGTTCCAGCACGTCGGACACCGAATCGACCACCGCACCGACCACGCGGCCGCGCACGTTCAGCACGATCACCACCGTGAAGTGGTTGTACTCGGCGGTCTCGCAGCCCAGCTTCAGGCGCAGGTCGACGATCGGGACGATCACGCCGCGCAGGTTGACCACGCCCTTCAGGAAGGCCGGGGCATTGGCAATGCGGGTCGGCTGCTCGTAGGAACGGATCTCCTGCACGCGCAGGATGTCGATGCCGTATTCCTCGGCGCCGAGGCGGAAGGTCAGGTACTCGCCGTTGCGCGCATTGGCGATGGCACGGCGCGCAGCTTCCTGTTGCGCGATGCGGGTGCCTTCTTGAATCATTTCCATGGTGGCATGTCCTTGGGTTGAAGCTGGTGCGCCGTCTGGCACCTTTCGGTTTTATCGGCTCGGGCTGGCAGAACTTGATGCCAGTCGGAGATCAGAAACTTTCCCAGTCGTCGCCACCGGCCGGGGCGGCGGCGGCGACCGGGGCCGGCCTGGCGGCAGGGGCAGCAGGCCTGGGGGTGGCGGCCTTGGCAGCCGGCGCGGGCCTCGCGGCCGCGGCAGGCTTGGCCGGCGCGGTCACGGGTGCGGGTGCGGGCTTGGCGCTGGCCACGGGGGCCGTGGCAGGCTGTGCTGCCAGTGCGGGCGCAGGGGCCGCCGGCGCGTGGCCAAGCCGGAACATCGAGACACCGTCGACCAGCCGCAGGGCCTGGTCCTTCAGGCTCTCCGCGGCGGCGGCGGACTGTTCGACCAAGGCCGCGTTCTGCTGCGTCATCTGGTCGAGCTGCACCACGGCGCCATTGACCTGGCCGATGCCGGCGCTCT
>CAZXLI010000574.1:0-2184 GCA_964641795.1 uncultured Bordetella sp. | reverse complement strand
TGCGCAGGCCGAAGGCGACGCTGACGCGGTCGAAGCTGTTGCTGCGCAGCGGCAGGCGTTCGGCGTCGCACACCGCGGTGGGCAGCGCCATGCCGGCATCGAGCAGGCGATCACGGCCCGTGCGCAGCATGGTCTCGTTGATGTCGGTGTGCAGCACCAGCCCTTCAGGGCCGACCTGGGGCGCAAAGGCCTTGGCCAAGTCGCCGGTGCCACCGGCAATGTCCAGCACATGGTGCCCGCGCTGCACCTGGGCCACGGCCACGGTGTAGGCCTTCCAGGCGCGGTGCAGTCCGCCGGACATCAGGTCGTTCATGATGTCGTAACGGGCGGCCACGGAATCGAAGACGCCCCGCACCTTGCGCGCCTTTTCGGATTCGTCGACGTTCTGGAAGCCGAAGTGAGTCTGGGCCATGGCGTTGCGAATCAGGGGTTCAGTGGCCGTGGTGGCCGCAGCTGCCGGCGGCGGCACCGGCGGCCGCCATCGGCGCGTCGCGGTCGACACCGGCCTCGGCCAGGCGTTGCAAGTAGCGCTGCCAGTAGTCCTGCTGCTGCGAGCCCAGCCGGTACAGGTAGTCCCAGCTGAAGATGCCGGAATCATGCCCGTCACTGAAGGTGGGTTGCACGGCGTAGTGGCCGACCGGCTCGATGCCGATGATGCCGACTTCGCGCTTGCCGGTCTGCAGCACCTCCTGGCCGGGGCCATGGCCCTGGACCTCTGCAGACGGGGAATAGACACGCAACAGTTCAAAGGGGATGCGGAAGGTGGAACCATCGTCGAAGCCCACCTCCAGCTGGCGGGAAGCCTGGTGCAGCGTGAGGGCGGTGGGCAGGGGCGTGGCGGCGCGGACCATGGTGACGGTGGCTCGGGTAGGGGTCCGCTGCAGTGTAGCGGTTGGCCCTGGCCACGCGAGCCTCGCGCCGGTGGATGCCAGGAGCGGGTTCAGTTCGAACGGCGGCGGATGATCAGGAACGCGATGGCGGCGATGCCGCCGAGCATCAGCGCCCAGGTCTCGGGCTCGGGCACGGGCGCCGCCGTCGCGACGAAGGTGTACAGCCCGCCGCCGGTGCCGGTGACCTGCCCCGTGACCGCGAAGTGGTAGCTGGCGCCGGACAGCAGCGGCACGTCGAACAGCGTCGACGCTTCGCCGCTGGAGCCGGTCTGCAGCAGCGTGTTCGCGGCGTCGAACAACTGGATGGTCAGGCCGTTGATGTTCAGCAGCGAGCCGACATCGATGGTGACCGCCGAGGCCGAGCTGGCGCTGGCGCCCAGCGGGAAGTTGAAGTCATAGGTGTCGCTGAAGCTCGGGCCGGTGACGCTGGCCACGTTGCTGTAGGCGCTGGGCGCGATCGGCAGCGAACCGATCGTGTACGTGGCGGCGGTCGCGGCGGCGGCCGCCACGCAAAGCGCCAGGCCGGCCAGGGTCTGCTTGAGCTGCATTGTTCGTTCTCCCGACAGAAAGACTGAGGGGCCTGCCATCCGTGAGATCGTGCACGGATCGCGGCACTGCGTCGGGTTATACGGCGTGCCCTGAGTGCCAGCGCCGAACGAACGTTTGTAAATGTGAGTGGCCGCCAGCTTTCAATTGGGCGCAACTGCTGCTGCGCCCTGGGGGCGGACGAGGCACAAATTGCTGCGCCGCAGCAGTACCGCGGTTACTGGCACTTGCAAAGCCGGTCTTGCGGCGGCGCCGCACGGCGACGCTCAGACCAGCACGCGCTCGATGCCACCGCTGTTCGCGCGGGCCACGTAGTCCTCGAGCCAGCTGGGCCCCAGAATCTGGCGCGCCATCTCGACGACGATGTAGTCGGCTTCGAGCAGGCCGCTGCTCAGGTCGTCCTGGTAGCGCGACAGGCCCATCAGGCAGCTCGGGCAGGAGGTGAGGATCTTCAGGTTCTGCCCTTGCGCCAGGCCGCCCGACTCGCGCAGCGCGGCCTCGCCCTTGCGGATCTCTTCCTCCTTGCGGAAGCGGATCTGCGTGGACACGTCGGGCCGCGACATGGCCAGACCACCGCTTTCGCCGCAGCAGCGCTTGCTCTCGACCACACCGTCGCCGACCAGCGCCCGGACGGTCTTCATCGGCTCCTGCTGCTTCAAGGGGCTGTGGCAGGGGTCGTGGTACAGGAAGCCGCCCTGGCCCGCCGGCAGGCGGATCTGCTTTTCGAGCAGGTACTCGTGGATGTCGA
>CAZXLI010000573.1:0-2192 GCA_964641795.1 uncultured Bordetella sp. | reverse complement strand
CGATGATGGCGCTCGACCAGTTCGTGCTGTGGGTCAATGCCGAGAAGCCGTACAAGACCGCGGCCGAGTACATCAAGGCCGTGAAGGATGCCGGCCCGAACAAGTTCAAGATGGGCGGCACCGGCTCCAAGCAGGAAGACCAGATCCTCACCGTCGGCCTGGAGAAGGCCACCGGCACCAAGTTCATCTACGTGCCCTTCAAGGGCGGCGGCGAAGTGGCGGTGCAGCTGGTGGGCGGCCACGTCGACTCCACCGTCAACAACCCGATCGAGGCGGTGGCGCAATGGCGCGCCGGCACGCTGCGCCCGCTGTGCGTGTTCGACGACCAGCGCATGCCGCACAAGGAAAAGGTCACCGCCACGCAATCGTGGTACGACATCCCGACCTGCAAGGAGGCCGGCGTCCCGACGGACTACCTGATGCTGCGCGGCATCTTCATGCCCCCCGGCGTCACGCCCGACCAGGTGCAGTTCTATGTCGACCTGCTGAAGAAGGTGCGTGAAACGCCCGACTGGAAGGACTACATGGAGAAGGGCTCGTTCAACACCACCTCGATGACCGGCGCCGAGTTCCGCAAGTGGCTCGAAGGCGCCGAGGCGATGCACAAGCAGCTGATGACCGAGGCCGGCTTCATCGCCAAGTAGCCGCAACCCGTGCGACAACCCTGGCGCCCCGCTGGCGCCGGGTGTACTTTTGCCTCTCGTTCCGCTCGCAGCCTACGCAGGAGCACGACATGTCAGACACGCAAGAACACGCCGCCGACGACGGCCCGCCGCTGGCAAAGAACGGTACCGTCGATGCCGTGGTGGCGGCCATCCTCTTCGCCTTCGGCGTGGTGGTGGTGGTCGAATCGCGCCGCCTGGGCGCTGGCTGGACCAGCGATGGTCCGGGCGCCGGCTACTTTCCGTTCTACATCGGGCTGATCATCTGCATCGCCAGCCTCGGCATCTTCTGGCAATCCACCTTCAGCGCCGGGCGCGACACCGACACCTTTGTCGACCGCGGGCAGATGAAGCGCGTGATGGCGGTGCTGGTGCCGGCCCTGGTGTACGTGCTGGCCACCGTGTTCCTCGGGCTGTACGTCGCCTCGGCGATCTACATCACGCTGTTCATGGTGATCCTCGGCCACTACAGCTGGCACAAGAGCGTGATCGTCGGGCTCGTGGTGAACGCGGTGTTCTTCGTCATGTTCGAGGTGTGGTTCAAGGTGCCGCTGTACAAGGGCACGCTCGATCCGCTGCGCTTCCTCGGCTATTGACCACCGGAGCCCCAAGATGGAAGAACTCGGTTCCCTGATCCAGGGCTTCAGCGTGGTGCTGACGCCGATGAACATCGGCCTGATGTTCGTCGGCATCATCCTCGGCGTGCTGATCGGCGTGCTGCCCGGCCTGGGCGGCGCCAACGGCGTGGCCATCCTGCTGCCGCTGACCTTCTCGATGTCGCCGACCTCGGCGATCGTGATGCTCTCGTGCATCTACTGGGGCGCGCTGTTCGGCGGCGCGATCACCTCGGTGCTGTTCAACATACCGGGCGAACCCTGGTCGGTGGCCACCACCTTCGACGGCTTCCCGATGGCGCAGAAAGGCAAGGCCGGCCAGGCGCTCACCGCGGCCTTCACCTCGTCGTTCGTCGGCGCCTTCGTCGCGGTGGTGATGATCACCTTCCTCGCGCCGCTGGTCGCGAAGTTCGCGCTGAAGTTCGGCGCACCGGAATTCTTCTCGGTGTACCTGCTCACCTTCTGCAGCTTCGTCGGCATGGGCAAGGGCTCGCCGTTCAAGATATTGATCGCGATGGCGCTGGGCTTCGCGCTCGCTGCGGTGGGCATGGACACGGTCACCGGCCAGCTGCGGCTCACCTTCGGCCAGCCCGAGCTGATGCGCGGCTTCGACTTCCTGATCGCGGTGATCGGCCTGTTCGGCATTGGCGAGATCCTGCTGTCGATGGAAGAAGGCCTGAGCTTCTCCGGCAAGTCGGCCAAGATCAACCCGGCCGTCGTGTGGGAGACCTGGAAGGAACTGCCGAAGTACTGGGTGACCTCGCTGCGCAGTTCGCTGGTGGGCATCTGGATGGGCATCACCCCCGGGGGTGCGACGCCCGCGTCCTTCATGAGCTATGGCCTGGCGAAGAAGATGTCGCGCAACGGGTCGAAGTTCGGCACCGGCGAAGTGGAAGGCGTGATCGCGCCGGAAACC
>CAZXLI010000572.1:0-2197 GCA_964641795.1 uncultured Bordetella sp. | reverse complement strand
GACCAGACCGGTCGGCCGCACCACCTGCTCCACCACCTGGCCGGCGTGCTGCTTCTCGTAGTCGGCCGGTGTCGCCGAGACGAAGATCGCCTGGCGCATCTTGGTTTCGAACTCCTCGAACTTCAGCGGCCGGTTGTCCAGCGCACTGGGCAGACGGAAGCCGTACTCGGCCAGCACCGTCTTGCGCGCCCGGTCGCCATTGAACATGCCGCCGAGCTGGCCGATCAGCACGTGGCTCTCGTCGAGGAACATGATCGCGTCCCGCGGCAGGTAGTCCACCAGCGTCGGCGGGGGCTCCCCGGGCTTCGCGCCGGAAAGATGCCGCGTGTAGTTCTCGATGCCCTTGCAGTGGCCCACCTCCTGCAGCATCTCGAGGTCGAAGCGCGTTCGCTGCTCCAGGCGCTGGGCCTCCACCAGCTTGCCCGCCGCCACGAACTCGGCCAGCCGTTCGCGCAGTTCGATTTTGATGGTCTCGATCGCCGCCAGCACCCGTTCACGCGGCGTGACATAGTGGCTGGAGGGGTAGACCGTGAAGCGTGGCACCTTCTGCCGCACCTGGCCGGTCAGCGGATCCAGCAGCGACAGGCTCTCGACCTCGTCGTCGAAGAGTTCGATGCGCACCGCCAGTTCGCTGTGTTCGGCCGGGAACACATCGATGGTGTCACCGCGGACGCGGAAGGAGCCGCGCGAGAAATCCATCTCGTTGCGCGTGTACTGCATGCGCACCAGTTGCGCGATGACGTCGCGCTGGCCGATCTTGTCGCCCACCCGCACGATGAAGCGCATCTGCGTGTAGTCCTCGGGCTTGCCGATGCCGTAGATCGCGCTGACCGTCGCCACGATCACCGTGTCGCGCCGCTCCAGCACGCTCTTGGTGGCGGACAGCCGCATCTGCTCGATGTGCTCGTTGATCGACGAGTCCTTCTCGATGAACAGATCGCGCTGCGGCACATAGGCCTCGGGCTGGTAGTAGTCGTAGTAGCTGACGAAATACTCGACCGCATTCCTCGGAAAGAACTCGCGGAACTCGCTGTACAACTGTGCAGCGAGCGTCTTGTTCGGCGCGAACACGATGGCCGGGCGGCCCAGGCGGGCGATCACGTTGGCCATCGTGTAGGTCTTGCCCGATCCGGTGACGCCGAGCAGCGTCTGGTAGGCCAGGCCGTCATGCACGCCTTCCACCAGCTGTTCGATGGCCGTCGGCTGGTCGCCGGCCGGTGGGTATGGCTGGAACAACTGGAACGGCGAATCCGGAAAGCTCAGGAACTGCGCTTCGGGCAGCGCCGCGGCTTCGGCTTCGGCAAGTTGGCTCATCGGGTAATCCCTGAACGTGTCATCTAAAATCGGCGGTTCCCGCGGCATTGCCGCCGCGCGCGCCGTCGGTCTGACAGCGTAGCGCAGCAGGGCCGGGGTCTGCTGCCACCCTTCTGACAGGATGCTTCTCTCATGACGCTGTTTGCCGCCGTCGACATGGCCCCCCGCGACCCGATCCTGGGCCTGAACGAACAATTCGCCGCCGACACCAACCCGGCCAAGGTCAACCTCGGGGTCGGGGTGTACTTCGACGAGAACGGCAAGCTGCCGCTGCTGCAGTGCGTGCAAGCCGCCGAGAAGCAGCTCGTCGAGGCCACCAAGCCGCGGGGCTACCTGCCCATCGACGGCATTGCCGCCTACGACAAGGCGGTGCAAGGGCTGGTCTTCGGGGCCGACAGCGAAGTGCTGAAGTCGGGGCGTGTGGCCACGGTTCAAGCCCTGGGCGGCACCGGCGGGCTGAAGATCGGCGCCGACTTCCTGAAGAAGCTGAACCCCGGTGCGAAGGTGCTGATCAGCGACCCGAGCTGGGAAAACCACCGCGCACTGTTCACCAACGCCGGCTTTGCGGTCGACACCTACCCGTACTACGACGCCGAGAACCGCGGCGTGCGCTTCGACGCCATGCTGGCCGGTCTGAACGCTGTGGCCGCCGGCACGATCGTCGTGCTCCACGCCTGCTGTCATAACCCAACCGGCTACGACATCACGCCCGATCAGTGGCAGCAGGTGATCGCCGTGCTGAAGGCGCGCCAACTGGTGCCCTTCCTCGACATGGCCTACCAGGGCTTCGGCGACGGCATCGCCGAAGACGGCGCCGTGGTGCAGCAGTTCCTGGCCGCGGGCCTGGACTTCTTCGTCTCGACTTCGTTTTCGAAGAGCTTCT
>CAZXLI010000571.1:0-2197 GCA_964641795.1 uncultured Bordetella sp. | reverse complement strand
GAAGCTCGTGCGGGACGAGGGCATGAAGAGGGTGATGGAAGACCCCAGCATGAAGCACGTGCCCGCTGACATGCCGTTCGACGGACAGCGGATGATCTTCGGCGGGTTCGAGGTGATCGTGGACGCTTGATCGGCGCGCTCGCAAGATCGGCCTGATCTTCCGGGATCGCAGCGCCCACGAGCAAGGGGTTCGGTCAGGTCGCCCCGGTGGAGTGGTTATCCTGCCGCCCCATGTACGCGTCCTTTTTCGGCTTGAAGCAAGCGCCGTTCTCGATCGCGCCGGACCCCCATTACCTCTTCATGAGCGAGCGCCACCGCGAGGCGCTGGCCCATCTGCTTTACGGGCTGGACGGCGGCGGTGGCTTCGTGCTGCTCACCGGCGAGATCGGGGCCGGCAAGACCACCGTCTGCCGCTGCTTCCTGGAGCAGATCCCGCCCAACTGCAACGTCGCCTACATCTTCAACCCCAAGCTCACCGTCACCGAGCTGCTGCGGGCGATCTGCGACGAGTTCCACGTGCCGGTGCCGGCGGGCGCGCAGACGGTGAAGGACTACGTCGACCCGCTGAACGCCTTCCTGCTGGCCCAGCACGCGGCGGGCCGCAACAACGTGCTGATCATCGACGAGGCGCAGAACCTCTCGGCCGACGTGCTGGAGCAGTTGCGCCTGCTGACCAACCTGGAGACCAACGAGCGCAAGCTGCTGCAGATCATCCTGATCGGCCAGCCCGAGCTGCGCGAAATGCTGGCGCGGCCCGAGCTCGAGCCACTGGCGCAGCGGGTCATCGCGCGCTACCACCTGCAGGCGTTGTCGGCCGACGAAGGCGAGGCCTACATCCGGCATCGCCTCGGCGTGGCAGGCCTGAGCGGCGAGCTGCCCTTCGACCCCGCGGCGCTGCGCCGCATCCATGCGCTGGCGCGCGGCGTGCCGCGGCGCATCAACCTGCTGTGCGACCGCGCGCTGCTGGGTGCCTATGCCAGCGGGCAGGCACGGGTGGACCGGCGCATCGTCGAACAGGCGGCCGGCGAGGTCTTCGACGATGCAGCAGCCGCGGGCGCACCACGCCAGCGCCTGCTGCTGGCGGCTGCGGCGGCTGCATTGCTGGGTGGGCTGGGGCTGGCGGGCGCCACCGCCTGGTGGCGCGGGCCCCACGGCGCCCCGACCGACACGCGGATGGCCGCGCCGAGTGCCACCGCGCCGGTCGCGGCCAGCGTGGCGTCCTCGGCCGCCGCGGCCACCGTCGCGCCAGGCCAGGCCGCCACGGGCTCGGCCACCGCCCCGGCCTCGGCCGCCGCCGCGACCGGCGACGCGCCGGCGCCGATCGACATCGCCACGCTGCTGCCGCTGCTGCCGCATGACGAGGCCCAGGCCTGGCGCGAGCTCGCCGCGCTGTGGCCCGAAGGCCCGCAGGTCACCACGCCCTGCAGCGCCGGCCAGCCCTTGCGCTGCCACCGCGCGACGCTGACGCTGGCGCAGATCCGCCAGCTGGCCCGCCCCGGCCTGCTGCCGCTGCGCGACGAGGCCGGCGGCCGCCCGGCCTATGCCTTGCTGCTGGGCCTGGGCGAGCGGCATGCGCTGCTGCAGGTGCAGGGCCGGCCCCGCACGCTGCCGCTGGCCGCGCTGGCGCAGCGCTGGCAGGGCGATTTCTCGACACTCTGGCGCGCGCCCGATGGGCTGCCCGCCGAGCTGCCCGATGCCGGCCGCGAAGCGGCGGCCGGTCAGCAGCAGGCATTGGCCGGCTGGCTTGGTGCCCAGCTGCAGAAGCTGGACGGTGATAGCGCAGGAAGTGAGCGGCCATTGCGTCAGCGCATCGCCGCGTTCCAGCTGGCCCAGGGGCTCAAGCCCGACGGCCTGGCCGGCCCGATGACACTGATGCAGCTGAACCGCGCCGCCGGCATCGACGAGCCGCGGCTGCGACAGGAGAACTGACCGCATGTCCTACGTGCTCGACGCCCTGCGCCGTGCCGACGCCGAACGCAGCCGCGGCGGCGTGCCCGATCTGCATGCACAGCCGGTGCCGCTGGCTTCGCCGGCCGCGATGCCGCCGGCCGGTCCGCGCGGCCTGCCGCTGGCAGCGCTGGCCCTGGCGCTGCTGGCCGCCGGCGCCGGCCTGGGCTGGTGGTGGCTGCGACCCGCGCCGGCCGCGGCGCCGGCGGCGGCGGCGTCCGCGCCAGCCCCCGCGCTGGCCGCGGCACCG
>CAZXLI010000570.1:0-2208 GCA_964641795.1 uncultured Bordetella sp. | reverse complement strand
GGGTTGCAACTCATCGCCGCAATGCGATCGACGTTCTGCGTCACGAGCAACGTTCGTTGCCCCATGCGTGCCGATGCCAACGCGGCTTCACAGCCAGCGTGACCAGCCCCGACGACGATCACATCAAACGATTCGGGATGGAGCACGGTGAGGCACCGCGCGGCACACGCGCGGACAAGGCACTTGGGGGAAGCCGCGATTGTAGGAAGCCGGGGCCGGCTTGGGGCGATCGGTCACGGGTCACCCTATGATCGCCCGGCCATGGACTGCCGCCCGCATTGCGCCGCCTGCTGCATCGCGCCGTCGATCAGCAGCCCCATCCCCGGCATGCCGCAGGGCAAGCCGGCCGGCGTGCCCTGCGTGCAGCTGGACGATCAGCTGCGCTGCCGGCTGTTCGGCCGGCCCGAGCGGCCGGCCGTCTGCGGCGGCCTGGCCCCCAGCACCGAGATGTGCGGCAATGACCGCTGGCAGGCGCTGCAGTGGCTGAGCCGGCTGGATCGGCTGACCCAGCCGCCGCCGCGTTGAACTGACGGCGCGGGCCTCAGCGCACCGCCGCCAGCCGCAGCTGCCGCGCCACGAAGCCCACGCACAGCGCCGTGCCCAGCGCCGCCACGGCCAGCGGCGCCAGCAGGTCCGGCGCGGCGATCAGCTCGCCCTTGAGCACCCGGCCCATCAACGTGATCTGTGCCAGCGCCGGCACCCACAGGTGCCAGGGCTTCTCGCCTTCCTGGTTCAGGATCGTCACCAGCGGCAGCAGCGAGATCACCAGCACGACCACGGTGTTGTTGGCCTGCGCCTCTTTGAACGTTCGACAGCGGATCGCCACCGACATCAACAGCGCCGACAGCATCGCCGCCAGCGGCAGCAGCAGCGCCAGGAACTGCGCCGCCTCGCGCCAGCCGAACTGGAACATCGCGGCCAGCGTCTCGCTGCGCAGCAGCCACTGCGCCGGCAGGAAGCTGAAGCACGAGAGCACCGCGATCAGCATGCCCACGCTGGCCACCGCGCCCCACTTGCCCAGCACCAGCGCGGCGCGCGGTGCCGGGTTCATCAGCAGCGGCTCCAGCGAGCCGCGCTCGCGTTCGCCGGCCGTGGTGTCCAGCGCCGCATTCAAGGCGCCGTACAGCACGGCCATCAGCACGAAGAACGGAAGGATGCCGGTCAGCTGCGCTGCACGGGCACGCGGGTCGGCCAGGTCACGCTCCTCCACCTGCACCGGTTGCAGCAGCGCCGGTGTCACGCCGCGCCAGGCCAGCCGCAGGGTCGCCTGTTCCTGGCCAAAACCCAGCAGCAACCGCGTCAGCCGGCCAATGCTGCCCTGCGCACGGTTGTTCGCGCTGGAGCCCACCAGCTCGACCACCGGGGCCACGCCGCGCGCCAGATCCGCCTCGAAGTCGGCCGGCACCACCAGCACCGGCTCGCCGAACTGGCGCGACACCAGCTGCCGCTCGTAGTCGGCCGGCGGCGCCTTCACCTGGTAGGTCTGCCGTTCGAGGTAGTTGCGCAGCGTCGGCGCCTGGTCCAGGCCCACCGCGTACACCTCGCGGGCTTCGGCACGCTGCTCGATGCCGGCGATCAGCGCCGACATCGCGACCAGGATCACCGGCCCGATCGCCACCGACGACAGCACCACCATCAGCAAGGTGCGGCGGTCGCGCAGCGCATCGCGCAGCTCCTTCAGGAACACGATCCACGCCAGCTTCATGCGCCCGCCTCCGCCCTGGGGTGGGCCGTCTCGTCCCGAAAGGCCAGCTTGACGAAGCAGGCCTCGAAGTCCTCGTCGCCGGTGCGCTGCAGCAGTTCGGGCACCGTGCCCTCGGCCACCGTGCGGCCATGCGACACCACCACCACCTGGTCGCACAGCCGCTCCACCTCCTGCATGATGTGCGTCGAGAACACGATGCACTTGCGCTGCTCGTCGCGCAGCCGGCGCAGCGCCTCGCGCAGGCTGCGCGTGGCCAGCACGTCGAGCCCGTTGGTCGGTTCGTCCAGGATGATGTGCGAGGGGTCGTGCACCAGCGCGCGCGCCAGCGCCGTCTTCATCCGCTCGCCCTGGCTGAAGCCATCGGTGCGGCGCTCGAGCAGGCCACGCAGGTCCAGCGTCGTGGCCAGGGCCTCGGCGCGCGCATGTGCGGCGTCGCGCGGCAGGCCATGCAGCCGCGCGTAGTAGACGATGTTCTCGCGCGCCGTCAGGCGCGGATAGAGGCC
>CAZXLI010000569.1:0-2216 GCA_964641795.1 uncultured Bordetella sp. | reverse complement strand
TACCGCTGGAGCGGCAAGGCGCACGACCGCCGCGCCGTGCTGGACGAGATGCTCGCGCAACTGCCCACGCTCGAGCGCGTCGTGCTCGTGCCCTACCTCGACCCGGCTGCCGATGCCGCGGCCGTGCGCAACGGTGTGAACTGGCGCGACGCGCTGCGCGACAGCGCGCCCTTGCAGATCGAGCTGCTGCCGTTCGACCATCCGCTGTGGGTGGTGTACTCGTCGGGCACCACCGGGCTGCCCAAACCCATCGTGCACGGGCACGGCGGCATCCTGGTCGAGCACGTCAAGACGATGGCGCTGCACAACGACGTCGTCGCGGGCGATCGCTTCCACTGGTACACGACCACCGGCTGGGTGATGTGGAACCTCAACGTCGCGGCGCTGCTGGTCGGCGCGGTGATGTGCACCTACGACGGCAACCCGGCGTGGCCCGACTACTCGACGCTGTGGCGCTTCTGCGGCCGCGAGGGCCTCGACTTCTTCGGCGCCGGGGCCGCGTTCTTCACCCTGTGCGAGAAGCACGGCATCGAGCCACGCAGCGTGGCGGCGCTGGGCAAGCTGCGCACCGTCGGCTCGACCGGCTCGCCGCTGTCGCCGGAGAGCTACCGCTGGGTCTACGACAAGGTGCGCCGCGACGTCTGGCTCACGCCGATGTCCGGCGGGACCGACTTCGCCGGCGCCTTCGTCGGCGGCGTGCCGACGCTGCCGGTGTACGTGGGCGAGATGCAGGTACGCTGCCTGGGTGCCGACGTGCAGGCCTGGGACGACGCGGGCAAGCCGCTCGTCGACGAGGTGGGCGAACTGGTGTGCACGCAGCCCATCCCGTCGATGCCGCTGTACCTGTGGAACGACTCCGGTGGCCAGCGACTGCACGACAGCTACTTCGACGTTTACCCCGGCGTCTGGCGGCACGGTGACTGGCTGCGCATCACGCCGCGCGGCGGTGCGGTCATCTACGGGCGCAGCGACGCCACCATCAACCGCCACGGCGTGCGCATGGGCACCAGCGAGCTGTACAGCGTGGTCGAGGCGCTGCCCGAGGTGATGGACAGCCTGGTCGTCGACCTCGAGTTCCTCGGCCGCGAGAGCTGGATGCCGCTGTTCGTGGTGCTGCGCCCGGGCAGTGCGCTCGACACCGCGCTCGTCGGCCGTATCACCGCGGCCATCCGCGAGTCGCTGTCGGCGCGCCATGTGCCCAACGACGTGATCGCCGTGCCCGAGATTCCGCGCACGCTCACCGGCAAGAAGCTCGAGGTGCCGGTGAAGAAGCTGCTGCTCGGCCAGCCGGCCGAGAAGGTGGCCAACCGCGATGCGATGGCCAACCCGGCGAGCCTGGACTGGTTCGTCGAGCTCGCGCAGCGCCGCGCGAGGCAACCCGTCAACGCCACCGACCCCAACTGAGTCACCCAACCCCCACCACCACCGATCGGAGAACCGAGCATGTCGGACAAAGAGGTCTATCTCGAGGTCAAGGACTACGTCGCCACCCTCACCATCAACCGGCCCAAGCAGCTCAACGCCTTCACCGGCGACAACATCGTCGAGATGCAGCGGCTGCTCGACGTGGCCGCCAACGACAACAAGGTCGGCGTCATCGTGCTCACGGGCACCGGCGACCGTGCGTTCTGCGTCGGCGGCGACGTGAACTGGGAGAAAGGCAGTGGCGGCAAGAGCGGCCTCGAGGACCTGAACTTCACCTTCAACCGCCAGATCGTCGAATGCCCGAAGCCGGTGATCGCACGCGTCAGCGGCTACGCCATCGGCGGCGGCCACCATATCGCCTATTTCTGCGATTTCACGGTCGCGGCCGACCACTCCATCTTCGGCCAGAACGGCCCGCGCGTCGGCTCGCCGGCGGGTGGCTACATCGTCTCGCATTCGGCCAACGTGCTTGGCCACAAGCGGGCCCGCGAGCTGTGGATGCTGTGCCGCCGCTACACCGCGCAGCAAGCGCTCGACTGGGGGCTGGCCAACTCGGTCGTGCCCAAGGAGAAGCTCGACGAGGAGGTGCGCAAGTTCGCCGACGAGCTGCTTTCTCTCAGCCCGACTTGCCTGCGCATCGTCAAGCGCTCGTTCTACCACCACATGCAGCCAATCATGGGGCGTGACATGAAGGAGCTGATCGAGGAAGTGGCGCCGAAGTACTTCGAGACGGGCGAACAACAGGAAGGCGCGAACGCGTTCCTGGAGAAGCGCAAGCCGGACTTCTCGCG
>CAZXLI010000568.1:0-2223 GCA_964641795.1 uncultured Bordetella sp. | reverse complement strand
GGCCGAAGACGCGATCAAGGCCGCGGTGAAGGACTACCAGGCCAAGCACGGCGCAGCAACGCCGGCCGAGGCTGCCCGTGCCAGCTGACCAGATCATGGCTGTCACCCTGTCGGAGGCCGCCGCGCGGCATGTGTCGCGCTACATCAGCAAACGCGGCAAGGGCGTCGGCGTGCGCCTGGGCGTCAAGACGACTGGCTGCTCCGGTCTGGCCTACAAGCTGGAGTACGCCGACGAGATCGCGCCCGAAGACCATGTGTTCGAGGGTCATGGCGTCAAGGTGCTGGTCGATCCGAAGAGCCTGCCCTACATCGACGGCACCGAACTCGATTTCGTGCGCGAGGGCCTGAACGAGGGCTTCAAGTTCCACAACCCGCGCGAGAAAGATCGCTGCGGCTGCGGAGAGTCGTTCCGCGTCTAGCGCGCCGAACCCGGCTTTCAGTCAGGCGCGGCGCAGTGGGCCGCGCCTTTGTTTTGTCCCGCCACCGATGAAGCTTGACGACGACGATTTCACGCTGTTCGGCCTGCCGCAGTGCTTTGCCCTCGATGCAGCATTGCTGGACCAGCGCTGGCGTGCGTTGCAGGCCGAAGTGCACCCCGACCGTTTCGTCAGCGAGGGTTCCGCCTCCCAGCGGGTCGCCATGCAATGGGCGGTGCGCGTGAACGAAGCCTACCGCCGGTTGAAGAGCCCGCTGCAGCGGGGTGCCTACCTCTGCGAATTGCGCGGCGCACCGATCGACGCCGAGAACAACACCGCAATGCCGCGAGACTTCCTGATGCGGCAGATGGCCTGGCGCGAAGCGCTGGACGATGCGGCCGACGCCGCTGCGGTCGAGGCGCTGGATGCAGCCGTGTCGGCCGAGGAGGGCGCGATGGTCGACCGCCTGCGCGCGCTGCTGGACGATGCGCAGGACGCGTCCCAGGCCGCCCAGCAGGTGCGTGCGCTGATGTTCGTGCAGCGATTTCGTGATGACATTCACCGGCGCCTCGAAGCGCTGGATGCCTGACAGGACAACGACAAGAGCACGCCGATGGCCTTGCTGCAGATTTCCGAGCCCGGGCAGGCGCCCGATCCGCATGCGCGACGCATTGCCGTCGGCATCGATCTGGGCACCACCCATTCCCTGGTGGCCGCGGTCCGCCATGGCGTCGCCGAATGCCTGCCCGATGCCGACGGCCGTGTGATCCTGCCTTCGGTGGTGCGCTACCTCGCGGAAGGCAGGCGGCAGATCGGCTTCGATGCGCGGGCCGCGCAGGGCGAGGACCCCGAGAACACCATCGCCTCGGTCAAGCGCTTCATGGGCCGCAGCCTGGCCGATATCCATGGCCACCAGCGCCTGCCTTACCGCTTCATCGACCAGCCGGGCATGGTGGCGCTCGAGACGCGTGCCGGCCGCAAGACGCCGGTCGAGGTATCGGCCGAGATCCTGGCCACGCTGCGCCAGCGGGCCGAGGACACCTTCAACGACGATCTCTACGGTGCGGTGATCACCGTGCCGGCGTACTTCGACGACGCCCAGCGTCAGGCCACGAAGGACGCGGCGCAGCTGGCGGGGCTGAACGTGCTGCGGCTGATCAATGAACCGACGGCCGCCGCGGTGGCCTACGGCCTGGACAACGGCAGCGAGGGCCTCTACGCGGTGTATGACCTGGGCGGCGGGACCTTCGACATCTCGCTGCTGCGGCTGTCGCGCGGCGTGTTCGAGGTGGTGGCTGCCGGCGGCGATGCCAGCCTCGGCGGAGACGACTTCGACCAGGCGCTGGCCGACTGGGCGCTGCAGCAGGCTGGCGTTGCTGCGTTGACGCCACAGGACAAGCGCCAGGTGCTGGTGGCGGCCCGAGCGGCCAAGGAGGCGTTGACCGATGCGCTCAACACACCGCTGACATGCCGCATCGGCGGCCAGGCGATCGAGGTGCCGGTTTCGCGCGAACAGTTTGACGCGCTGACCCGCCCGCTGGTCGACCGCACCCTGGCGGCAGTGCGCAAGGTGCTGCGCGATGCGCGCCTGGCAAAGACCGAGGTGCAGGGCGTGGTGATGGTTGGCGGCTCCACCCGCATGCCGGCGGTGCGCACGGCGGTGGGCGAGCTGTTCGGCAAGCCGCCGCTGGTCGATCTGAATCCCGACGAAGTCGTGGCCATTGGCGCGGCGATCCAGGCCAATGCGCTGGCGGGCAACGCGCGCGACGGCGAACTGCTGCTGCTGGACGTGATCCCGTTGTCGCTG
>CAZXLI010000567.1:0-2228 GCA_964641795.1 uncultured Bordetella sp. | reverse complement strand
GCGATCTGATCCGCGAACTGCCCGCCTCGAAGATTCGCGAGGTTGCCAACGCCGGCCTGGGCCGAGACGACGTGCTGGCCTTCTGGTTCGGCGAGAGCGACGAGGTCACGCCCGACAGTGTGCGCCGTGCCGCGGCCGAATCGCTGGCGCGCGGCGAGACCTTCTATTCGCACAACCTCGGCCTGCCCGAGCTGCGGGCGGCGCTGCGGGACTACACGGCAAGCCTGCACGGCGATCCGGGCGACGATCGCATCGCGGTCACGTCCTCGGGCGTCAATGCGCTCATGCTGGCGATGCAGCTGCTGGTGGGTGCTGGCGACGAAGTGACCGTCATCACGCCGGTCTGGCCCAACCTGCCGGCGCAGCCGGCGATCCTGGGCGCGCGGGTGCGACGCGTGCCCCTGACACCCGATGCCCAGGGAGCCTGGCGCATGGATCTCCAGCGCGTGCTCGATGCGGTGACGCCGGCCACGCGCGTGCTGCTGCTGAACGCCCCGAACAACCCGACCGGCTGGACCCTGTCGCGGGCCGAGCAGCAGGCGCTGCTGGATCATTGCCGCGGGACCGGCACCTGGATCGTCGCCGACGAAGTCTACGAACGAGTCTGGTTCGGCGACGGCCGTGCCGCCCCCAGCTTTCTCGACCTGGCCACCGCACAGGACCGCCTGGTGGTGATTCACAGCTTCTCGAAGAGTTTCCTGATGACCGGCTGGCGGCTGGGCTGGCTGGTGCTGCCGGCGGGGCACCTCGACGCGATGGCCAAGCTGATCGAGTTCAACACCTCGTGCGCGCCGGTGTTCGTGCAGCGCGGCGGCCTGGCGGCGGTGGCCGAGGCCGCGTCGGCGGTGCCGGCGCTGGTCGGCCGCTTGCGCGACTGCCGCGATCGTCTGTGTCAGGCGCTGATGGCGTTGCCGGGGGTCCGGCTGGCACTGCCCGAGGGCGGCATGTACGCCTTCCTGCAGGTGCCGGGCGCTGGCGATTCGCTGGCCTTTGCGAAGCAGCTGGTGGCGCGCCATGGCCTGGGCCTGGCCCCTGGGGCGGCGTTTGGCCATGAGGGCGAGGGTTGGCTGCGCTGGTGCTTTGCGTCGCGCGACCCGGCGCGGCTCGACCAGGGCGTGCTGCGGCTGAAAGGCGCTTTGGGCCTATAATCCGCAGGTTTTGCGCCCGTCAAGGCGCGAATCAAGCACGGCGCGGGTCGGTTTCACCCGCTGCCGCAAGTGGCAACCGGAAACCGCATCGGCCTTCGAAGTTGGGCCGGACCGTGCGGTTTCCATCCTCAGGAACACCAACATGTCCGTGGCAGATATCAACCGGGCCGACATCGTCAAGGCCAATGCGCGCGCCGCCAACGACACCGGCTCGCCCGAAGTCCAGGTGGCGCTGCTGACCGCCCGCATCAACGAACTGACCCCCCACTTCAAGACCCACTTGAAGGACCACCATGGCCGTCGCGGCCTGCTGAAGATGGTGAGCCGCCGGCGCAAGCTGCTGGACTACCTGAAGGGCAAGGACGCCGACCGCTACACCGCGCTGATCCAGAAGCTCGGCCTGCGCAAGTAAGCCACGCATGACACGAAGAGCCTTGAGCTGGTCGACGCCAGTCAAGGCTCTTTCGTCTTTGGAGCGTGCCGCACCAGTCGCTGCTGTGTCATTCCACCGTTGCCCGATCGCGGGTCCCGATGGAATGGCATGCCGCTGAGCGGCCCCGATCGCTCCCGGTGAACCCGCTGGCGCCACCGATTCCAAGCGCCACCGTCCCACAACCGGAGACACCCGCATGAGCATGTTCAACAAAGTCACCAAGACCTTCCAGTGGGGACCGCATCAGGTCACGATGGAAACCGGCGAGATCGCGCGACAGTCCACCGGCGCCGTGGTCGTCGACATCGAGGGCACCGTGGTGCTGGCCACCGTCGTCGCCCGCACCGAAGCGAAGGCCGGCCAGGACTTCTTCCCGCTGACGGTCGACTACATCGAGAAGACCTATGCCGCCGGCAAGATCCCCGGCAGCTTCTTCAAGCGCGAAGGCCGACCGAGCGAACTCGAGACGCTGACCTCGCGCCTGATCGACCGGCCGATCCGCCCGCTCTTCCCGGACGGCTTCTACAACGAGGTGCAGGTCGTCATCCACGTGCTCTCGCTGAACCCGGAAGTCGCGGCCGACATCCCGGCGCTGATCGGCTCCTCGGCGGCGCTGTCGATCTCGGGCATTCCGTTCAACGGCCCGA
>CAZXLI010000566.1:0-2243 GCA_964641795.1 uncultured Bordetella sp. | reverse complement strand
AGGCCATCAACTTCATGGCCAAGTACGGCCGTGGCCTGATCTGCCTGACGCTGACCCGAGAGCGCTGCGAACGCCTGCAGCTGCCGCCGATGGCCGCGCGCAACGGCACCGTGCACGGCACCGCGTTCACCGTCTCGATCGAGGCCGCCACCGGCGTCACCACCGGCATCTCGGCCGCCGACCGCGCGCGCACCGTGCAGGCCGCGGTGGCGCGCGACGCCAAGGCCAGCGACCTGGTGCAGCCCGGCCACATCTTCCCGCTGCAGGCCCAGGACGGCGGCGTGCTGATGCGCGCCGGCCATACCGAAGCCGGCTGCGACCTGGCGCACATGGCCGGGCTCACGCCCGCCGCGGTGATCTGCGAGATCATGAACGACGACGGCACGATGGCCCGGCTGCCGGACCTCGAAGTCTTCGCGCGCGAGCATGGCCTGAAGATCGGCACCATCGCCGACCTGATCGCCTTCCGCAGCCACAACGAGAGCCTGATCGAGCGCGTCGGCGAACGCGAGCTCAGCACGCCGCAGGGCCGCTTCCACTGCACGGCCTACCGCGACCGCTCCGGCAACCTGCACCTCGCGCTGCGCCGGGGCGAATGGGCGGCCGGCGATGAAGTCACCGTGCGCGTGCACGAGCCCTTCACCGCGCTGGACCTGCTCGACACCGGCGCCTGCGGCCACAGCTGGCCGCTGCCCGATGCGCTGGCCGCCATCCAGCAGTCGCAACGCGGCCTGGCCATCCTGCTGAACTGCAGCCACGACGTGCAGACGCTGCTGCCGCAGCTGCAGGGCGGCGCGGCCCCAGCCGGCGCGCGCAGCACGCAGATCGACCTGCGCACCTACGGCGTCGGCGCGCAGATCCTGCGTGACCACGGCATCACCCGCATGAAGCTGCTCGGCAGCCCGCGCCGCATGCCCAGCATGGTGGGCTATGGGCTCGAAGTCACCGGCTTCGTCGCGGCGAGCAAATGAAGCCCACCCCCGTAACGCCCTGCGGGCGCCTCCCCCTCCAGGGGGCGACGCCAGCGGCCCGGCCAAGCCGGATCCGCGGTGCCCGCTTGGGAAGACGCCACTGAATCCACCGCATCCACAACACCCCATGCAACACGCCAATCAGGGCACGGCCGCCAACCTCGATGGCGAGGGCCTGGCCATCGGCATCGTGCAGGCCCGCTTCAACGCCGACATCACCGACAAGCTGGCCGAGTCCTGCCTCGCCGAACTGGCCGCGCTGGGCGTGGCCGACAAGCACATCGCCCATGTCACGGTGCCCGGCGCGCTCGAGATCCCGGTGGTGCTGAAGGCCATGGCCGACAGCGACGACTACGACGCGCTGATCGCGCTGGGCTGCATCATCCGCGGCGAGACCTACCACTTCGAGCTGGTGGCCAACGAAAGCGGCGCCGGCGTCAGCCGCGTCGCGCTCGATCACCAGCTGCCGATCGCCAACGCGATCCTCACCGTCGACACGCTTGCGCAGGCCGAAGCCCGCTCGGTCGACAAGGGCCGCGATGCCGCGCGCGTCGCGGTCGAGATGGCCAACCTGCTGGATGAACTGACGTGAGCGACGACGCCAAGCCCGCCACCAAGCCGGCCACCGGCGCCAAGCCGGGCGGCAAGCCCGGCGCCAAGGGCGGCCCGCGGCCGAAGTCGGCCCGCCGCCGCTCGCGCGAGATCGCGCTGCAGGGCCTGTACGAGTGGCTGATCGGCGGCTCGGATGCCGGCGTGATCGACGCCCACATGCGCGAGCAGGAAGACTTCGACAAGGCCGACCGCGTGCACTACGACGCGCTGCTGCACGGCTGCATCACCGAAGCCGCCGACCTCGATGCGGTGCTGGGCCGCCATGTCGACCGCAAGACCACCGAGCTGTCGCCGGTGGAGCATGCGGTGCTGCTGATCGGCGCCTACGAGCTCAAGCACTGCATGGACATCCCGTACCGGGTGGCGATCAACGAAGCGGTGGAACTCGCCAAGTCCTTCGGCGGCACCGATGGCCACAAGTACGTCAACGGCGTGCTGGACAAGACGGCAGGCGATCTGCGGCCGGCCGAGGTGGCGGCCAAGAGAGCCTCATGAAGCGGGCCGAGCGCCGGGCCGCCCCAAGCCGGCCCGCGTCCCCTTGGGGGATCGGCCGCGGTACTCCGCGGACGAGGGGCTGATGCGTACCGCCAGGAGGCTCGATCACATCGAGCCGTTCTACGTGATGGAGTGCGCCAAGGCGGCGGTCGAGATCGCTGCCAG
>CAZXLI010000565.1:0-2255 GCA_964641795.1 uncultured Bordetella sp. | reverse complement strand
CCGCGCCTGGCACGCCTCGCGCGGCGAAGGCCACCGCAACATCTGCCTGATCCCCGAATCGGCCCACGGCACCAACCCCGCCAGCGCGCAGATGACCGGCCTGCAGGTGGTGGTGGTCAAGTGCGACGCCCAGGGCAGCGTGGACCTGGCCGACCTCGAGGCCAAGTGCGTGCAGCATGCGGCCCACCTCGCCGCGGTGATGATCACCTACCCCTCGACCTACGGTGTCTTCGAGACCGGCGTGAAGGACCTGTGCGCGCTGGTGCACCGCCACGGTGGCCGCGTCTACGTCGACGGCGCGAACATGAACGCGCTGGTCGGCGTGGCGGCGCCGGGCGAATTCGGGGGGGACGTCAGCCACCTGAACCTGCACAAGACCTTCTGCATTCCGCACGGCGGCGGCGGACCGGGCGTGGGCCCGGTGTGTGTCGTCGAGGACCTGGTGCCCTTCCTGCCGGCCGCGCCAGGCAGCGGCATGCAGGCCGCGGTCGGCCCGGTGTCGGCCGCACCGCTGGGCAACGCGGCGGTGCTGCCGATCAGCTGGATGTATGTCCGCATGATGGGCGCCGAAGGGCTGAAGCAGGCCACCGAGACGGCCATCCTTTCGGCCAACTACATCGCGGCGCGGCTGGCGCCGCACTACGACATCCACTTCAGCAGCGAGGTGCCCGGCATCGCCGGCGGCGGCGTGGCGCACGAATGCATCCTCGACCTGCGACCGCTGAAGGACCTGAGCGGCGTCAGCGCGGAAGACGTTGCCAAGCGCCTCATCGATTACGGCTTCCACGCGCCCACGCTGAGCTTCCCGGTGGCGGGCACGCTGATGGTCGAGCCCACCGAGAGCGAGCCGCGCGTCGAGCTCGACCGCTTCTGCGACGCGATGATCGCCATCCGCGAGGAGATCCGCCGCGTTGAGCAAGGCGCCTGGCCGCGGGAGGACAACCCGCTGCGCAACGCGCCGCACACGGCAGAAGCACTGCTCAAGGCCGACTGGCCCCATCCCTATGGCCGCGAAGAGGCGGCCTTCCCGCTGGCCAGCCTGCGTCGCGCCAAGTACTGGACGCCGGTGGGACGCGTCGATAACGTGTATGGTGATCGGAACCTGTTCTGCAGCTGCGTGCCGATGAGCGCGAGCCAGGACTGAAAGGACACGCCATGGCCGTCTCCGTCTTCGACCTGTTCAAGATCGGCATCGGCCCGAGCAGTTCGCACACCGTGGGTCCGATGCGCGCGGCGCGGCTGTTCATGCTGCGGCTGGCGCACGACAAGCTGCTCGACGACGTGACGCGCCTGCAATGCGACCTGTACGGCTCGCTCGGCGCCACCGGCAAGGGGCACGGCAGCGACAAGGCAGTGCTGCTGGGGTTGCTGGGGCACGAGCCGGACAGCGTGGACATCGAACAGATCCCCGCCTTGCTGGACAACGTTCGCCGACACCAGTGCCTGGGCATGCCAGACGGACTGCAGCTGGCCTTCAACGAGGCCACCGACCTGGTGTTCCACCGCCGCGAGACGCTGCCCTTCCATGCCAACGGCATGCGCTTCCAGGCCTTCGACGGCGCCGGTGCCGTGCTGTCCAACCGCGTCTACTACTCGGTGGGTGGTGGCTTCGTCATCAGCGAAGAGGTGGCCGCCGATGGCAGCCGGCAGAAGATGGTCGCCCCGGACACCACGGTGCTGCCCTACCCGTTCAAGACCGGCGAGGAACTGCTGGCCGCCACCCGCAAGCATGGCATCAGCATTGCCGAACTGATGCGCCACAACGAACGCCACTGGCGCACCGACGAGGAGATCGACGCCGGCCTGATGCGCATCTGGCGGACGATGCAGGACTGCGTGCAGCGCGGCTGCCGCACCGAGGGCGTGCTGCCCGGCGGCTTCAAGGTCAAGCGGCGCGCGTTCGCGCTTTACCGCTCGCTCACCAGCGACCCCGAGGCGGCGCTGCGCGATCCGCTGCAGGTGCTGGATTGGGTCAACCTCTACGCGCTGGCCGTCAACGAAGAGAACGCCGCCGGCGGGCGCGTCGTCACCGCGCCAACCAATGGCGCTGCCGGCATCGTGCCCGCGGTGCTGCACTACTACAGCCGCTTCGTGCACGGATCAACGGAACGTGGGGTGATGGACTTTCTGCTCACCGCCGCGGCCATCGGCATCCTCTACAAGGAGAACGCCTCGAACTCCGGTGCCGAGGTTGGCTGCCAGGGCGAAGTGGGCGTGGCCGGCTCGATGGCGGCCGGCGCCGTGGGCGCGGTGCT
>CAZXLI010000564.1:0-2256 GCA_964641795.1 uncultured Bordetella sp. | reverse complement strand
GGGGTCAGCGCTTCGATGTAGGCCGGACGCGAGAAGATGCGCTCGGCGTACTTCAGCAGCGGCGCGGCGTTCTTCGACAGGTCGATGCCGTAGTAGTCCAGGCGCCACAGCAGCGGCGCGATCGCGACGTCCAGCATCGAGAACTCGTCGCCCAGCATGTACTTGTTCTTCAGGAAGATCGGCGCCAGCTGCGTCAGGCGCTCGCGGATCTGGGACCGCGCCTTCTCGAGCTGCTTGTCGGTGGCCTTGACGCCCGAGCGTGCTTCGATCGTGTTGACATGCGCGAACAACTCCTTCTCGAAGTTGAACAGGAACAGCCGCACGCGCGCACGGGCCACCGGGTCACCCGGCATCAGCTGCGGGTGCGGGAAGCGCTCGTCGATGTACTCGTTGATGATGTGTGACTCGTACAGGATCAGGTCGCGCTCGACCAGGATCGGCACCTCGTTGTACGGGTTCATCAATGCGATGTCTTCGGGCTTCGCGAAGAGGTCGACGTCGCGGATCTCGAAGTCCATGCCCTTCTCGAACAGCACGAAGCGGCAGCGGTGCGAATAAGGGCAAGTGGTTCCGGAGTAAAGCACCATCATGGCGGCGGCTCCCAGTGAGGCAAGAGGCAGGCGAAAAGCGGCAGGAGAAAAGCAGGCGGGATCTGAAAAAACAAGGCGCGCAGGGAGCCCGCTAGGCTACCACTGCGCGCACGGCCCGGACGACCAGGCCGATGGAAGGGCTTACTTGATGTCTTTCCAGTAGGCGGCGTTCAACCGCCATGCAATCACGGTGAAGGCGGCCAGGAACAGCAGGACCCAGACGCCCAGGCGCACGCGCTGCGTCTGCGCCGGCTCTCCCATCCATTGCAGGTACGCCACCAGGTCGGCCACCGCGGTGTCGTACTCGGCGCGGGTCAGCGTGCCGGGCTGGCTGGTTTCGAAGCCCTTGAACACATGCACGCGCTTGGTTGCATCGTGCGGGTCCTTCTCTTCGGCGAACACCGCGCGCTGCTCCCCTTGCAACTGCCACAGCACATGCGGCATGCCGACATTCGGGAACACCACGTTGTTCCAGCCGGTCGGCCGCGACTCATCGCGGTAGAAGCTGCGCATGTAGGTGTACAGGTAGTCGGCCCCCGAGCCCTGCGCGCCGGCGCGCGAGCGCGCGATCACGCTCAGGTCCGGCGGCACGGCCCCGAACCATTCCTTGGCCTGCTTGGGATCGAGCGACACGGTCATCAGGTCGCCCACCTTGTCGCCAGCGAACAGCAGGTTCTTCTTGATCTGCTCATCGGTCAGGCCGATGTCGTGCAGCCGGTTGTAGCGGTTGTACGCGGCGGAGTGGCAGTTCAGGCAGTAGTTGACGAAGATCTTCGCGCCGCTTTGCAGCGCGGCGACGTCGGTGACCCGCTCTTTCGGGAACTTGTCCCAGGGCACACCACCCTCGTTGGCCAGGGCCGCACCGGTGAAGGACAGGGCGGCCAGCAGGCAGGCAAGCAGTCTTTTCATGTTGTGGCTCTTGGCTGTGCGGTCAGTGGGCCGAGAAGGTGACGCGGTCGGGCACCGGCTTGAACATGCCAATGGTGCTCCACCATGGCATCAGCAGGAAGAAGCCGAAGTAGAACAGCGTGCCCACCTGGGCGATCAGCGTGCCTTCCGGTGACGGCGGCTGGATGCCCAGGTAGCCCAGCACCAGGAAGAAGACGACGAAGATGCCGTACAGCAGCTTGTGCCAGCCCGGACGGTAGCGGATCGACTTGGCCGGGCTGTTGTCCAGCCAGGGCAGGAAGAACAGGATGATGACCGCACCACCCATCACCACCACGCCCCAGAACTTGGCGTCGAAGTACTTCAGCAGCGCAATCGCGATCACTGCCGCCACCGGCGTGACGATGCGGGCCGTGCCCTTCATCGCCATCACACCGATCAGCGCGGCCAGCCCCACCACCACGCACAGCACGGTGACCATCGGGTCGGTGGTCGCGCGCAGCATCGAGTAGAACGGCGTGAAGTACCAGACCGGCGCGATGTGCGGCGGCGTTTTCAGCGGGTCGGCCGGGATGAAGTTGTTGTACTCGAGGAAGTAGCCACCGAGTTCCGGTCCGAAGAAGACGATCGCGCAGAAGATCATCAGGAACACGCCGACGCCGAACAGGTCGTGCACCGTGTAGTACGGATGGAACGGAATGCCATCGAGCGGAATGCCGGTCTTCGGATCCTTGTTCTGTTTGATTTCGACGCCGTCCGGATTGTTGGAGCCGACTTC
>CAZXLI010000563.1:0-2264 GCA_964641795.1 uncultured Bordetella sp. | reverse complement strand
GAGGAAGCGTTCTTTCTGGTCCTCGTTGGCGAAGGCCATCAGGATCGAGCACACCGGGCAGTTGTTGACGCTGACCACCGTGCTGGTGGCGCCGTCGCCGGCACCGATCTCCTCGAGGATCAGCGCCAGCGCCAGGTAGTCCAGGCCGGCGCCGTCGTACTCGGGCGGCACCGCCACGCCATAGCAGCCCAGCGCGGCCAGGCCCTTCAATTGCTCGGCCGGGAACTGGTGGCTCTTGTCCCAGGCCGCGGCGTGGGGGGCGATCTCGGCCTGCACGAAGTCGCGCACGGCCTGCTGCACGGCGCGGTGGTCTTCACTCAACAGCATCGGGTGTCTCCAGAATTTCTTGCAGCGCCTGCAGCAGCAGGTCGCACTGCGCGTCGGTGCCGATGCTGATGCGCAGGAACTCGGCAATGCGCGCCGGCTCGGCAAAGCGGCGGACGAGGATAGCGCGTTCGCGCAAGGCCCCGGCCAGCGCGGCGCCGCTGCGCGCGGGATGCCGCGCGAACACGAAATTGGCCTGCGACGGCAGCACCTCGAAGCTCAAGCGCTGCAGCCCGGCCGACAGGCGCTCGCGGCTGGCCATCACGCGCTGGCGGGTGCGCTCGAAGTAGGGCTCGTCCTCGATCGCGGCCACCGCGCCGGCCAGCGCCAGGCGGTCCAGCGGGTAGGAATTGAAGCTGTCCTTCACCCGCACCAGCGCCTCGATCAGCGGCGCCTGGCCGAGTGCGAAGCCGACGCGCAGGCCGGCCAGCGAGCGCGATTTCGACAGCGTCTGCACCACCAGCAGGTTCGGGTGGTCGGCGATCAGCGGCACGGCCGATTCGGCGCCGAAGTCGACATAGGCCTCGTCGACCAGCACCGGCGTGTCGGGCCGGGCGGCCAGCAGGCGGGCGATCTCGCTGCGCGGCAGGCCGCGGCCGGTCGGCGCATTCGGGTTCGCGATCACGATCGCGCCAGCCTCGCCCTGCAGGTAGTCGTCGATCGCCAGCGTGAAGTCCTCGCGCAGCGGCAGCACGCGCTGCGGCACGCCATACAGCCCGCAGTACACCGGGTAGAAGGCATAGCCGATGTCGGACAAAAGAAGCGGCCGCGGCGCGTGGTTCAGCAGCGCCATGAAGGCCAGCGCCAGCACCTCGTCGGACCCGTTGCCGACGAACACCTGGTCGGGCGCCAGCCCTTCGCGGCGCGCGATGGCCTCGCGCAGCGCCAGGCCGGTGGGCTCGGGGTACAGGCGCAGGCCGTCGCCGACCTGGGCCTGCAGCGCTTGCAGCACGCGCGGGCTGGGCGGGTAGGGGTTCTCGTTGGTGTTGAGCTTGAGCAGCCGGGCAACAGCCGGCTGCTCGCCGGGCACATAAGGGGTCAGCCCGTGCACCACGGGGCTCCAGAATCGGCTCATCGGGGGCGGGTCACCAGCTCAGCGGCTGGCCATCATGGTTCAGGAAGCTGCCGGTCTGCGACGGCGCCAGTGCCGCCACGGTGGCGCGCAAGGTACGGGCGCTGTGCTGCACGTCGATGTCGGCACCCTGGCCGCCCATGTCGGTGCGCACCCAGCCCGGATGCAATGACACGCAAAGGGCGCGGCCCTCGAGCGCGATCGCGGCGTCCTTCATCAGCGAGTTCAACGCCGCCTTCGAGGCGCGGTAGAGCCAGCCGTTGGCGTTGGCGCGCAGCGCGATCGAGCCCATGCGCGAGGACACGAAGGCGATCTTGGCGCCCGGCGCCAGTGCCTCGGCCACCACCGGCAGCAGGCGCATCGCGGCCAGCACGTTGGTGTGCATCACGGCGTCGAACTCGGCCGCCGTGGGTGTCTGCAGGCCGCTGGAGCGCGGGCCGTAGACGCCGGCCACCAGCCACACGGTGTCGAAGGCCTCGCCGTCGATCTGCCAGGCCAGGCCGGCGCAGCTGGCGGCGTCGGTCACGTCGAGCTTCAGTGCCGTCGCGCCCAGGGCCGCCAGCGCCCCCAGGCCATCGGGCGTGCGCGCGGTGCCGGTGACGCGGTGACCCTCGGCGCGGTGCTGGCGCGCCAGCTCCAGGCCGATGCCGCGCGAGGCACCGAGGATCAGGACATTCACTGGAACGCCACTTCGGCAAAGCTGCGCAGCTTGCGGCTGTGCAGTTGATCGAGCCGCTGCTGTCGCAGGATCTCGATCGCCCGCATGCCGATGCGCAGGTGCTGGTCCACCCGCTCGCGATAGAACTGGTTGGCCATGCCGGGCAGCTTGATCTCGCCATGCAGCGGCTTGTCGCTCACGCACAGCAAG
>CAZXLI010000562.1:0-2276 GCA_964641795.1 uncultured Bordetella sp. | reverse complement strand
CGCGCGGGCGCTGGTGATGATCTACCAGGCCACGAACCACATCAATTGCGCGCAGGGCGAGATGGCCACCTTCTCGACCTTCATCGCCTGGTCGATGATGCAGGCGGGCTGGCCCTACTGGGCCGCATTCTTCGCGACCGTGGCCATCAGCTTCATCGGCGGCCTGCTGGTCCAGCGCATCATCCTGCGGCCGGTGGAGCGCGCACCGGTGCTGACCAACGTGATCGTCTTCATCGGCCTGCTGGTGATCTTCAACTCGCTCGCCGGCTGGATCTTCGAGCACACGATCAAGGCCTTCCCGAGCCCCTTCGACCAGAAGGGGCTGCTGGCCTCCGACTACTTCTCGGCGCACGAGGTCGGCTCGGCGCTGGTGATGCTGTGCGTGCTGGCCGCGCTGTACGCCTTCTTCCGCTACACGCCGGTGGGGCTGGCCATGCGCGCGGCGGCGCAGAACCCGGATTCGGCCCGCCTGGTGGGCATCCGCGTGAGCTGGATGCTGGCGGTCGGCTGGGGACTGGCCGCGGCCATCGGGGCCATTGCCGGCATGATGGTCGCGCCGATCGTCTACCTCGATCCCAACATGATGAGCGGCATCCTGCTGTATGGGTTTGCGGCGGCGCTGCTGGGCGGCATCGACAACCCCGGCGGCGCGGTGCTCGGCGGCTTCATCGTCGGGGTGCTGGAGAACCTGCTCGGTGCGTACGTGATCGGCACCGAACTCAAGCTCAGCGTTGCGCTGGTGCTGATCGTCGGCATCCTGACGCTCAAGCCGAACGGCCTGTTCGGCAAGCATGTGGTGACACGGGTATGAGCGCCATGGCGAACGGCAAGCTCAAGTGGTTGTGGGCGCTGCTGGCGGTGGCGGCGCTCTGCGTGCTGCCGTTCCTCTTCAAGAACTACCGCGTGTTCCAGTTCAACCTGGTGCTGATCTACGCGATCGCGGTGCTGGGGCTGAACCTGCTCACCGGCTTCAACGGCCAGATCTCGCTGGGCCATGGCGCCTTCTACGCGGTGGGCGCCTACGCCGCAGCGATGCTGATGGACCGGGCCGGGATGCCGTACTGGGCCACGCTGCCGCTGGCCGGCCTGCTGTGCTTCGGCCTCGGCTTCCTGATGGGCTTTCCGGCCCTGCGGCTGGGCGGGCACTACCTCGCGCTGGCCACCTTCGCGTTCGCGCTCGCGGTACCGCAGCTGCTGAAGTACAAGAAGATCGAGGGCTACACCGGTGGCGTACAGGGCATCGTGCTCAGCAAGCCCGAGCCGCCCATCAGCTTCCGCTTCCTCGACCAGCCCTTCAGCGCGGACCGCTGGCTCTACTTCTTCACGCTGATCGTCGCGGCCATCATGTTCCTGCTGGCGTGGAACCTGCTGCGAGGACGCATCGGGCGGGCCCTGATCGCGATCCGCGACCATCCCATCGCCGCCACGGCGATGGGCATCAACCTGCCGGTGTTCAAGAGCATGGCCTTCGGCATCTCGGCCGCCTTCACCGGCGTGGCGGGCGCCCTGGGCGCCATCTGCGTGGCCTTCGTGTCGCCGGACAGCTTCACCGTGTTCCTGTCGATCACCTTCCTGGTCGGCGTGGTGGTCGGTGGCCTGGCCTCGATTCCCGGCGCGATCTTCGGCGCGATCTTCATCCAGTTCGTGCCCAACATCGCTGACCAGATTTCCAAGTCCGCCCCCTGGGCGATCTATGGCGCGGTGCTGATCGCCCTGATGTACCTGATGCCCAGCGGCGCCATGGGCCTGTTGAAGTCGCTGTGGGCCCGCCTGCGCCCGGTGGCGGCCGCGCGTTGAAGTCCTCTGTCCGTCGATCACCCAAGAAGGAGACCTGCGATGCAACACACCTCGTGGAAACTGGCGGCACTCGGCCTGGCAGCCGCGCTGCTGGCCGCACCGGCCCTGGCGCAGAAGAAATACGACGCCGGCGCCTCGGACAAGGAGATCAAGGTCGGCCACCTCGGCCCCTACTCGGGCCCGGCCTCGGCCTATGGCGCCATCGGCAAGGCCATCAGCGCGTACGTCGACAAGGTGAACGCCGAGGGCGGCATCAACGGCCGCAAGATCAACCTGATCTCGCTGGACGACGCCTACAACCCGGCCAAGACGGTCGAGCAGACCCGCAAGCTGGTCGAGGAAGACGAGGTGCTGCTGGTGTTCAACCCGCTGGGCACGCCGAGCAACACGGCCATCCACAAGTACATGAACACCAAGAAGGTGCCGCAGCTCTTCGTTGGCACCGGCGCGTCGAAGTGGGGCAAGCCCAAGGAGTTCCC
>CAZXLI010000561.1:0-2277 GCA_964641795.1 uncultured Bordetella sp. | reverse complement strand
ACTCCAGCTCGAGCTCGCCGGCGAGGTACTGGCGCTCGAACTCCTTGTTCTCGCCGACGTAGCTGGAAATCATCTTCTTGATCTGCCGGGTCTCGAGCAGCTTGCCGAGGCCGAAGCCGTCGACGCCTGCATTGTTGGAGATCACCGTCAGGCCCTTGACGCCGCTGGCCTGCAGCGCCGCGATCAGGGCTTCGGGAATGCCGCAGAGGCCGAAGCCGCCGACAGCCATCAGCTGGCCGTCCTGGACGATGCCTTGCAGCGCGGCGGCTGCACTCGGATAGATCTTGTTCATGCCACGCGAACCTGTCTCGGGGGTTGCCTCGAAGCCGCGAAGCGTACTACTTACTCGAATACGTATGTTGTAAGTAACATCGCCTAAATGACGCCCCCGATCGAACTCGACTACCGCATCGCCTTCGACCAGGCGCCGATCGGCCTGGTGCTCTCGCGCCAGCGCCAGATCGTCGACTGCAACCAGCAGCTGCTGGCGATGTTCGGCGCCACGCGCGAGCAGCTGATCGGCCAATCATTCGCCGTGCTCTACCCCACGTCGGACGAGTTCGAGCGGGCCGGCGACCGCATCACCGCCAGCCTCGATGCCCAGGGCCGCTACGCCGACGAGCGGGTGATGAAGCGTGTCGACGGACCCGCCCGCGGCGAGCTGTTCTGGTGCCATGTGACCGGGCGAGCGCTCGACCCCAGGCAGCCGCACGCCGCGGGCATCTGGGCCTTCGAGGACCTCTCGTCGCGGCGCAAGCTGCGCGTCGAATTCACCGCCCGCGAGCGCGAGATCGCCGCACTGCTGATCGACGGCCTAACGAGCAAACAGATCGGCAAGCGCCTGGTCATCAGCCCGCGCACGGTGGATGTCTACCGCGCACGGCTGATGCGCAAGGTGGGTGCCGCGACGACGCCCGAGCTGGTGAACAAGCTGCTCGCGGGCTGAGGCCGGCTCAGCGCCCGAACATCGCGCGGATGTCGTCCGGCAAGGGCACCGACTTCTGCGCGCGGAAGTTCGTCCACACCACGGTGGCCCCGCCGGTGGCATAGACCACGCCGGGGTCGTCGGCGCGCTCCAGCGTCGCATACGTGTCCATCGTGCTGCGGCCCAGGGCGCCGACATAGTGCTTCGCGATCACCTCGCCGGGATACTCGAGCTGGCGGATGAAGCTGCAGAACGCATTGATGATCACCGGGCCGATGCCGTCGGCATCCGGCAGGCAGCCGATGCTGCGGAACCAGTCGATGCGCAGGGTCTCGAGGTAGCGGAAGTAGACCGTGTTGTTGACATGGCCCATCGCGTCCATGTCGCCCCAGCGGATGGGGATGCGCATCTCGTAGGTGAGGGTCTTCTGTTCGGGCAGGTCGAATCGCATCGTCGTCGGGGTTCAGGCGGCCGCGCCGGGGTCGATGCCCAGTTCGGTGGCCATGCGCATCACCAGTGCGCGCAAGGCGGCCAGTTCGTCGGATTGGCGTGCCAGCTCGGCCTTCAGCGCCACCAGCTCGCCGACCGTGATGCGGTCGTCATCGGACCCGGCGGCGGGCAGGCCGCCGGCGGGCATCTGCACCTCGCCGCACAGCATGTGGGCCCAGCGCGCCTCGCGTGCGCCGGGCGCGCGCGGCAGCAGCACCGCGCGCGGCGGAAAGCGCTCGGCCAGCTCGTTGAGGAAGCCTTCGACCGACGAGGTGTCCGCGAAGCGATGCAGCCGCTCGCAGTTGGCGCGCAGTTCGGCCGCGGTCTGCGGGCCGCGCAGCATCAGCACCGCGAGCAAGGCCGTGGCCTGGCTGGGCACCGCGATGCCGCGGGTCATGTTGTGCTCGTAGCGCGTCACGCGGCTGCTGCTGCCTTCGAACACCAGGCTCAGGCTCTTGAGGCCGTCGATGGCGGCGAGCACGTCGGACTCGCTCAGGTTCATCACCGGCTCGCGGGCGGTCTTCTGGTTGCAGCCGGCCACCAGCGCGTTCAGCGACAGCGGATAGGTGTCCGGTACCGTGGCCTGCTTCTCGACCAGCACACCCAGCACGCGGGCTTCCACCGGGGTCAGTGCCCTCATGTCGGGTCAGATCCCGAAGCCGTCGTCCGCGGCCAGCACCGCGCCGTTGATGAAGCGGCTCTCGTTCGCGCACAGCATCATCAGCGCGGCGTCCAGGTCTTTCGGCTCGCCGATGCGCTTGCGCGGCGTCATGCCGATCAGCTTCTGCCCGGCCTCGGTCTGCCAATGGTGATGGTTGATCTCGGTGTCGATGTAGCCCGGGCACAAGGCGTTGACGTTGATG
>CAZXLI010000560.1:0-2278 GCA_964641795.1 uncultured Bordetella sp. | reverse complement strand
CTTCCCGATCGACGTGGCCTTCATCCGCGGCACCACCGCGGACACCGACGGCAACGTGACGATGGAGCGCGAGGCGCTGACGCTCGAAGCACTGGCCATCGCGATGGCCGCGCGCAACTCGGGCGGCATCGTGATCGTGCAGGTCGAGCGCCTGGCGGCGGCGCATTCGCTGTCGCCGCGGCAGGTGAAGATCCCCGGCGTGCTGGTCGATTGCGTGGTGGTGGCCGAGCGGCCCGAGTACCACCAGCAGACCTTTGCCGAGCCCTACAGCGCCGCCTTCGCCGGCGAGCTGCGCGTGCCGGCGGGCCATGTGCCGATCATGCCGATGGGCGAGCGCAAGGTCATCGCGCGGCGCGCGGCGCTGGAACTCAAGCCCAACAGCGTGGTGAACCTGGGCATCGGCATGCCCGAGGGCGTGGCCGCGGTGGCGGCCGAGGAGCGGGTGATCGACCTGATCACGCTGACCGCCGAGCCCGGCGTGATCGGCGGCATCCCGGCCGGCGGGCTGAACTTCGGCGCCGCGGTCAACACCCAGGCCATCATCGACCAGCCCGACCAGTTCGACTTCTACGATGGCGGCGGCCTGGACATCGCCTTCCTCGGCCTGGCGCAGGCCGACGCGCAGGGCAACCTGAACGTCAGCCAGGTCGGCCCGCGGCTGGCCGGGGCGGGCGGCTTCATCAACCTCCCCCAGAACGCCAAGCGCGTCGTGTTCGTCGGCAGCTTCCTGGCCAACGGCCAGCGCAAGTTCGTGCGCGAGGTGGAGCACCGCACGTTCTCGGGCCGCGAGGCCTGGGCGCGCGGCCAGCCGGTGCTGTACGTGACCGAGCGCTGCGTGTTCCAGCTGCATGCGCAGGGGCTGGCGCTGACCGAGATCGCGCCCGGTGTCGACCTCGAGCGCGACATCCTGGCGCAGATGGACTTCGCGCCGATCATCGAGCGGCCGCCGGCACTGATGGACGAGGGCATCTTCCGCGACGAGGCCATGGGCCTGCGCGCCCGGCTGCTGCTGGTGCCGCTGGCCGAGCGCTTCCACTACGACGCGCAGCAGAACACGATGTTCATCAACTTCGAGCGCCTTGCGCTGCGCACGCCCGACGACGTCGAGGCCGTGCGCCACGAGGTCGAGCGCCACCTGGAGCCCCTGGGCCGCAAGGTGAACGCGGTGGTCAACTACGACCACTTCGTGCTCGATGCCGAGGTCGAGGACCTGTGGGCCGCCACCGTGCGCAGCCTGGTCGACCGCTACTACCTGGATGTGGTGCGCTACAGCACCTCGGGCTTCCTGCGCGCCAAGCTCGGGCCGGCGCTGGCGGCGCGCGGCGTGGCGCCGCACATCTTCGAGAGCTCGGGCGCGGCGCAAGCGCAGCTGCGCTCGCTGGGCAGCGGCCAGGCCTGATCAAGCCTGGCCGCTGGTTTTCGGCGTTATCAGTATTCCCAGAAGATGCGCTGCAGTTCCTGGGTGTCGCTGGTCTTGGTCAGCGCCACCGCGGCCAGGATCTTGGCCTTCTGCGGATTCAGGTCGTGGGCCACGACCCAGTCGTACTTGTCGTCGGGCTGCTCGGAGTTGCGGATCACGAAGCCATCGCCCACGCGCGACGAACGGATCACCACCATGCCGGCGCTGCGCAGCGCGCGCAGCTTGTCCACCGCGTAGTTGGCGACCGAGCCATTGCCGGTGCCGGCATGGATGACGGCCTTGGCGCCGGCGCGCTGCGGCGCTTCGTACATCTCCAGCGCCATGTTGCCGGAGCCGTAGATGATCTGCACCTCGGGCAGTGCGTCGATCTTGTCGATGTTGAACTCGCTGCCCGCGGTGTGGCGCTTGGCCGGCAGGCGGAACCAGTAGCTGCGGCCTTCCACCACCATGCCCAGCGGGCCCCACTGGCTGGAGAAGGCGTTGGTCTTGATGTTCACGCGCTTGGTCACGTCGCGACCGCTGTGGATCTCGTCGTTCATCGCCACCAGCACGCCCTTGCCGCGCGCGCTGGCGCTGCCGGCCAGCACCACCGCGTCATACAGGTTCAGCATGCCGTCGGCCGACATCGCGGTGCCCGGGCGCATCGAGCCGACGACGATCACGGGCTTTTCCGTGCGCACGGTGAGATCGAGGAAATAGGCCGTCTCCTCCAGCGTGCTCGTGCCGTGGGTGACGACGAAACCGTCGATATCCGGTTTCTCGATACAGAGGGCGTTGATGCGCTTGGCGATGGTGAGCAGCTCCTTTTCGCCGATGTTGCCGCTGCCGACGTTCACCGGCTGCTCGCTGGTGATCTCG
>CAZXLI010000559.1:0-2282 GCA_964641795.1 uncultured Bordetella sp. | reverse complement strand
AACAACAGGAAGGCGCGAACGCGTTCCTGGAGAAGCGCAAGCCGGACTTCTCGCGCTTCCGCTGAGGATCGGTTTTTCCCTCCAAGCGATGCACGTGCGCATCGCGCGCGTTTCCATCTCAACCAGGCCCATCCTTACGTGCAGTTCCTCCAACTCGTCATCAGCGGTTCCGCGCAGGGCTGCATCTACGGATTGATCGCACTGGGCTTCGTGCTCATCTACAAGGCAACCGAGACCATCACCTTCGCCCAGGGCGATCTCATGATGTTGGGTGCCTTTGCCGGGCTCGTGCTCATGACGATGCTTGGCTTCCCGTACTGGCTGGCCGTGCCCAGCGCCGTCGCGGCGGTCGCGCTGTTCGGCATGCTGGCCGAACGCCTGGTCATCCGGCCGGTGCTCGGCCAGCCCGCGTTCTCGATCGTGATGCTGACCATCGGCATTGGCTACATCGTGCGCGGGCTGATCACGATGCTGCCGGTCGTCGGCACCGAAACCAGCACGCTGCCCGTGCCGTACCAGGGCCGGACGCTTCACTTCGGCGAGCTGGTGCTGGCCTACGAGCACCTGGCCGTGATCGTTGCGACGGCCGTGCTGTGCGCGCTTCTCTTCGGCCTGTTCCGGTACACCAAGGTCGGCATCGCGATGCAGGCCTCCTCGCAGAACCAGATCGCCGCCTACTACATGGGCATTCCGGTGCGGCGGCTCAACGGGCTCGTCTGGGGTCTGGCCGCCGCCGTCGCTGCGGTGGCCGGGCTGCTGCTGGCGCCCATCACCTTCGTCCACGTCAACATGGGCTATCTCGGACTGAAAGCCTTTCCAGCTGCCGTGGTCGGCGGTTTCGGAAGCCTGCCAGGCGCCATCGTCGGCGGGCTCGTAATCGGGGTCGTCGAAAGCCTGTCCGGCTACTACCTGCCCGAGGGCTTCAAGGACATCGCGCCGTACATCGTCGTGCTGCTGATGCTGATGGTGCGGCCGAACGGGCTGTTCGGCGAGAAGCTGCGCAAGAAAGTCTGACCCACCATGCGCTACATCTTCAAAACCGAGTACGGACAGGACATCCGCGTCGTCAAGCACGCGGGGCAGGCGTTCTGGTACGCGCTGCTGGGCCTGTTCCTGCTGGTCGCGCCCTGGCTGCTGAGCGACTACATCCTCGCGCAGCTGGTGTTTGTTTTCATCTACTCGATCGTCGGCCTCGGGCTGATGCTGCTGGCCGGCTTCACCGGGCAGATCTCGATCGGGCATGCCGCGTTCTTCGGCGTGGGCGCCTACACGCAGGCGGTGCTAGTGGCGGCCGGCTGGCCGTTCCTGCTGGCGCTGGCCTGCGCGGCCGCGCTGGCGGCCGCGGTCGGCATCGTCATCGGCGTGCCGGCGCTGCGCGTGAAAGGCATCTACCTGGGAATCGCGACGCTGGCCTTCGGCTTCATCGTCGAGGAAGGCCTGGCGCGATGGGAATCAGTGACAGGCGGCAACGCGGGCATGCACGTGAAGTCGCCCGTGCTGTTCGGCTGGGCGCTCGACGGCAGCACAGAGTTCTACTTCTTGTGCCTCGTGGTGATGGTGGCATGCGCGCTCGGCATGCTCAACCTGCTGCGCTCGCCGACCGGCAGGGCGTTCGTCGCGATCCGCGACTCGGAGGTGTCCGCGCAGAGCATGGGCATCCACCTCGCGCGCTACAAGTCGATGTCGTTCGCGCTGTCGGCGGCGCTGGCCGGCGTCGGCGGCGCGCTCTACGCGCACAAGATCAAGTTCCTCTCGCCTGACCAGTTCGGCATCGTACAGTCGATCGATCTGCTGCTGATGATCGTCGTCGGAGGCCTGGGCTCGTTGCATGGCGTGTTCCTCGGTGCCATCTTCCTCATCGCGATGCCGCAGCTCATCGCGGTGGGCAAGGACTATCTTCCCGTGTCGGTCGGGCAGTCGCCCGGGCTGCAGGCGATGGTCTACGGCGTCGTGCTGGTGGCCTTCGTGATGTTCGAGCCGCACGGCCTGTACGGCCGCTGGCTGAAGGTCCGCACCTACCTGCAGGTGTTTCCGTTCTACCGGGCCGGCATGTTCAAGCGACAGAAGGCATTCCAGAAATCGGAGCGGCTCAAGTGATGCCCGCCACTGCCCAATCTCCTGCACCGACCGACGACGTGCTGCTCGGTGCGCGCGGCCTGACCGTGCGCTTCGGCGGCCTCGTCGCGGTGAACAGGGTGGATTTCGACGTGCGCCGCGGTGAGGTGTTTACCATCATCGGTCCGAACGGCGCCGGCAAGACCACGGTCTTCAACCTGATCAGC
>CAZXLI010000558.1:0-2283 GCA_964641795.1 uncultured Bordetella sp. | reverse complement strand
CTTCCACCAGGCTCAGGCGCGCCTCGAACTGCTCGCTCTTGTTGCGGGTGAACTTGGGCCAGGCCTGCGCGCCGGGAATGATGGGGCTCAGCGCCGCCATCATCTGGCAGCCGTTGCAGACGCCGAGCGCGAAGGTGCCCTGACGTGCAAAGAACGCGGCAAACTGGTCGGCCAGCGCGGGGTTGAACATCACCGAGCGGGCCCAGCCCTCGCCAGCGCCGAGCGTGTCGCCGTAGCTGAAGCCGCCGCAGGCGACGAAGCCCTGGAACATGTCCAGCCGAGCGCGACCGGCCTGCAGGTCGGTCATGTGCACGTCGAAGGTCTCGAAGCCCGCCTTCGCCATCGCATAGCTCATCTCGACATGCGAATTGATGCCCTGCTCGCGCAGGATCGCGAGCTTGGGCTTCGCGACGTTGACGAACGGTGCCGCCACGTCTTCGGCCGGGTCGAAGCTCAGGTGCAGGTGCAGGCCCGGATCGTCCGGCGCACCGGCCGCGGCATGCTCGCTGTCGGCACAGGCGGGGTTGTCGCGCAGCCTCGCAATGCGCCAGCTCACCTCGTCCCAGGCCTGCTGCAGCGCGTGCAGATCGGCCTTGAACACCTCCTTGGTGTCGCGCCAGACCTCGACCACGCCGCGCTCGTTGGTCTTGCCGATCACATGGCTGTGGCGGCTCAGGCCCTGCGCGCGCAGCACCGCCATCACCGCGTCGCGCTGGTCGCGCGGCACCTGGATCACCGCGCCGAGCTCTTCGTTGAACAGCGCCTTCAAGGTCAGCTCGTTGCGGCGCTCGCTCACCTGGCTGGCCCAGTTCTTCGAGTCGCCGAACTCGGCACGGCTGTCGCTGATGCCGTCGCCTTCGGTGACCAGCAGGTCGACGTTCAGGCTCACCCCCTGGCGGCCGGCGAAGGCCATCTCGCACACCGCAGCCCACAGGCCGCCGTCGCTGCGGTCGTGGTAGGCCAGCAGCTGGCCGGCGCCGCGCAGTTGGTTGATCGCGGCCACCAAGGCCTTCAGGCGAGCGGGATCGTCCAGGTCCGGCACTTCGTCGCCGAACTGGCCCAGCACCTGCGCCAGCATCGAGCCGGCCATGCGGTTCTTCCCGCCACCGAGGTCGATCAGGATCAGGCTGGTGTCGCCAGGCTGCAACTGCGGCGTCAAGGTGCCGCGCACATCGTCCAGGGTCGCGAAGGCGCTGACGATCAGGCTCACGGGTGCCGTGACCTGCTTGCTTTGGCTGTTATCCGTCCAGCGCGTGCGCATCGACAACGAGTCCTTGCCGACCGGGATGCCGATGCCCAGCGCCGGGCACAGTTCGAGGCCGACGGCCTTCACGGTGTCGTACAGCGCCGCGTCCTCGCCCGCCTCGCCGCAGGCCGCCATCCAGTTCGCGCTGAGCTTCACGCGCGACAACTCGATCGGCGCGGCCAGAAGGTTGGTGATGGCCTCGCCCACCGCCATGCGGCCCGAGGCCGGCGCGTCCAGCGCGGCCAGCGGCGTGCGCTCGCCCATGCTCATCGCCTCGCCGCGGAAGCCGGCGTAGTCGGCCAGCGTCACCGCGCAGTCGGCCACCGGCACCTGCCAGGGACCGACCATCTGGTCGCGGTGGTTCAGGCCGCCCACCGTGCGGTCGCCGATCGTCACCAGGAAGCGCTTGCTGGCCACCGTCGGGTGGCGCAGCACGCTGAAGGCCACTTCGTCGAGCTTCACGCCGGTCAGGTTCAGCGCGGCCTCACGGCGGCCGACGCGCTCGACCACGCGGTGCATCTTCGGCGGCTTGCCGAGCAGCACCTCCATCGGCATGTCGATCGGCCGCGCGCCGCCGGGACCGTCCTCGAGGACCAGCTCGCGCTCATCGGTGGCCACGCCGACGACCGCGAACGGGCAGCGCTCGCGCGCGCACATCTGCTCGAACAACGGCATCAGGTCGGGGTTGATCGCCAGGACGTAGCGCTCCTGGCTCTCGTTGCACCAGATCTCCTTCGGCGCCAGGCCGGTCTCCTCCAGCGGCACCTTGCGCAGGTCGAAGCGGGCGCCCTTGTTCGCGCCGTCGACCAGTTCAGGGAAGGCATTGCTGATGCCGCCGGCGCCGACGTCGTGGATGGCGACGACCGGGTTGGTCTCGCCCAACGCCCAGCAGTGGTTGATGACCTCCTGCGCGCGGCGCTGGATCTCGGGGTTGCCGCGCTGCACCGAATCGAAGTCCAGCGCCGCGGTGTTGCTGCCCGCAGCCATCGAGCTGGCGGCCCCGCCGCCCATGCCGATGCGCATGCCCGGCCCGCCCA
>CAZXLI010000557.1:0-2309 GCA_964641795.1 uncultured Bordetella sp. | reverse complement strand
TGAGATTCGCCCGGCGCACGACGGCGCGCGCGTCTTGCCGCGCACGACCTCGCGCTGGGCCTTGAGATGTTTTGCCAGGCGCCAGGCGAAGGCGAGCTCGGGCGCGAAGGCGTAGTCGGCCGGCGCCTGCCCCGACAGCGTCGCGTCGGTGACGATGCCGTCGAGCTTGTCGTGGCGCAGGTTGGCCGCGATGGGCACGCGCTCGAGCTTTGTCTCGCGAGCCTTGATCTCGAAGCTGGTCTCGTCCATCGTGAAGTAGACGGACACCGCCGGGCAGTCGCGGCCCTCGATCAGCGTGTAGGCCTGCACCACCTCGTCGGGCAGCATGGTCAGCTTCCAGCCGGGCATGTAGACGGTGGACAGCCGCTCGCGGGCGACCTTGTCGACCGGCGAGTCGGGCAGGATCGCCAGGCCCGGCGCCGCGATGTGGACCCCGAAGACGACCGTGCCGCTGCCCAGGCCGTTGACCGACAGCGCATCGTCGATCTCGGTGGTCAGCGAATCGTCGATCGAGAAGGCCTGCACCGGCGCCAGCGGCAGTTCGTCCTTGATCTGCGGCGCGGCCAGCGGCGGGAAGCCGGTGCCCTTGGGGAACTGCTCGAACAGGAACCGGCGCCAGTGGAACTGGTAGGGCGAGTGGATTGCGCCGGCGTCCTTCAACAGGTCCAGCGGTGCCTTCTGCGCGCGCTTGGCGGCCTCGACCACGGCCTTGTATTCGGGGCCGTTCTTGTCCGGCTTGAACAGGATGCGGTAGAGCTGCTCCTTCACCGACGGAGGGCACCGGCCCGCCACCAGTTCGGCAGCCCAGGCATCGATCTGTGCGGCCTGCTGCTGCTTGCGCTCGATGGCCAGCAGCGCGGCCTTGACGATTTCCTCCGGCGCCTTCTTGAAGCGGCCCTTGCCGGCACGCCGGAAGTAGTGCGGCGCATCGAACAGGCGCAGCAGCGCGGCGGCCTGGTGCTCGGGCCCGGCCTTGGCGTCGAAGTAGTCGCGCGCCAGGTCGGCAAAGCCGAACTCGCCTTCGGGCGCGAATTCCCAGGCCAGGTCGAGGTCGATCTCGGCACTCAGGCTCTGGGCGCGCTGCATCAACTCGGCCGGCGTCGGCTTGTCGAAGCGCAGCAGCACGTTCGCGGATTTCACCTTCACGCGCTTGCCCGAATCGAGCTCGATCTGCATCGAGGCTTCGGCATCGGACATCACGCGGCCGGCGAGGAATTTGCCGGCGTCATCGATCAGGGCGTAGCTCACCCGGCGGATTGTCCCATCGCGGCGGGTTCGCCTGGGCCGGCGTCCAGTCCCAGCCAGTGCAACAGCCAGGGCAGGTGGCTGTCGAAGTCGGACAGCGCGTGGTCGCTGCCGTCGACCAGCCGGATCGCGGCGCCGGCGTAGCGCGCGCCCATCTCATGCCAATCGAGCAGCTCGTCGCCCTTGGCGATGATCGCTGCGTAGCGTTCGGGACGGCTGATCGTTGCCACCCGCAGGCGGCGCAAGGCCTCGACATCCTCGGCGCGGAACTCGAAGCGCTCTTCGGGTCGGTGGTACTGCGTGACCTCGCCGACGTGACCGGCCAGGTCGCGCGCTGCCTCGACGGCCGGGTTCATCACCAGCGCGCGGCAGCCGCGGTCTTCGGCCATTGCGGTGGCGTAGAAGCCGCCGAGCGAGCTGCCGAGCACCGCCATGCCAGCGGCAGGCCAGTGCGCCGTCAACGCGTGCATCAGGGTCCAGGCCGCAGCGGGCGAGGGCGGCAGCTGCGGGCAGCACCAGGCCACGTCGGGGCGGTTCTGCTGCAGCCACGCCTGCAGCCGCCGCGCCTTGAACGACTGCGGCGACGAACGGAAGCCGTGCAGGTAGAGGATGTGGCTGACGGGAGTCGTCATCGCGGCCGCGTCGATCCGGCGTTAGGCCAGCGCCTGCAGCAGCTTGCCGTGGATGCCGCCGAATCCGCCGTTGCTCATCACCAGCACGTGGTCGCCGGGCCGTGCGTCCCTCACCACTGCGGCCACCAGCTTGTCGACGCTGTCGGCCACCACGGCCTGGGTGCCCATCGGTGCCAGGGCCTCGGCGGCGTCCCAGCCGTAGGGGCCCTGCAGGCAGAAGCTCAGGTCGGCCTCCTCCAGCGCCCAGGGCAGCTGGGCCTTCATCGCACCCAGTTTCCTGGTGTTGGTGCGTGGCTCGAACACCGCCAGGATGCGTTCGCCGGCCGGCAGCCGGCGGCGCAAGCCATCCACGGTGGTGCGAATGGCGGTGGGGTGGTGCGCGAAGTCGTCGTACACGGTGATGCTGCCGCCGCCGGCCACGGCCACTGTGCC
>CAZXLI010000556.1:0-2316 GCA_964641795.1 uncultured Bordetella sp. | reverse complement strand
GCAAGCAGGAAGGTCACACGCTCCTTCGCGTTCAGGTCCTTGACGATCTCGAACACCTCCTCGACGATCTGCGGCGCCAGCCCCATCGATGGCTCGTCGAGCAACACCAGGCTGGGGTTGGCCATCAGGGCACGCCCGATCGCACACATCTGCTGCTCGCCGCCGGAGGTGTACGCGGCCTGCGAGGCGCGCCGCGTCTTCAGGCGAGGGAAGTAGGTGTAGACCTTGTCGAGGTTGGCGGCGATCTCGCCGCTGCGCTTGCGCGTGTAGGCACCCGCGAGCAGGTTCTCCTCGATCGTCAGGTGCGCGAAGCAATGGCGGCCCTCCATCACCTGCACCACGCCGCGCTGCACCAGCTGGGCCGGCGACAGGTCATCGATTCGCTCGCCGCGCAGTTCGATCGAGCCCTTGGTCACCTCGCCGCGCTCGCCCCTGAGCAGATTCGAGATCGCCCGCAGCGCCGTCGTCTTGCCGGCGCCGTTGCCACCGAGCAGCGCCGCGACGCCGCCCTCGCGCACCTGCAGCGAGACACCCTTCAGCACGAGGATGACGCGGTCGTAGATGACCTCGATGCCGTTGACGGCGAGAACGGTGTCGTTCATGCGGGCTCCATGCGCGTGCAGTTCGACCGCCTCAGGAGGCGCAGTCGTCGGCGACTCTGCGTGTCAGCTGCTTGTCGGCGGCGTAGCGCTTCGTCGCGACCTCGAGCAGCGGATCCAGGATTGCGGGGTCGGCCCGTAGCCAGTCGGAGCTCACCTCCCAGGTCGTGCCGTTCCACGTGTAGGCACGCGCCGCTGACGGACCCATGTGGTCCTTGCAGCTTGTTGCCGTCGGCCGCATGACGTCGGCAATGCCGAGCTCCTCGAGCCGCTTCTGGTCTATCTGAAGGTTCTCGTAACCCCAGCGCGCCTGCGCCGGCGTCATCACCTGGCCGATGCCGAACTTCTGCTGGGCGCGGCGCACGCCTTCCACGGCGAACATCGCGTTCATCAGGCCGCGCATGTACAGCGCAGAGCCGACCTCTTCCTTCGGGCCCGAGCCCTCGCCCTTGGCATGGAGCTTGTCCACAACCTTCTTCGCGATCTTCGAATCCAAGGCGGGTCCTGGCAGGATGAGCACTGCGCTGTAGCCCTCGGCACCTGCCACGCCCTTGACGTCGGAGTCGGAGCCGGACGGCCACACGCCCACCACGCGGTTCCTCGGGAACCCGGTGGCCTGTGCCTCCTTCAGCGCCGTGCTGTTCATGACGCCCCAGCCCCACAGCAGCACGAAGTCGGGCCGGCTCTTACGGATCTGCAGCCAGGCGGACTTCTGCTCGACCCCGGGGTGCGGCACGGGAATGGTGACCAGTTCGAAGCCGTGCTTCTTCGCCCGCGCGGTGAGCACCGGGATGGCTTCCTTTCCGTAAGGGCTATCGTGGTAGAGCAGCGTGATCTTCTTGCCCGCCAGCTTGTCGAGGCCGCCCGCCTTCTGCGCCACGTACTGAACCTGCGTGTCGGCCGAGGCCCAGTGGGTGCCGGCGATCGGGAAGCTCCACTTGAAGACTTCTCCGTCGGCGCTTTCGCTGATGCCGTAGCCGGGCGTGAGGATCGGGATCTTGTCGGCGGCGCCGCGCTCGGTGAGCGCGAAGGTGATGCCGGTCGACATGGTCTGTAAGACAGTGGCGCCGCCGTTCTTCCCCTTCATGCGCTCGTAGCATTCGACGCCGCGGTCGGTGGCGTAACCCGTCTCGCACTCCTCCCAGAGCACGCGCACGCCGTTGATGCCGCCCTCCAGGTTGACCAGCTTGAAGTAGTCGACGAAGCCGTTGGCCCACGGCGTTCCGCTGGGCGCATAGGGCCCGGTGCGGAAGGTGAGCAAGGGGAAGTATTGCGACTTGTCTGCCGCGAAGCTCGGCCCGGCAGCGGCCGAGATCGTCAATGCCGCGGCGGCGATGAACGCGCGTGTTTTCGTCATGTTGTCTCCAGTCGTGTTCGATGGGTTCGGCCGTACTTGCTCACGCAGCCCCTGGCTGCGCTGCTTCAGTGAGGAAACGGCCAGATCCTCAGCTTCTGCTTTCCGAGCGACCACAGCCGGCTCAGGCCGTGCGGCTCGACGATCAGGAACCAGACGATCAGCGCGCCGAAGATCATCGTCTCGGCGTGCGATACGGCCGTGGTGGAGATCACGACGCCGACGAGATTGCCGATGCCCGGCAGCGCCTGGTTGAGGAAGATCGGCAGCAGCACGATGAACGCGGCACCGAAGAAGCTGCCCATCACGGAGCTCAGGCCGCCGATGATCACCATGAACAGCAGCTGGAACGAGCGGTCGATC
>CAZXLI010000555.1:0-2353 GCA_964641795.1 uncultured Bordetella sp. | reverse complement strand
CCAAGAAGGTGTGCAACGTCTTCGCCGGCTCGGCGCTGATGCGCAACGAACCGCTGGCGCTGGCGATCATCGAGGCGGTGGTCGCGCAGGCCGCGCCGCGCGGCGTGCCGGTGACGCTGAAGATGCGCACCGGCTGGTGCGACACCGAGCGCAATGCGCTCACGCTGGCCCGCGCGGCCGAAGCGGCCGGCATCGCGATGCTCACCGTGCACGGCCGCACGCGCGAGCAGGGCTACAAGGGCGCCGCCGAGTACAACACCATCGCCGCGGTCAAGGCCGCGGTGCGCGTGCCGGTGGTGGCCAACGGCGACATCGATTCGCCGGCCAAGGCCGAAGCCGTGCTCGCGCACACGCGGGCCGATGCGCTGATGATCGGCCGCGCCGCGCAGGGCCGGCCGTGGATCTTCCGCGAGATCGCGCACTACCTGGCCACCGGCGAGCTGCTGGCCCCGCCGCCGACGCGCGAGGTCAAACAGTGGCTGCTCGAGCACCTGCACGAGCACTATGCGCTGTATGGCGACTACCTCGGCGTGCGCACGGCGCGCAAGCACATCGGCTGGGCCGTGCGTGCGCTGCCCGGTGGCGAGGCCTTTCGCGCGGTGATGAACACGCTGGACAGCATCGACGCGCAGGTGGCCGCGGTGGCCACCTTCTTCGACACGCTGGCCGATACCCACCGGCTGCTGCCGCAAGGCCTGGCAGCCAACGACGACCTGCTGGCCCTGGAGGCCTGACGAGCCCATGAGCAAGAAGAAGATCGAGGAGTGCATCCGCGACAGCCTGGAGCAGTACTTCAAGGACCTGCGCGGCACCGAACCGCATTCGGTGCACGACATGATCGTCGGCGTGGTCGAGAAGCCGATGCTCGAGGTGGTGATGAAGCACGCCGAAGGCAACCAGAGCAAGGCGGCCGAGTGGCTGGGCATCAACCGCAACACGCTGCGCCGCAAGCTGCTGGATCACAAGCTGATCAAGTGAATTCCCCTTCCCGCACCTGAAGTCCCGCCCATGACCACTGCCCTGCTCTCGGTCTCCGACAAGACCGGCATCGTCGACCTCGCCCGCGCGCTGCACCAGCGCGGCGTGAAGCTGCTGTCCACCGGCGGCACCGCGCGCCTGCTGGCCGACAACGGCCTGCCGGTGACCGAGGTGTCCGAGGTGACCGGCTTCCCCGAGATGCTCGACGGCCGCGTGAAGACGCTGCACCCGCGCATCCACGCCGGCCTGCTGGCGCGGCGCGAGATGCCCGAGCACATGGCCGCACTGAAGGCCCATGGCATCGCCACCATCGACCTGCTGGTGATCAACCTCTACCCCTTCGCGCAGGCCACCGCGCGACCGGACTGCACGCTGGAAGACGCGATCGAGAACATCGACATCGGCGGCCCGGCGATGCTGCGCGCCGCGGCCAAGAACTGGCCCGATGTCGGCGTGGTGATCGACCCCACCGACTACGCGCAGGTGCTGGCCGAGCTCGATGCCGGCGGCCTGACGCGCAGCACCAAGTTCCGCCTGGCACGCAAGGTGTACGCCCACACCGCCGCCTACGACGGCATGATCACCAACTACCTCAGCGCGCTCGAGCCCGGCGCCGAGGACAAGCCCGCCGCCGTGCCGCTGCGTGCCGAGTACCCCGGCATCTACACGCTGCAGCTCGAGAAGACGCAGGACATGCGCTACGGCGAGAACCCGCACCAGAGCGCGGCGTTCTACCGCGAACGCCAGCCCGCCGCCGGCACGCTGGCGCACTGGCACCAGCTGCAGGGCAAGGAGCTGTCGTTCAACAACATCGCCGACGCCGACGCGGCCTGGGAATGCGTGAAGACCTTCGACGCACCGGCCTGCGTGATCATCAAGCACGCCAACCCCTGCGGCGTGGCCATCGGCGGCAGCGCGCTCGAGGCCTACACCAAGGCGCTGAAGACCGACCCCACCAGCGCCTACGGCGGCATCCTGGCGCTGAACGTGCCGCTGGACGCCGCGGTGGTGCAGGCCATCAACGACGCCAAGCAGTTCGTCGAGGTGGCCATCGCCCCGGTGATAACGCCTGAAGCACGCGCCATGCTGGCGGCCAAGCAGAACCTGCGGCTGCTGGAAGTGCCGCTGGCCAGGCAAGGCAATGTGCTCGATTTCAAGCGCGTGGGCGGCGGCATGCTGCTGCAATCGGCCGACGCGAAGAACGTCACCGCCGGCGAGCTGAAGGTGGTCACCACCCTGCAGCCCACGCACCAGCAGATGCAGGACCTGCTGTTCGCATGGAAGGTGGCCAAGTTCGTCAAGAGCAACGCCATCGTGTTCTGCGCCGACGGCATGACGCTGGGCGTGGGCGCCGGCCAGATGAGCCGTGTCGATT
>CAZXLI010000554.1:0-2362 GCA_964641795.1 uncultured Bordetella sp. | reverse complement strand
CGCCACCGAACTCCTCGTCGTAGGTGAAGTGCAGCTCCACCGCGCCCTTCAGCGGCTGGCCCAGCGCCTGCAGTGCGCGCAGCGCGAAGGTGTAGCTCGCGAAATCGCTCTTGCTCACCGCCGCGGCGCGGCCGTAGAGCTTGCCGTCCACGATGTCGCCGCCATAGGGATCGCGCGACCAGCCATCGCCCGGCGGCACCACGTCGCCGTGCGCGTTGAGGGCCACGGTCGGCCCGGCACCGAAGCGCTGGCGCACGATCAGGTTGGTGATCGACTGCAGGCCGTAGGCCTTGACCTGCTGCGCCGGCACCGGGTGCTTCTCGGCCTGCAGGCCGAAGCCCTGCAGCAGCTCGGCGGTGCGTTCGGCATGCGGCGCGTTGTTGCCCGGCGGCGTGTCGGTGGGCACGCGCACCAGGGCCTGCAGGAACTTCACCTCATCGTCGAAGTGGGCATCGATCCAGGCATCCAGCTGTTCGTAGGCATTCATGGCTTGTCGCTCATTTCATCGGATAGGAGTGCGAGGAAAGCCCGCACCGCGAGCTCGATGTCGTCGTTGGTCGACGATTCCAGCGGGTTGTGGCTGATGCCGGCGTTCAGGCCGCGCACGAACAGCATGGCCTGCGGCATCACCTCGTGCAGCTTCATCGCGTCGTGGCCGGCACCGCTGGGCATGCGGTGCACCGGCAGGCCCAGCGACTGCACCGCGGCCTCCCAGCGCTGCTGCCAGCGCGCGTTGCTGGGCGCGGCGGCGGCGCGCATCGTTTCCTCCAGCCGGTGCTGCAGGCCGCGGCGCCGGCTGATGGCCTGCAGTTCGGCCAGCACATCGGCCACGCAGGCGTCGCGCACCGCATCGGTGGTGGCGCGGATGTCCAGGCTGAAGCGGCAGCGTCCCGGCACCACGTTGATCGAGCCGCCCGGCACGTCCAGCATGCCGACGGTGCCGACCAGGTGCGGCTGGCTGGCCGCTCTTTTTTCGAGGTAGAGGATCAGTTCGGCGACGCCGGCCGCGGCGTCGCGCCGGCGGTCCATCGGCGTGGTGCCGGCATGGCTGGCCATGCCGACGAACTCGCCGACGAAGCGCACGCTGCCGTTGATCGAGGTGACGATGCCCAGCGGCAGGTCGATCTCGTTGAGCACCGGCCCCTGCTCGATGTGCACCTCGACGAAGCCGCGGTAGCGCGCCGGGTCGCGCTTCAAGGCCGCGATGTCGGCCACGCGCAGCCCGGCGGCGGCCATCGCGTCGCGCATCGTCACGCCGTCGGCGTCCTGCTGGTCGAGCCAGCGCTCGTCGAAATGGCCGGTCAGCGCGCTGGAGCCGAGGAAGGTGGCCTTGTAGCGCTGGCCTTCCTCTTCGGCAAAACCCACCACCTCCAGGCCGAAGGGCAGGCGGCGCCCGGCCTCGCGCAGCGCGCGCACGCAGGCCATCGGCACCAGGATGCCCAGGCGGCCGTCGTACTTGCCGCCGTTGCGCACGGTGTCGTAGTGGCTGCCGGTGAGCAAGCGCGGCGCGGACGGGTCGCTGCCTTCGTAGACGCCGACCACGTTGCCCACCGCGTCGATCTCCACCCGGTCGAAGCCGCACTCCTCGCGCATCCAGGTGGCCAGCTGCCGCGCGCAGGCGCGGTGCGCGTCGGTCAGGTAGGTCACCGTCAACTGGCCCTGCTCGGCATAGCCAGGGTCGCTGTGCGCGGCCAGCGCCTCGGCCCAATCCCACACGCGGTTGCCTTCGGTGGGCTGCTGGCCGAACTTGTCGTTCAGCCGCATCTCGGCGATGCGGTGGATGTTGCGGAGGCATTCCGCGCGCTCGTAGTCCACCGGGTGCGCCAGGCGCCGCTCGAAGGCGGCGATGATCTCGCGCCGGTGCAGCCCCAGCCCGCGCGCGCCGCGCACCGCCAGGATGAACGGGAAGCCGAAGCGGGCGTTGTAGTCGGCGTTCAGCCGCTGCAGGTGGGCGAACTCTTCCGGCGTGCAATCGGTGAGGCCGGCCTTGCCCTGCTCGTTCGTCGACTCGGCGGTGAGGGTCTTGCTCACCATCGCCTTGCCGGCAAGTTCGGGGTGGGCGCGGATCAGCGCGAGCTGCGCGTCGACGCCCGCCTCGCGCACCACCTGCACCAGTGCCTGCTTCAGCTGCGCCAGCGTGGCAAAAGGCCGCTGCGCCGCGGCGCGCTCGGCGATCCACGGCGAGTGCTCGTAGGTGCCGTCCAGCAAGGCGGCGAACTCGGCCGCGCTGGCGGCCTGGTTGAGCTGGGCAAGGGTCAGCATGGCGCTCATTCCCACACGAAGGCGGTGGCGGGGTCGAAGGGATGCGTGGCCTTCCAGTGCCGCGCGATGTCGATGCGGCGCGTGATCCACACCCGGTCGT
>CAZXLI010000553.1:0-2367 GCA_964641795.1 uncultured Bordetella sp. | reverse complement strand
GTGGCGGACTACGGGCTGGAAGCAGACCTGTTCACTGCCGTGCCCGAGTTGGTCAACTCGCTCTGATCAGCTGACGACACACAGGGCGCCCGGTTGGCGCCCTTTTTTTGGTTTCCCGGAGACAGACCATGACTTACCGCGCCCCCGTCAAGGACATGTTGTTCGTGATGAAGGAGCTGGCCGGCATCGATGCCGTGGCAGCCCTGCCCGGCAACGAGGAGGCGGGCTACGACACCGCGGCGGCGGTGCTCGAAGAGTGCGCCAAGCTCAACGAGGGCGTGGTGGCGCCGCTGAACCGCGACGGCGACCTGCAGCCCTCGAGCTTCAGCAATGGCGTGGTCAGCACGACCCCCGGGTTCAAGAACGCGTTCAGGCAGTTCGCCGAGGGCGGCTGGCAAGGCCTGCACCATCCCACCGATCTCGGCGGCCAGGGCCTGCCCAAGCTGATCCATGCGGCCTGCATCGAGATGGTCAACAGCGCGAACCTGAGCTTTGCGCTGTGCCCGCTGCTGACCGATGGCGCGATCGAGGCGCTGCTCACGGCGGGCAGCGACGCGCAGAAGGCGGCCTTCATCCCCAACATGATCGAGGGGCGCTGGACCGGCACGATGAACCTCACCGAGCCGCAGGCCGGTTCCGATCTCTCGCTCGTGCGCACCCGGGCCGAGCCGCAGCCCGACGGCACCTACAAGATCTTCGGCACCAAGATCTTCATCACCTACGGCGAGCACGACATGGCCGAGAACATCGTGCACCTGGTGCTGGCCCGGGTGACCGGCGCGCCCGAGGGCGTGAAGGGCATCTCGCTGTTCCTGGTGCCGAAGTTCCTGCTCAATGCCGACGGCACGCTGGGGGCGCGTAACGACGTGCATTGCGTGTCCATCGAGCACAAGCTGGGCATCAAGGCCAGTCCGACCGCGGTGCTGCAGTACGGCGACCACGGCGGCGCGATCGGCACGCTGATCGGCCAGGAGAACCGCGGCCTCGAGTACATGTTCGTGATGATGAATGCGGCGCGCTATGCGGTCGGCGTGCAGGGCATCGCGGTGGCCGAGCGGGCTTACCAGCAAGCGGTGCAATACGCCCGCGACCGGGTCCAGAGCCGCCCGGTCGACGGCTCGCTGCCCGGCGCCGCGGCCATCATCCACCACCCCGATGTGCGCCGCATGCTGATGACGATGCGCGCCCACATCGAAGGCTGCCGCGCGATGGCCCTGGTGGGCGCCGCGGCCTACGACGCCTCGCATGCACACCCGGACCGCGAGGTGCGCCAGCAGAACCAGGCCTTCTACGAGTTCCTGGTGCCGCTGATCAAGGGCTTCTCCACCGAGATGAGCCTCGAGGTGACCTCGCTGGGCGTGCAGGTGCACGGCGGCATGGGCTTCATCGAGGAAACCGGCGCCGCGCAGCACTACCGTGACGCGAAGATCCTGACCATCTACGAAGGCACCACGGCAATCCAGGCCAATGACCTGGTCGGCCGCAAGACCGCACGCGATGGCGGCGCGGTGGCCCGCGCGATCGCCGCGCAGATCGAGGCCACCGAGGGCCAGCTGGCCGCGCGCAGCAGCGCCGCGTGCCGCGCGATGCACAAGCGTCTGGCGGCGGGGCGCCAGGCCTTCGTCGACGCCGTTTCCTTCGTCGCCGGCCAGACCAAGGCCAGCCCGAACGCGGTGTTCGCGGGCAGCGTGCCCTACCTGATGCTGGCAGGCAACGTGGTGGCCGGCTGGCAGATGGCGCGCGCGCTGATGGTGGCCGAGGACCGGCTGGCTGCGGGCGAGGACGCCGCATTCATGGCGGCCAAGATCGCCACCGCGCGCTTCTACGGCGATCACATCCTCAGCAAGGCGCCAGGCCTGCGCGACAGCATCGTCGAAGGCGCCGAGGCGGTCACGTCGATGGCGCTCGAAGCCTTCTGAGGCCCATTCCCCAATCCCTTCCTGTCCGGAGTTGCCTGTGCCCCTGCCGCCCGTGCTCGCGAACCTGCCGCTGCCGATCATCGGCTCGCCGCTGTTCATCATCAGCAACCCCAAGCTCGTGATCGAGCAGTGCAAGGCCGGCGTCGTCGGCTCGATGCCCGCGCTGAATGCACGGCCGGCTTCGCAGGTCGATGAATGGCTGGCCGAGATCACCGAGACGCTCGCGGCCTGGGACCGCGACCATCCCGAGCAGAAGGCGGCGCCGTTCGCAATCAATCAGATCGTGCACAAGACCAACGACCGGCTCGAGCACGACATGGCCGCCTGCGCCAAGTACAAGGTGCCGATCATCATCACCAGCCTCGGCGCGCGGACCGACATCAACGATGCGGTGCATGGCTGGGGCGGCGTGGTGCTGCATGACATCATCAACAACGCCTTCGCGCGC
>CAZXLI010000552.1:0-2374 GCA_964641795.1 uncultured Bordetella sp. | reverse complement strand
TGCCCGGCATTTGCCGCCGAGGTGATGGGCGACAGCGGCGGCACGTACCAGACCATCGGCAGCGTGCGGTATTCAGGGTGCAGCGGCAGCGCCACCTTCCAGTCCACCGCCATCTTGTAGACCGGGCTGGCCTTGGCCGCCTCGAGCCACGCATCGGGAATGCCGTCGGCGCGCGCCTGTTCGATCACCTTCGGATCGTGCGGGTCGAGGAAGATGTCCAGCTGCGCCTGGTACAGCTCGCGGTCATGCTCGACGCTGGCGGCCTGCTGGATGCGGTCGGCGTCGTACAGCAGCACGCCGAGGTAGCGGATGCGGCCGACGCAGGTTTCGCTGCACACCGTGGGCTGGCCGGCTTCGATGCGCGGGTAGCAGAAGATGCACTTCTCGGCCTTGCCGCTCTTCCAGTTGTAGTAGATCTTCTTGTAGGGGCAGCCCGAGACGCACATGCGCCAGCCGCGGCACTTGTCCTGGTCGATCAGCACGATGCCGTCTTCCTCGCGCTTGTAGATCGAGCCCGAGGGGCAGCTCGCCACGCACGCCGGGTTCAGGCAGTGCTCGCACAGCCTGGGCAGGTACATCATGAAGGTGTTCTCGAACTGGCCGTAGATCTCCTTCTGCACGCTTTCGAAATCTCTGAAGTTCTTGTCCTTCGAGCGCCGAGCGAATTCACCGCCGAGGATCTCTTCCCAGTTCGGGCCCCACTCGATCTTCTCCATGCGCTGGCCGGTGATCAGGCTGCGCGGCCGGGCGGTGGGCGCGGCCTTGGACTCGGGCGCCGACTGCAGGTGGTCGTAGTCGAAGGTGAAGGGTTCGTAGTAGTCGTCGATCTGCGGCAGGTTCGGGTTCGCGAAGATCTTCATCAACAGCTTCCACTTGCCGCCCTGGCGCGGCACGATGGAGCCGTCGGCCTGGCGTACCCAGCCGCCCTGCCACTTGTCCTGGTTCTCCCATTCCTTCGGGTAGCCGATGCCGGGCTTGGTCTCGACGTTGTTGAACCAGGCGTACTCCATGCCCGGCCGGCTGGTCCACACGTTCTTGCAGGTGACCGAACAAGTGTGGCAGCCGATGCACTTGTCCAGGTTCAGCACCATGCCAATCTGGGCGCGGATCTTCATGCGTGTGCTCCCGTCGAAGGTTGACCCCCAAGGCGCTGCGCGCCGGCCCCCCGAGGGGGCGCCCCGCTGTCTTGGGGCGGCCCGGCGACAGCGGGCGGCTCATCGTCGAGCCAGTCGACCTTGTTCATCTTGCGCACCACGACGAACTCGTCGCGGTTGGTGCCGATGGTTCCGTAGTAGTTGAAGCCGTAGCTCAGCTGCGCATAGCCGCCGATCATGTGCGTGGGCTTGAGCACCACGCGCGTCACCGAGTTATGGATGCCGCCGCGCTGGCCGGTGATCTGCGACCCCGGCGTGTTGATGATCTTTTCCTGCGCGTGGTACATCATCACCATGCCGGGGTTCACGCGCTGGCTCACCACCGCGCGCGCGGCGATGGCGCCGTTGGCGTTGAACAGCTCGATCCAGTCGTTGTCGACGATGCCGGCCTGCTTCGCATCGTCTTCCGACAGCCACACCACCGGGCCGCCGCGGTTGAGCGTCAGCATCAGCAGGTTGTCGCTGTAGGTCGAATGGATGCCCCACTTCTGGTGCGGGGTGATGAAGTTCAGCACCACTTCCTTTTCGCCATTGGGCTTGCGGCCCTTGACCTCGGCAATCGTCTTCAGGTCCACCGGCGGGCGGTAGCTGGTGAAGCCTTCGCCGAAGGCGCGCATCCACGGGTGGTCCTGGTAGAACTGCTGGCGGCCGGTGAGCGTGCGCCAGGGGATCAGCTCATGCACGTTGGTGTAGCCGGCGTTGTACGAGACCTTCTCGCTCTCCAGCCCGCTCCAGGTGGGCGAGCTGATGATCTTGCGCGGCTGCGCCTGGATGTCGCGGTAGCGGATCTTCTCGTCCTCGCGGTGCAGCGGCAGGTGCGCATGCTCGCGGCCGGTCTGCCTGGCCAGGGCCTCCCAGGCCTTCACCGCGACATGGCCGTTGGTTTCGGGCGCCAGCATCATCACCACCTCGGCGGCGTCGATGTCGGTCTCGATCTTCGGCCGGCCCTGCGTGGCGCCGGGTTCCTGCACGAAGCCGTTCAGCTCGCCGAGCTGCTGCACTTCGGTGTCGGTCTTCCAGCCGATGCCCTTGCCGCCGTTGCCCAGCGTGTTCATCAGCGGCCCGAGGGCGGTGAAGCGCTTGTAGGTGTTCGGGTAGTCGCGCTCGACCACCGTGATCTGCGGCGCGGTCTTGCCGGGGATCAGGTCGACCTCGCCGCGCTTCCAGTCCTTCACCTCGAAGGGCTGCGCCAGCTCGGCCGGCGTGTCGTGCATCAGCGG
>CAZXLI010000551.1:0-2374 GCA_964641795.1 uncultured Bordetella sp. | reverse complement strand
CGTCGAAGAGGTCGAGCTTCTCGAGGGCGGCGACGTGGCCGCGGGCCAGGTCCACGACGTGGACGTAGTCGCGCACGCCGGTGCCGTCCGGGGTGTCGTAATCGTCGCCGAAGACGCGAACCTTGGGATGGCGGCCGGCCGCGGTTTGCATGACGAAGGGCATGAGGTTGTTGGGAAGGCCCTTGGGGTCCTCGCCGATGCGTCCGCTCTCGTGCGCGCCCACGGGGTTGAAGTAGCGCAGGCAGGCGGTCTGCCACTGGCTGTCGGCCGCGCCGAGGTCGCGCAGGATGGTCTCGCCGATCAGCTTGGTCTGGCCGTAGGGGTTGGTGGCCGACAGCGGCGCGTCCTCGGTGATCGGCAGGCGCTGCGGGTCGCCGTACACCGTGGCGCTGGAGCTGAACACGAAGCGCCGGCACCCATGGGCCAGCATGGTCTGCGTGGTCGTCAGCAGCCCGCCGATGTTGTTGGCGTAGTAGGCCAGGGGCTTCTGCGTCGATTCGCCTACCGCCTTGAAGGCCGCGAAGTGCACCACGGCATCGATGCGGTGCCGCTCGAAGATGCCTTGCATCGCGGCGGCATCGCAGACGCTGGCGCGCTCGAACACGGGTGCGCGGCCGGCCAGTTGCTGCAGCCGGTTCAGGACCTCGGGCGAGCTGTTGGAGAAATCGTCGACACCCACCACGTCGAACCCGGCGGCCCAGAGGGCCAGCCAGGTGTGGGAGGCGATGTAGCCGGTGGCACCGGTGAGCAGGATGGAGGCGGTTCGGGTCGTCGTCATGCGGCGGCGAGCTTACTGCAGCATGAACTGCCCCGTGCAGCCGTAGACCGTGACGCTGTACGCATCCGACAGCGCGCCGGCAGCGGTCCGGCGATCGCGCGAGACGTCGCAGCTCAGCTGCAGGCTGCGCAGCGGCGTCCAGCGGGCATTGAGGCTCAGCGACGTGCCGGTATCGCGGCCTTCGCGCGGCAGCGCCGCGCCACCGGCAAAGGTGAAGGTGTCGGCCAGCGCGCGGCGGGTCCAGGCGGTGCCAGCGCCCAGCTGCACCTTGGCGCTCAGCTCGTAGTCGGCGTTGAAGCGCAGCTGCGTGATGGTCTTGCTGAAGGCATCGCTGGCCAGGATCTGCGATGTGCCGTAGTCGAGGAAGGCGGTCTCCTCGCCGGTGTCGCGCGACAGCACGGTGTTGAAGGCCAGCTTGCCGCTGGGCTTCCACTGCCAGCGCAGCAGCCCGGTCGCGCCGGAGAAGTCGCGGCGGACCGCCTCGCTGTGGTCGACGCGGCTGAGGGTCAGGCGTGCGTTCAGCGTGCTGGCCGCGCTGGGCACCCAGGCGCCGGTGAGGTCGAGGTCCTTGCGCTTGTAGTCGTCGGCCTGGAAGGCACCGTTGCCCAGTGCCTTGTAGTGCTGGAATTTGCCGTCGGTGTAGCGCACGAAGGCGCCCAGTGTCAGCGCGCCGCTGGGGTTGTAGCGCAGGCCGGTCGAGAGGACGCTCTGCCCGTATTCGCGCGAGTTGAACTCGTCGGCGCTGTAGTCCACCTGCCGCCAACCGACATCGACCTCGGCCGTCCAGCGGGTGACCACGCCCAGGCGCACGCGCGCGTCGAACTGGTTGGTGCGTTCGACGTTCTTGCGGAACACCGTGGGCACGTCGTTGTCCGGATTGAAGCGCGCCAGGTTCTGGGTGGCCGCCGCGCTGAGCGTGCCCGACAGGTGGTTGACCGATGCCCAGTCCAGGCCCACGTTGGCGTTGTACGACTGGTTGTTCAGCCCGTCGTTGTCGCTGAAGCGATTGGCGCGCAGTGCAGCGCTGCCGAACAGGCGGCCCCGGCCCAGCGGCTGGTCGAGCCCGGCCAGCAGCGAGGTGGTGGAGATCGTGTCGCTGCGCTGCAGACCGGTTGGCAAGCTGCTGCTGTCACCCAGCCGGTAGACGTTGGAGTCGTGGCTGAAGCCTTGCGAGACGCCGAGGTAGTACGGGCTCGTCTCGGCCGTTGCCAGTCCGGCAGCGAGCGTCAGGAACAGGGCGAGGGCGGGGCGGCAAAGCTTCATCGGGCAGGGCTCCGGTGGCGGCCGAGGCCGCGGCTGTGATCAGTAGGCATTGCGGTCGAAGAACGCGACCTTGACGGTGCGCGCGATGATCTGCAGGTCGAATCCCAGCGACCAGTTGCGCAGGTACTCCAGGTCGTACTCGACGCGGGCCTGCATCTTGTCCAGCGTGTCCGTCTCGCCGCGCTGGCCGTTCACCTGGGCCCAGCCGGTGATGCCCGGCTTGACCTTGTGGCGCACCATGTAGGCCTTGATGAGCTTGCGGTATTCCTCGTTGTGCGCGACCGCATGCGGGCGCGGGCCGACGATGCTCATGCGCCCCTGCAGCACGTTGAT
>CAZXLI010000550.1:0-2375 GCA_964641795.1 uncultured Bordetella sp. | reverse complement strand
CTCCCACTGCGCGACCGTGGTGTCCCGCTTGGCCATCAGCACCTCGGTGCCGGTCTCGACATCGAAGAGGTAGTTGCCGCAGATGCCATGCACCGAAGGCGGCGCGCCGGTGACGATGCTCAGGTTGTTCGGGTTGGTGAAGCTGGGCACCACGCAGTCGGCCACCAGCGCGGAGCCTGTGGCCAGCGTGCGCTTCATCCAGGGCATCTGCCCGCCGGCCACGGCCTGGGCCAGGTAGTCGGGCTCGCAGCCGTCGACACAGACGACCACGGTGGGCTGCTTCGGCAGCGCATAGCGCCGCCCGTTGACTTCAAGCATTCGACATCGCCTTTCGGTTCGTCACCGTCGCGGCGGCCGGCTTCACCGGCGCCGTCTGCGGCGTGTTGTTCTTCAGCGTGCGGTCCTTGCTGACCAGCACGTGCTCGCGCATCGCCCGGCCCGCGGCGGCGGGGTCGCCCGAGGCGATGGCCTTGACGATGGCGCGGTGCTCGCCGGCCGAGATCGGCAGCAGCTTGCGATCGGCCAGGTTCATGCGGCGGAACAGCGAGAGCTCGTTGATCAGCCGGCGGTAGATGGCGGTGAGCTTGCGATTGCCGGCAAACTCGACCAGCTTGTCGTGGAAATCGAGGTTCAGCAGGTGGTAGCCGTCGGCGTCGCCGGCCTTCACCGCCTTCTCCATCGCATCGACCATGGCGCGCACGGCCTTCAGCTGCTCGGGCGTGATGCGCTCGGCCAGCTGCCGGCCGACCGCTTCGTCCATCATCGCGCGCAGGTCGTAGATCTCCATCGCCTCGTCGAGCGGGATGTCGCGCACGAACACGCCGCGGTTCTTTTCCTGGCGTACCAGGCCGGCCTCTTCGAGCATGCGGAAGGCCTCGCGCACCGGCCCCCGGGAAACTCCCAATCCGGTGGCCAGCTCGGCCTCGATCAGCTTCGCGCCGGGGGCCAGCTCGCCCTGCAGGATGCGGCGCTCGATCTCCTGCTGCACCACGCTGGTGAGCGAGCTGGACTGCAACAGGGCGATCGTCGGATGGGCCTCGCGCTTCATGCACCGCATTGGAAGCGGCCAACGGTAGATTGTCAACAATCAGCAAACTACCGTTGACACACTGGGAAACACGGCGATAGATTGGCCGCTCGCTGAATCGGGCCGGCGTGTCATCACGCGGTCACTGCCGGCGGCACAAGCTCTCGCCCTTTCGCTTTTTTCGCCTCTGCAAACAGGAGTTGTCCATGCGAATCCCGGGTTCATTCCAGTTGCTGGCCGCCGGTACCTTGCTGGCGCTGGCCCTGCCGGCCGCCGCCCAGAAGACCACGCTGCTGGTCTACACCGCGCTCGAGACCGACCAGCTCAAGGCCTACCAGGAGGGCTTCAACAAGGTCCACCCCGAGATCGAGCTGAAGTGGGTGCGCGACTCCACCGGCGTCATCACCGCCAAGCTGCTGGCCGAGAAGGCCAACCCGCAGGCCGATGCGGTGATGGGCGTGGCCGCTTCCAGCCTGGCGCTGCTGGACAAGAACGGCATGCTCGAGCCGTACCGCCCGCTGAACCTGGACGCGATCATGAGCCAGTACCGCGACAAGAAGTACCCGCCGGCCTGGTTCGGCATGGACGTGTGGGGCGCCACCGTGTGCTTCAACACCGTCGAGGCGCAGAAGAAGAACATCCCCAAGCCCGAGACCTGGAAGGACCTGCTCAAGCCCGCCTACAAGGGCCAGATCGTGATGCCGAACCCGGCCTCGTCGGGCACCGGCTTCTTCGATGTCACCGCCTGGCTCACGCTCTGGGGCGATGACAATGGCAAGGGCGGTGGCTGGAAGTTCATGGACGGGCTGCACGAGAACATCGCGCAGTACACGCACTCGGGCTCCAAGCCCTGCAACATGGCCGCTTCGGGTGAGTACGTGGTCGGCATCAGCTTCGAGTACCGCGCCAACACCAACAAGGCCAAGGGCGCGCCGATCGACCTGGTGTTCCCGAAGGAGGGCCTGGGCTGGGACCTGGAGGCCTTCGGCATCCACAAGGGCACCAAGAAGCTCGACGCCGCCAAGAAGCTGGCCGACTGGGCTTCGAGCAAGGACGCGATGCTGCTGTACGGCAAGAACTTCGCCATCACCGCGCAGCCCGGCGTCGCCGCGCCACTGGCCAACGTGCCGAAGGACTACGAGGCCCGGCTGGTGAAGATGGACTTCACGGTCGCCGCCGCGAACCGCGAGCGCATCCTCGACGAGTGGAACAAGCGCTACAACGCGAAGTCCGAGCCGAAGAAGTGACCACCCCCCGTCCGTCGAGTACGACGGCCGGCCCCCCGGGGGGGCGCGGGCCGGCTTGGGCGCGGCCCGGCGCTCGGCCCGCTGACGCGAGTGGGCCATAC
>CAZXLI010000549.1:0-2376 GCA_964641795.1 uncultured Bordetella sp. | reverse complement strand
CGCACCGGGTCGGTGGTGCGGCCGAACGCGGAATCGACCGTCGACAGTGCAGCTTCGGCGGCTTCCTCGGCCTCTTCCTCGGTGGCCGTGGTGGTGGAGCCGCCAGCGATCAGCAGCGTCGCGGCATCGGGGGCCTGCTCGTACACCGCGATGCCCATGTCGTTGAGCATCGAGACGATGGCTTCCAGGATCTCGTTCTCGACCAGCTTCTCGGGCAGGTGGTCGTTGATTTCCTGGTGGGTCAGGAAGCCGCGCGTCTTGCCCATCTTGATGAGCGTCTTCAGCTCCAGGCGGCGCTTGGCGACTTCTTCTTCGGTGAGCGTGGTCTCGTCGAGGCCGAACTCGCGCATCAGCGCACGCTCCTTCGCGCGCGACACCTTCATGCGCAGCGGCTTGGCCTTGGCCTCGGCCTCGCCGCTGACTTCTTCGGCGACCTCGGCTTCGGGTTCGCCTGCGAACTCGGCCTCGATGTCGCTCAGGTCTTCTTCTTCGGCCTTCGGCGCTTCCTTGCCCTTGGCAGCCTTGCCGCCCTTGGCGGCGGCTTTTGCCGCGGGCTTGCTCTCGGCCTTGGCGGCCGGCTTGGCCGGCGCGGCGGCGGACTTGGCCGCCGGCTTCGCAGGGGCAGGCGCAGGGGCGGCGGCGGGCTTGCGGGCGGTGGCCTTGGTGGCCTCATCGACCGCCGCCTTGCCAGCCTTGCCCTTGGCCGGAGCAGCGGCAGGGGCGGGCGCGGGGCTGTGGGCGGAGGCGTCGGTCTTCTTGGCGTTCATGCGGTTCCTTGCGCGGATAGTCGAAATGTGGGTCCCGAGACCGATTCAACAAGCGGCAGCGCAATGCTTTGCCGAGCGCTGCTGCGAACGACTGCAGCAACGCCCCCGGGGGCCCCCAGGTATGGTGGATACGGTTCGGCCGGGCAAGTTCGCGTGGACGTCTTTGGTGTGCAGCCCTTGCGGGTAATGGGTGGCCTTATGCGCTGTGCGTACCCGTTTCGCGGGTGGCCGGGGCCCGGAGGTGCTGCCGTCACTCTTGCCGATGCAACCAATCTAGCATTATCGGCGAGTTCGGCGCATTCGTCAAAGAAGCTAGGCCGATGCAGCGCGTGCCGCGGTGTTCTTCATTTCGGCGCGCAGCGCGATCAGCGCGTTGCGCCGTTCGGTGGCCGCCTCGGAGAGCTCGCCCGATTCGATCAGCCACTGCAATTCATCGTCCACGGCCCGCTGACGCAGCCGCTGCAGGACCGCGGCCACCAGCGCCGGCGGGTCTTCGTCGTCGACCTCGTGGAAGCCACGCAGCCGCTGCAGCAGTGGCCGCAGTGTGTCGGCGTCCGCATCGCGTTCGAGCTCTTCGAGCAGGGCGCTGACGCTCATCGGTCCGTGATCGTGGAGAACCCGCTCCAGCGCCGCAAAGAAACCGGCATACGGCGCCGGCTGGCTGGCCAGGAACTCGTGATCGTCGGCCGACAGTTGCAGCCATACACCGGCATGCCGCGCCAGCAGCCAGGCGGCCCGATCGAGCAGCGTCGCGGTCTGCGGCGGGGCACGCATGCCGGACATCGGCCTGGCCCGTGCCCGAGCGCCGGACGCAGACGCGGGTGGTGCCGCTCCGCTCTCCTGCTGGCGGCGGGCCGCCTGGCGCTCGGCCCGGCGCGCCCAGTGCGCGCCCAGCACGTCCAGCGCCACGCCGCCGCGCTGTGCCAGTTCGGACACCAACTGCTCGCGCAACAGGCCATCGGGCATCAACGCGACGAGCGGCTGCGCCTGGCTCAGCATCTTCGATCGGCCCTCGGCCGTGGCCAGGTCGCAGTCGGCTGCCACATGCACCAGCAGCTGCTCCGACAGGGGTACGGCCTGGGCCACGGCCTGCTCGAAAGCCTCCGGCCCGAGTTCCCGCACGTACGAGTCGGGGTCGTGCTCAGGCGGCAGAAACAGGAAGCGGATCGTGCGCAAATCCGTCGCATGGGGCAATGCCGCCTCCAGCGCACGCGCCGCGGCGCGGCGGCCGGCCGCGTCACCGTCGAAGCTGAACACCACCGAGTCAGTGAAGCGGAACAACTTGGCCACATGGTCCGCGGTGCAGGCGGTGCCCAGCGTGGCCACGGCATTCGGGAAGCCCCATTGCGCCAGTGCCACCACGTCCATGTAGCCCTCGACGACCAGTGCGTACCCTTTCGCGCGCAGCGCCTGGCGCGCTTCGAACAGGCCGTAGAGCTCCTGCCCCTTGTGGAACACCGGGGTTTCCGGCGAATTGAGGTATTTGGCGGGCTGGTCGCTGGAAAGCGCCCGGCCGCCGAAGGCGATCACCTGGCCGCGCCCATCGCGAATAGGGAAGATCACGCGGTCGCGGAAGCGGTCATAGGCAACCGGAACGTCGGGACCGGAA
>CAZXLI010000548.1:0-2384 GCA_964641795.1 uncultured Bordetella sp. | reverse complement strand
ACACCATCGCCACCTTCGAGTTCTCGAGGTTCTCGGCGTCGATGACGCCCGACTCCATCATCTCGTGGTAGAAGTCGTTGCCCTCGCGCGTGCGCTCGCCGACGCCCGCGAACACCGACAGGCCCGAGTGCGCCTTCGCGATGTTGTTGATCAGCTCCATCATGTTCACGGTCTTGCCGACGCCGGCACCGCCGAACAGGCCCACCTTGCCGCCCTTGGCGAACGGGCAGATCAGGTCGATCACCTTGATGCCGGTCTCGAGCAGCTCTTGCGAGGGGCTCAGCTCGTCGTAGGTCGGCGCCTTGCGGTGGATGGAGGCGGTCAGGGTCTGGTCGACCGGGCCGCGCTCGTCGATCGGGTTGCCGAGCACGTCCATGATGCGGCCCAGCGTGGCCTTGCCCACCGGCACCGTGATCGGATTGCCGGTGTTGCTGACCACCAGGCCGCGGCGCAGGCCGTCCGACGAGCCCAGCGCGATGGTGCGCACCACGCCATCGCCCAGCTGCTGCTGCACTTCCAGCGTCAGCGGCGAGCCCGCGAGCTTCAGCGCGTCGTAGATCTTGGGCATTTCATTGCGCGGGAACTCCACGTCCACCACCGCGCCGATGCACTGAACGATCTTGCCTTGTGCCATTTTTCAATCCTTCAAACAGTATTCGTTGCGCGGGCTGAGGGTCAGCCGCTGATGGCGGCCGCACCGCCAACGATTTCGGACAGTTCCTTGGTGATCGCCGCCTGGCGGGTCTTGTTGTAGACCAGCTTCAGCTCCGCGATCAGGTTGCCGGCGTTGTCGGTTGCCGCCTTCATCGCCACCATGCGGGCGGATTGCTCGGACGCCATGTTCTCGGCCACCGCCTGGTAGACCAGGGCCTCGATGTAGCGCGTGAGCAGATCGTTGATGACGGTGGGCGCATCCGGCTCGTACAGATAGTCCCAGCCGTACTGGGCCTTTTCCGCGGCCGTCTGCTCCAGGCGTTCCGCCGCCAACGGCAGCAGTTGCTCGATCACCGGTTCCTGCTTCATCGTGTTGATGAACTTCGTGTAGCACAGGTAGACCGCGTCGACCTTGCCTTCGACGAAGGCATCGAGCATCACCTTGACCGGACCGATCAGCTTCTCGAGCATCGGCGCGTCGCCGAGCTGCGTGACATGGCTCACCACCTTCGCGCCGATGCGGTTCAGGAAGTTGAAGCCCTTGTTGCCGATGGCCACCGCCTGCGACTGCGAGCCCGCCGTCTGCAGGTCGCGGATCTTGTTGGTCACCGCGCGCAGCACGTTGGTGTTCAGGCCGCCGCACAGACCCTTGTCGGTGGTGACGACGATGAAGCCGCTCACCTTGGCGTTGCCGCCCGTGCGCATGTAGGCCGACTTGTACTCGGGGTTGGCCTGCGACAGGTTGGCCGTGATGTTGCGGATCTTGTCCGCATAGGGCCGTGCATGGCGCATGCGGTCCTGCGCCTTGCGCATCTTCGAGGCCGAGACCATTTCCATGGCCTTGGTGATCTTCTTCGTGTTCTCGAAGCTCTTGATCTTGCCGCGGATCTCTTTACCGACCGCCATGACGGTGCTCCTTGTCTGGGCGTGCGGGGATCAGGCGAACGACTTCTTGAACGCGACGATCGCAGCGGTGAGCTCTTCCTCGGCAGCCTTGTCCATCGCCTTGTCGTTCTCCAGCTTGGCCAGCAGCGCAGCGTGGCTGGACTTCAGGTGCTGGTGCAGGCCGTGTTCGAACGACAGCACCTTCTTGACGTCGACGTTGTCGAGGAAGCCCTTGTTCACCGCGAACACCGAGGCCGCCATCAGGCTGATCGGCAACGGCAGGTACTGCGCCTGCTTCAGCAGTTCGGTCACGCGGGCACCGCGGTCCAGCTGCTTGCGGGTGGCGTCGTCGAGGTCGGAAGCGAACTGCGCGAACGCCGCCAGCTCGCGGTACTGCGCCAGGTCGGTACGGATGCCGCCGGAGAGGCTCTTGACCAGCTTGGTCTGCGCCGCCGAACCCACGCGCGACACCGAGATACCGGCGTTGATGGCGGGACGGATGCCGCTGTTGAACAGCGAGGTCTCCAGGAAGATCTGGCCGTCGGTGATCGAGATCACGTTGGTCGGCACGAACGCGGACACGTCGCCGGCCTGCGTCTCGATGATCGGCAGCGCGGTCAGCGAACCGGTCTTGCCCTTGACTTCACCCTTGGTGAAGGCTTCGACATAGTCGGCGTTCACGCGAGCGGCGCGCTCGAGCAGGCGGCTGTGCAGATAGAACACGTCGCCGGGGAAGGCTTCGCGGCCCGGCGGGCGGCGCAGCAGCAGCGAGACCTGGCGGTAGGCAACGGCCTGCTCGGAGAGGTCGTCATAGATGATCAGCGCGTCCTGGCCGCGGTCGCGGA
>CAZXLI010000547.1:0-2385 GCA_964641795.1 uncultured Bordetella sp. | reverse complement strand
CGGGCCGTTCTGCCCCAGGTCGCCGCGCGGGCTGTGCTTGTGCAGCGCGCGCGCCACCAGTTCCTTGCCCGAGCCCGACTCGCCGGTGATCAGCACCGTCACGTTGCTCTGGCTCAGGCGGCCGATCGCACGGAACACGTCCTGCATTGCCGGTGCCTGGCCCAGCATCTCGGGCATCTCGGCTGCCGCGGCGTCGCGCACTTCCTCGCGCAGGCTCTCGTCGACCGCACGGCGGATCAGTTCGATCGCCTTGGTCAGGTCGAAGGGCTTGGGCAGGTACTCGAAGGCGCCACCCTGGAAGGCCGAGACGGCGCTGTCCAGGTCGGAGTAGGCGGTCATGATGATGACCGGCAGGCCCGGGTGGCGCTGCTTGACCTTGCCCAGCAGTTCGATGCCGGAGCCGCCGGGCATGCGGATGTCGCTCACCAGCACTTGGGGCTCGTCGTCATCCAGCGCGGTCAGCACATCGCGCGGATTGGAGAAGATGCGCACGGCGAACTGCTCGCGCTGCAAGGCCTTCTCGAGCACGAAGCGGATGGATTGGTCGTCGTCTACGATCCAGATGGGTTTCATGCGGCGGCGGCCTGTCTTCCTCGTTGTCGCCCCTGCTTCAGGGCAGCGGTATCACGATCCTGAACACGGTCCGGCCGGGGACGCTGTCGCATTCGATCATGCCTTGATGCTGCTGCACGTAGGTCTGCGCCAGTGTGAGCCCGAGGCCGGAACCGCCTTCGCGCCCTGACACCAGCGGGTAGAAGATGCGATCTCGGATTTCCTCGGGCACGCCCGGTCCGTTGTCCTCGATATGCAATTCCAGTGCCAGTCGGAAGCGCTGCTTGCCGATGGTGACCTGGCGTGCGACGCGGGTGCGCAGGATCAGCCTGGCGTCGCCCGCCGCGATGCGCTCGGCCAGCGCCAGCGCCGCGTTCTGCGCGATGTTCAGCACCGCCTGGATCAGCTGCTCGCGGTCGCCGCGAAAGTCGGGGATCGAGGTGTCGTAGTCGCGCAGCACCGCCAGGCCCTGCGGGTACTCGGCCAGCACCAGCGAACGCACGCGCTCGCAGACCTCGTGGATGTTGACGTCGGCCACCGCCTGCGCGCGCCGGTGCGGTGCGAGCAGGCGGTCGACCAGGGCCTGCAGGCGATCGGCCTCGTGGATGATGACGTTGGTGTACTCGGTGAGCTCCTTCGAGTTGAGGTCCATCGCCAGCAGCTGCGCCGCGCCGCGGATGCCGCCCAGCGGGTTCTTGATCTCGTGTGCGAGGTTGCGAATCAGCTCCTTGTTGGCCTGCACCTGACCGATCGCCCGCTCTTCGCGGTCCTGGCGCGTCTGCTGTTCGATCTCGAGCATCTCGACCAGCACGCGATCGCTGCCATGTTCGATCTGGTTGACGATCACGTGCACCGGCAGCATCTCGTGGGCGGCCAGCGGCGTGCGGCGCATCGTGCCGTCGAAGCGGCCGGTGGCGATCTCGTTGCGCAGCACCGCCGTGAGCGTCTCGCGCAGTTGCGCGCCATCGGCAAACCAGTCGAAAAGGTTCGAGCGCATCAGGCTGCGGCGCGAGATGCCCGCCACCGTCTCGAACATGGCGTTGACGTACAGCAGCGCGCCATCGCCCTGCACCACTGCCACCATCGTGGCCAGCAGGTCCAGCGCCTCGAAGCGGCTGTTCTCGGCGCGGGTCGGGCTCATCGTGAAAGGTTCCTAGGGTTGGATCTTGGCGAGCTCGCGCTTGATGGCCGCGATGTCGCTCTCGCTGCGCGTGATGCTGGCCTTCAAGGCCGACACGCGATCGAGGTAGGTCTGGTAGTTGCGCTCTTCGCCGCGGCGCTCGGGTTCGCCGTTGTTGTACTCGCGCTTGAGCGCAGCGAGCTTGTCTTCCTCGCGCCGCAGCTCCGATTCGAGGATGGCGCGGGCGTCGTTGTCGCGCTCACGCTGGGCGGTCGGGTCCACCTTGGCGTCGCTCGGCTTGGCAGCGGCCGCGGGCCGGGGCTTGGGCATCTGCACCACGGTGACCGGCGCACCCTCGATCGGGCGGCAGTTCTTCTCGCGCGCCTCGGTGGCCGAGAGCGCATCGGTGTACAGCACCGGCGGGCCTGGGCAACGGTACACGACGGCCGGCCCGTTGGGGGCTGCCGCCGGCGCCGAAGCCGCGCCCTGCGCTTGCGCCACCGCGGCGGCGTAGAGCAACAGGCTGAAAGAGAGGGACCTGCGCTTCATGATGGTGGACTCCAATCGCACGGCGCATTGTGGCCCAGCATGGAAAAGGGGCGGCCGAAGCCGCCCCTTTCGATGCGTTGACCGCGATGCAGGGATCAGAGGCTGTAGTACAGATCGAATTCCAGCGGGTGCGTGGTCATGCGGAAGCGCGTCACTTCCTGCAT
>CAZXLI010000546.1:0-2386 GCA_964641795.1 uncultured Bordetella sp. | reverse complement strand
AGCAGTTCCTTCTGTGCCTGTTCCTTGCTGATGTTGGCCTGCGCTGCGCGCGCATCGATCTGCTTCTGCACCAGCGGCGTCAGCACCCAGCCCGGGCAGATGGCGTTGTGCGTGACCCCGGTGGTGGCGCATTCGAGCGCCGCGGCCTTCGTGAAGCCGACGATGCCGTGCTTGGCGGCGACATAGGCCGACTTCTGCGCCGAGGCCACCAGCCCGTGCACCGAGGCCACGTTGATCACGCGGCCCCAGTTGCGCTGCTTCATGCCGGGCAGGGCATGCCGCGTGGTGTGGAAGGCCGAGCTGAGGTTGATCGCGATGATCGCGTCCCAGCGCTCGATCGGGAAGTCCTCGATGTTCGCGACATGCTGGATGCCGGCGTTGTTGACCAGGATGTCCAGCGTGCCGAACTCGGCTTCGCAGGCCCGCACCATGGCTTCGATCTCGGCGGGTTTGCTCATGTCCGCACCGTGGTACGAGACCTTGCCGCCGTGCTTGGCGACCTCGGCCTTGGCGCTCTCGACTTCACCGAAGCCGTTGAGCATCACGTTCGCGCCGGCCTTGGCCAGGGCCACGGCCAGGCCCAGGCCGATGCCGCTGGTCGAGCCGGTGACCAGTGCGGTTTTTCCAGTGAGCATCAGAGAATCTCCGTCCAGTTGCTGCGATGATTATCGGCAAGGAGCCTGAATCGTGACTGAACCACGCTTGAAGCAAGTGCAGTGCCTGAGCGGGCAGGGCCTGCACCGCATGGCGTACTGGGAGTGGGGCGATCCGGCCAACCGACGTGTGCTGGTGTGCGTGCATGGCCTTTCACGCCAGGGGCGCGACTTCGAGACGCTGGCCCAGGCCCTGAGTGCCAGCTATCGCGTGGTGTGCCCCGATGTGGTCGGCCGCGGCCAATCCGATTGGTTGAAGGACCCCGCGGGCTACGCGATCCCGGCCTATGTGGCCGACATGGTGACCTTGCTGGCGCGGCTGGACGCCGAACAGCTCGACTGGGTTGGTACCTCGATGGGTGGGCTCATCGGCCTGGGCCTGGCGGCGCTGCCGGGTTCGCCGCTGCGCCGGCTGGTGCTCAACGACGTAGGGCCTGCCATCCAGTATGCGGCGCTGGAACGCATCGGCGCCTACCTCGGGCAGCCCGCGCATTGGTCCACGGTGGAAGAGGCGGCCGATGCGCTGTGGGCCATCTCGCAGAGCTTCGGCCCGCACACCCGCGAGCAATGGCTGGCGATGACGCGTCCGCAGTTGAAGCCTGACGGGGCTGGCTTCAAGCCGCACTACGACCCGGCGATTGCGGTGCCTTTCCGCATGGTCACGCCCGAGCTGGCGGCCGCCGGTGAAGCGATGCTGTGGCAGGCCTACGACCGGCTGCAGGTGCCCACCTTGCTGTTGCGCGGCGCTGAATCCGACCTGCTGTCGCGCGAGACCGCGCAGGCGATGACGCAGCGGGGTCCTCGTGCAAGGCTGGTCGAGTTCGCGGGCGTCGGCCATGCGCCAACGCTGCAGCAGCCCGACCAGGTGCAGGTGGTGCGCGAGTTCCTGCTGGCGGCATGAAGAGCGGCGCCATCACGGCGCCGCAGGGGCCCGCAGCGATTGTTCAACTGTCGGGCGCCGAGCTGGCGCCGACCGACCACCAGACGCCTTCCGAAGCGGACGATCACGGCCGCTCGGCACTGGAGCGTGCGCGGGCCTTTGCCGAGCCCTTGCTGGCCGGCCAGCGCCTGGACACCGGTGAGGATGCGCTGGCGCATGCGGATGGCGTGGCGGCCATCCTGCAAGGCATTGGCGCGGCGCCGTCGATGCGTGCCGCGGCCTACCTCGTCTATGCGGGCGACTACCTGCAAAGGCCCGAGGAGATGGTGGCCAAGGCCTTCGGTGACAGCTACGCGAGCCTGGTGGTGCACACCCGCAAGCTGGTGCAGATCCAGCGCGCGGCGCGCGAGGCGCAGGTCGAGCACGAGCAGCATGCGCTGCAGACCGAGCGCGTGCGCAAAATGCTGCTGGCCTTCTCGCGCGACCTGCGCGTGGTGCTGCTGCGGCTGGCCTCGCGACTGCAGACCATGCGCTGGTACGCGAACGCCCGCCACGTCTGCCCCGCCGCGCTGGCGCTGGAGACGCAGCAGGTCTTCGCCCCGCTGGCCAACCGGCTGGGCATCTGGCAGATCAAGTGGGAGCTCGAGGACCTGGCGTTCCGCTTCCTGCAGCCCGAGACCTACAAGCAGGTGGCGCAGCAGCTGGCGCACCCGCGGGTCGAGCGCGAGCGCAGCGTCGAGCATGTGCGGCGCCAGCTGGTCGAAGGGTTGACGGCGGTCGGCATCAAGGCAGAGGTGCAGGGTGGACCTCACAACGGGCGAGCGGAGTGACAGGTACGGGCCGACCTTTGACG
>CAZXLI010000545.1:0-2387 GCA_964641795.1 uncultured Bordetella sp. | reverse complement strand
CCGTCGAGCCGCTGCAGGTTGCAGTTGATGACGAAGATCAGGTTGTCGAGCTTCTCGCGCGCCGCCAGCCCGATCGCGCCCAGCGATTCGGGTTCGTCCATCTCGCCGTCACCGCAGAAGACCCAGACCTTGCGGTTCTCGGTGTTGGCGATGCCGCGGGCATGCAGGCACTTCAGGAATCGGGCCTGGTAGATGGCCATCAAGGGACCCAGGCCCATCGACACCGTGGGGAACTGCCAGAACTCGGGCATCAGCTTCGGGTGCGGGTAGCTCGACAGGCCCTTGCCGTCGACTTCCTGGCGGAAGTTCAGCAGTTGCTCCTCGGTGATGCGGCCTTCCATGTAGGCGCGGGCATAGACGCCGGGCGCCGAGTGGCCCTGGATGTACAGCAGGTCGCCGCCGTGGCCCTCGTGTTCTGCGTGCCAGAAGTGGTTGAAGCCGGCGCCGAACATCGTGGCCAGCGACGCGAACGAGGAGATGTGGCCGCCCAGGTCGCCGCCGTCGGCCGGGTTCAGGCGGTTGGCCTTGACCACCATCGCCATCGCGTTCCAGCGCATGAAGCCGCGCAGCCGCTCTTCGAGCTCGAGGTTGCCGGGGCAGCGCTCTTCCTGGTCCGTCGGGATGGTGTTGACGTAGGCGGTGTTGGCCGAGAACGGGTGGTCGATGCCGGCCTGGCGGGCCTCGTCGATCAGCTGTTCGAGCAGGAAGTGGGCACGCTCCGGCCCTTCGTTGGCGATGACGGCATCGAGCGCATCGAGCCATTCACGGGTTTCCTGCGCATCAGCATCGTTGGCGGCTGCGCCGAGGAAGGATTCGGGCACTGCGGACATGGCTTGTCTCCTGGTTCCGGGGGCGGGAGCGAACGGCCCGTGGCGAGGCCGTGGCGGACGGCGCGGAGTGTGGCACAGATTCTGGCGTCTTTCAAATGGTGCGAGTTGATTTCTTAATGTGAAATTCTCCGCTCATTCACAGGGGTCTGACGAGGAGCGACCAAGGTCTGCCGCACCGCCCCACCGGGATAATCGATCCCATGAGTGCCTCCGACCCCCGCGCCCCGGCCGCAGTCGCCCCGTCGATCGGCCGCCGAATGCTTGGCCGCTGGTGGCGCCGCCAGTCGCCGGCCCGGCAGGATCGGTTCGCGACGCTGGCGCCGCTGGTGTCGGTGCTGCTGTTCCTCGCGGCGATCATTTCCGCCTTCTGGTACCTGCGCAACGAGGAAATCGAGCGTGAGGCCGAGACCGTCAAGCGCGACACCGAGATCGCGCAGCAGCAGATCCGCCTGCGCCTGATCGAGAACCAGGAACAGCTGGTGCGCATGGCGCGCGAAATCGTCACGCGCGAGCTCGAGGCGCCGAACTTCCTGGCCCAGGCCACGCGATTCACCTCCGACCGGCCCGAGATCGTCTACCTCAGCTGGGTCGGCGCCGACCGGCGCGTGCGGGCACGGCAGTCGAGCTTCGGCGAGCGTGACGAGTGGACCGCGCCGCCGAAGCCGGCCGCGTCCGGCGCTTCCGCCGCCAACGGGCCGGACGAAGCCGAATGGGCCTTCATCGCCGCCCGTGACGTGCGGCAGCCGATGTACTCGCGCCCGTTCAAGGACCCCAGCGGTGCGATGGTGTTCCAGCTGCATGTGCCGTTGCTGGACCGCGGCAGCTTCTCCGGCGCGCTGGTGGTCGAGTACTCGATCGACGTGCTGCTGCGCCACTTCGTGCCCGCCGAGGTGACGCGCCGCCATGCGATCGCGATCGTCGACGAGCGCGAGCGGGTGATCGCCAGCACCATCACCGCGATGCCCGGCGTCACCCGCCCGCCCGCGTCGATCGTCCACGACGTGCCCTTCGCGCCGGCCGCCAACGGCCTGGTGCTGCGCGGCATCGGCTACCGCACCTCGGTCGGCCTGATCGGCAACACGCTGTTCTGGATGGTGGTGGCGCTGTCGGTGCTCACCGTGTGGATGCTGCTCGGCACCTGGCGCCACATGCGCCGGCGCAGCCAGATCCAGGGCGCGCTGGTCAAGGAGACCAACTTCCGCCGCGCGATGGAAAACTCGATGCTGACCGGCATGCGCGCGATGGACCTCGAAGGCCGCGTCAGCTACGTGAACCCTGCGTTCTGTGCGATGACCGGCTTCTCGGAAGCCGAGCTGATCAATCGCCTGCCGCCCTACCCCTACTGGCCGCACGATCGCATCGACGAGAACAGCCGCCTGCTGCAGCAGGAACTGCAGGGCCGCAGCCCGGCCGGCGGCATCGAGGTCAAGGTGATGCGCAAGAACGGCACGCTGTTCGATGCGCGCATGTACGTCTCGCCGCTGGTCGATGCGCGCGGGCACCAGACCGGCTGGATGACCTCGATGACCAACATCACCGAGGCCAAGCGCATCCGCG
>CAZXLI010000544.1:0-2391 GCA_964641795.1 uncultured Bordetella sp. | reverse complement strand
GCAGCTGGATCTACATCGGCACCCAGGGCATCGTGCAGGGCACCTACGAGACGTTTGTCGAAGCCGCGCGCCAGCATTTCGGCGGCGAGGCCAGGGGACGGTGGATTCTCACGGCCGGGCTCGGCGGCATGGGCGGCGCGCAGCCGCTGGCGGCCAGCTTCGCGGGCTTCTGCTCGCTGACCATCGAGTGCCAGCAGTCGCGCATCGACTTCCGGCTGCGCAGCCGCTACCTCGACGAGCAGGCCAGCGACCTGGACGACGCGCTGGCGCGCATCCAGCGCTACACGGCCGAGGGCAAGGCGGTGTCGATCGGCCTGCTGGGCAATGCGGCGCGCATCGTGCCCGCACTGGCCGAGGCCTGTGCCCGCGGCGAGGCGCCGCGCCCTGATCTGGTGACCGACCAGACCTCGGCCCATGACCTGATCCACGGCTACCTGCCGCCGGGCTGGAGCGTCGAGCAGTGGCGCGAGGCGGCCGCCGATCCGTCGCGCCATGCCGAGCTGCGCGAGGCCGCTGCCGCGGGCTGTGCGGCCCATGTGCGCGGCATGCTGCGCTTCCAGCAGATGGGCGTGCCCACGGTGGACTACGGCAACAACATCCGCCAGGTGGCCTTCGACACCGGCGTGAAGAACGCCTTCGACTTTCCCGGCTTCGTGCCGGCCTACATCCGCCCGCTGTTCTGCCGCGGCAAGGGCCCGTTCCGCTGGGTGGCGCTGTCGGGCGACCCCGAGGACATCCGCAAGACCGACGCGAAGATGAAGGAGCTGTTCCCCGAGGACAAGCACCTGCACCGCTGGCTCGACATGGCCGGCGAGCGCATCGCGTTCCAGGGCCTGCCGGCGCGAATCTGCTGGATCGGGCTGGGCGAGCGGCACCGCGCCGGCCTGGCGTTCAACGAGATGGTGAAGTCCGGCGAGCTGAAAGCGCCGATCGTGATCGGCCGCGACCACCTCGATTCGGGCTCGGTCGCGTCACCGAACCGCGAGACCGAGGCCATGCGCGACGGCAGCGACGCGGTGAGCGACTGGCCGCTGCTCAACGCCCTGCTCAACACCGCCGGCGGCGCCACCTGGGTCAGCCTGCACCATGGCGGTGGTGTCGGCATGGGCTACTCGCAGCATGCCGGCGTGGTGATCGTCTGCGACGGCACCGACGCGGCCGCGAAGCGCATCGAGCGCGTGCTGTGGAACGACCCCGGCACCGGCGTGATGCGCCATGCCGATGCTGGCTACGACGACGCGATCGCCTGCGCCAAGGAGCAGGGTCTCAACATGCCGATGCTGAGCCCGGACGTGCGGCCGTCCGCTGCGGACGGCCGCGCGCCTGGCGAAGGCTCTGGTCGCCTGCAGGCGACCAAGCTCATCGGAGGCTGATCTTGCAGATGACCTTGAAGCCCGGCGCGCTGACGCTGGAGGACCTGCTGGCCATCCACCGCGGTGGGCTGAGCCTGACCTTGGACCCGGCCGCGAAGCCGGTCATCGACGCCAGTGCGGCGATCGTGCGGCGTGCCGCTGAAGGCCACGAGCCGGTGTACGGCGTCAACACCGGCTTCGGCAAGCTGGCCAACCAGCGCATCAGCGAAGCCGACCTGGCCCGCCTGCAGCTGAACCTGATCCGCTCGCATTCGGTGGGTGTCGGCGAGCCGCTGCAGCCCGCGGTGGTGCGGCTGATGCTGGCGATGAAGGCCGCCTCGCTGGCGCGCGGCGCCTCGGGCGTGCGGCAGGTGGTCATCGACCAGTTGCTGGCGGTGTTCAACGCCGGCCTGGTGCCCTATGTGCCGAGCCAGGGCTCGGTGGGCGCCTCGGGCGACCTGGCGCCGCTGTCGCACATGACGCTGGCCTTGATCGGCGAGGGCGAGTTCCTGGTCGACGGCCAGCGCCGGCCCGCGGCGGCGATGCTGGCCGAGGCCGGCCTCGCGCCGCTGCAGCTGGCGGCCAAGGAAGGCCTGGCGCTGATCAACGGCACGCAGACCTCCACCGCGCTGGCGCTGCACGGGCTGCTGAGTTTCGAGCCGGTGCTCGAGGCCGCGCTGGTGGTGGGCGCGCTCACCGTCGATGCCGCGCGCGGCAGCGACGGGCCCTTCGACCCGCGCATCCACGCGCTGCGCGGCCAGCCGGGGCAGATGGATGTCGCGCAGTACTACCGCGCGCTGCTGGCCGGCAGCCAGATCCGCAAGAGCCACGAGACCGGCGACGACCGCGTGCAGGACCCCTACTGCCTGCGCTGCCAGCCGCAGGTGGTGGGCGCCTGCCTCGACCAGCTGCGCCATGCCGCGCTGGTGCTGCTGCGCGAGGCGAACGCGGTCACCGACAACCCGCTGGTGTTCGTTGGCGGCGGCCCCGACGGGCCGGGCGGCGACACGCTGATTTCCGGCGGCAACTTCCACGCCGA
>CAZXLI010000543.1:0-2414 GCA_964641795.1 uncultured Bordetella sp. | reverse complement strand
GAGCCCTTGTCCCAGAAGCCGTCCTCGCTGCAGCCGATGCAGCCGTGGCCGGCCTTGATCGGGAAGCTGGTGCCCTCGTTCCACATCACCGTCGAGCAGGCGTTGTAGGTGGTCGGGCCCTTGCAGCCCACCTTGTAGAGGCAGTAGCCCTTGCGCGCGTATTCGTCGTCGAAGTGCTCGACGAACTGGCCGGCGTCGAAGTGCGGCCGGCGGTAGCACTTGTCGTGGATGCGCTGGCTGTAGAACATCTTCGGCCGGCCCTGGCGGTCGAGCTCGGGCATGCGGTCGAAGGTCAGCATGTAGGTGATGACGCCGGTCATCACCTCGGCGATCGGCGGGCAGCCCGGCACCTTGATGATGGGTTTGTCGGTGATCACCTGGTGCACCGGCGTGGCCCGCGTCGGGTTGGGCTTGGCCGCCTGCACGCAGCCCCAGCTGGCGCAGGAGCCCCAGCTGATGATGGCCTTGCAGTCCTTGGCCACGTGGCGCAGCTGGTCGACGAAGGGCCGGCCGCCGATGATGCAGCTCATGCCGTCCTGGTTCAGCGGCGGGTTGCCTTCGACGGCCAGGATGTAGTTGCCCTTGTACTTGGTCATCACCTCCTCGAGGATGGCCTCGGCCTGGTGGCCGGCACTGGCCATCAGCGTGTCGTCGTAGTCGAGGCTGATCATCGACAGCACGACATCCTTGGCCAGCGGATGCGCGCTGCGGATGAAGCTCTCCGAGCAGCAGGTGCATTCCAGGCCGTGCAGCCACAGCACCGGCGTGCGCGGCTTGGTTTCCATCGCATGGGCGATCTGCGGCACGAACGCAGGCCCCAGGCCCAGCGAGGTGGCCGTGAGCGAGCAGTACTTCAGGAAGCTGCGGCGCGAGATGCCCTGGCGGCGCATCACGTCGTAAAAGGTCTCCATGCGGGGTGTCTCCTCCGGTGGGTGGGCGGGTGCGTGCCAACACGTCACAAGTTGCGGGCCCGTTTCGGCCGGCCGCGGGAAAACACCGAGCGAACGCGGCAAGTGCTTGATCGAGCACAACAAATTGCGCGCCTGCGCGGCGCGCCGTTGGGCCGCCGCCGAGGGGGTGGTCATCGGCTTGCCGGTCGGGTTTGCGCAATGGAAGCGCCACTGCCACCCGTTCGCCCCGCCCGGCTTGCAGGAAGTTTGAAGATGCATATAAAATGCATTTAATCGATCGCCACGCCCTTCCATGCAACTCACGCGCTTCACCGACCTGGGCCTGCGGGTGCTGATGTACCTGTGCGCCTCGCCACCGGCCCATGTGACGACGATTGCCGAGATTGCCGAGCGCTTCGAGGTGGCCCACAACCACCTGACGAAGGTGGTGCAGTTCATGGGCCAGCAAGGCTGGCTGGTGACGGTGCGCGGCAAGGGCGGCGGCATCCGCCTGGCGCGGGCGGCCGACCGTTTCCGCCTGGGTGAACTGGTGCGCACGCTCGAGCGCACCGAAGACCTGATCGACTGCGCCGAGCCGCCCTGCGCGCTGCGTGGCCGCTGCGCGCTCAAGCGCCTGCTGTCGCAGGCCGAGGACGCGTTCTTCGACGCGCTGGACCGTCATACGTTGGCCGACGCCGTCGGCGGCCCGACCTTCGACGCGATCGTCCGGCTTCATCCCGCAGCCCACCGGCTGCCCATCCGAGGCTAGTAACCGCGAGCTCCGTTCACGGATTCGCGCCCGCACGCCTCAAAACATGCATCAAAAATGCACTTGAAGGAGCATCTCATGTCGACCCCTCTGCCCACTGCCCCATCGAGCCCCACGCAGGCCGGCTACCACCGCTTGGCCAATCGGCTGCTCAGCGCCTCGGTCGTCGGCCTGGTGCTCGGCGTGGCCGTGGCCTACCCCTGGGCCAGCCGATTTCCGCTGGGCGTGCAGGTGCTGGCACACCTGTCGATCCCGGTGGCGGCCGGCGTGCTGAAGCTGGGGTATGTGATGCGGCTGGCAACCGCCCCCACCCATGCGTGAGGCTCGCGGCAGCTGCGCTCAGCGGTAGCGCTGCACCATGGCGGCCAGGGGCAGCGGCCTGAGCTGCGGCGCCCTGCCCGCACAGCCAAAGGCCTCGAAGCGCGCCTCGCAGATGCCCTTGGCCGCCTTGCGCGCCGCGGCCAGCGCCTTGCGTGGGTCGAACTCCTTCGGCTGCTCGGCGAACAGCCGGCGCATCGCGCCGGTCATGGCCAGGCGGATGTCGGTGTCGATGTTGACCTTGCGCACCCCGTGCCGGATGCCTTCCTGGATCTCCTCGACCGGCACGCCGTAGGTTTCCTTGATGTCGCCTCCGTAGTCGCGAATCACCGCCAGCCATTCCTGCGGCACCGACGAAGAGCCGTGCATCACCAGGTGCGTCTTGGGGATGCGGGCGTGGATTTCCTTGATGCGGTCGATCGCGAGGATGTCGCCGG
>CAZXLI010000542.1:0-2415 GCA_964641795.1 uncultured Bordetella sp. | reverse complement strand
TTCTTGACGAACTCGTACACGCCGGCGGGGCAGTAGCGGCCCTCCGGGCCAGCGTACTTGGCCAGGTTCAGTGCCACCGGCACGCTGGCGTCCTTGAGCGTCAGGTGGGCGGGCTGGTTCTCTTCGTGGTTGGTGTTGCTGACGAACACCGACGAGAGACGGTCGAAGGTGAGCTTGCCATCGGGCTTCGGGTACTCGATCGGCGTGCAGTCGCTGGCCGGCAGCAGCGACTGGTGGTCGCGCTTGGTCGAATGCAGCGTCCAGGGCGGCGCCTGGATGCCCAGCTTGGGCAGCAGCCACTGTTCGATGCCGGTCATCAGGTTGCCGACCAGCTTGCCGTGCTTGAACCACAGCTTGAAGTTCTTGGTGCGCTCGAGTTCCTTGTACAGCCAGCTGGCCTCGAAGGCCTTGGGATAGGCTGCCAACTCGTCATGTGAGCGGCCGGCCGTCACGGCCTCGAACGCCGCCTCGGCACACAGCATGCCGGTCTTGATCGCGGAATGGCTGCCCTTGATGCGCGAGGCATTCAGGTACCCCGCGTCGCAGCCGATCAGCGCGCCGCCGGGGAACACGGTCTTGGGCAGTGATTGCAGGCCGCCGTTGTTGATGGCCCGCGCGCCGTAGCTCAGGCGCTTGCCGCCTTCGAGGTGCTGGCGGATCGCCGGGTGGGTCTTCCAGCGCTGCATTTCCTCGAACGGGCTCATCCACGGATTCTGGTAGTCCAGGCCGATGACGAAGCCCAACGTGACCTTGTTGCCTTCCAGGTGGTAGAGGAAGCCGCCCCCAAACGTGTCGTCCACCATCGGCCAACCAGCGGTGTGCACCACCAGGCCAGGCCGGGCCTTGTCGGCCGGCACTTCCCACAGCTCCTTGACGCCGATGGCGTAGGTCTGCGCGTCGCGGCCCTCGTCGAGGCGGTACTTCGCGATCACCTGCTTGCCCAGGTGGCCGCGCGCGCCTTCGGCGAACACCGTGTACTTGCCCAGCAGTTCCATGCCGAGCTGGAAGTTGTCGCCGGGCTGGCCGTCCTTGCCGATCCCCATGTTGCCGGTGGCCACGCCGCGCACCGCACCCTTGTCGTCGTACAGCACTTCGGCGGCGGCAAAGCCGGGAAAGACCTCGACGCCCAGCGCCTCGGCCTGCTCGCCCAGCCACTTGACCACCGAGCCGAGCGCGACGACGTAGTTGCCATGGTTGTGGAAGCACTCGGGCACCAGCCAGGCCGGCGTCGTCGCCGTGCCGCCGTCTGCGCCGAGGAACAGGACCTGGTCATCAGTGACGGGCTGGTTCAGTGGCGCACCGCGCTCCTTCCAATCGGGGAACAACTCGTTGATGGCGATCGGGTCCATCACCGCGCCGGAGAGCGTGTGCGCGCCGGGTTCCGAGCCTTTCTCGAGCACGACGACTGAAATCTCCTTGCCTGCAGCGGCAGCCAGCTGCTTCAGCCGGATTGCGGTGGCCATGCCGCCGGGCCCGCCGCCCACGATGACGACGTCGTATTCCATCGATTCGCGCGGGCCGTATTGCTCGAGGATCTCCTGTGGGGTCATGGTCTTGTCCAGGCTTCGTGATGAGGATGGGGGAGCGATCGGGCCGCGGCCGGGCCGGATGCAGGCGGGCCGGATTCTACGCGGCGCCGTCGAAAAATAGAACGATCGTGCTTTTTTGTGTCGGGCCCTCCATCGTGCCAGCGGACGGCAGCGCCGACTGTCCTCAGCGGGTCAGATCATCACGAGCCGACAGCACGCGGCTCGAAGGCTGCGGACGCGTGCTATCGTGCCCGCACCCCCCAAAGAACGCCTGTCCAGCACCATGAGCTACAGCATCGATCTCTCCGGCCGCGTGGCCTTCGTCACCGGCGCGTCCAGTGGGCTGGGCGCGCAGTTCGCGCGCACGCTCAGCGCGGCAGGCGCCGGCGTGGTGCTGGCGGCGCGCCGCATCGAGCGCTTGAAGACCTTGCGTGCCGAGCTCGAGTCCGAAGGCGGCGACGCGCATGTGGTGGCGCTCGACGTCACCGACCCCGACAGCATCAAGTCCGCGGTGGCCCATGCCGAGACCGAGATGGGCACGATCGACATCCTGGTCAACAACTCGGGCGTCAGCACCACGCAGAAGCTGGTGGACGTCACGCCCGAGGACTTCGACTACGTGATGGACACCAACACCCGCGGCGCCTTCTTCGTCGCGCAGGAAGTCGGCAAGCGCATGATCGCGCGCTCGCGCGGCGCGGCGCCGGGCACCTTCACCGGCGGGCGCATCGTCAATGTCGCATCGATGGCGGGCCTGCGGCCCTTGAGCCAGATCGGCGTGTACGCGATGAGCAAGGCCGCGGCGATCCACATGACCCGCGCGATGGCGCCGGAGTGGGGCCAGTTCGGCATCCGGGTCTGCGGCATCGCGCCTGGCCCGATCGCC
>CAZXLI010000541.1:0-2418 GCA_964641795.1 uncultured Bordetella sp. | reverse complement strand
CCCAAGGACCATGCGGTGGGCCTCAACGCCACGGTGGCCAAGGTGGCCAGCGGCGCAGCCGAGACCGTGCCCTACCTGATGGTGACCAACCTGGCGCGCACGCTCAACGAGCTGAAGGAGCGCGACATCCGCGTCATCGGCTTCAGCGACGATGCCGAGCGCACGCTGTACGACGCCGACCTGACCGGCCCCGTGGCGCTGGTGCTCGGGGCTGAAGGACCCGGCATGCGGCAGCTGACCCGCAAGACCTGCGACGAGCTGCTGCGCATCCCGATGCAGGGCGCGGTCGAGAGCCTGAATGTCTCGGTCGCCTCGGCGGTCTGCCTGTACGAGGCGCTTCGCCAACGCCTGAAGTGAGCGGCCTGGCGGCGCCCCTCGACCTGGCGCGCGAGCGGCTGCGGGCCGCCGCGTCGATCTGCGTGCTGACCGGCGCCGGCATGAGCGCCGAGAGCGGCATCCCGACCTTCCGCGATGCACTGAGCGGCCTGTGGGCCCGCTTCGACCCGATGCAGCTGGCCAGCGAGGAGGGCTTCCGGGCCGACCCGGGCCGCGTCTGGCGCTGGTATGCCGAGCGCCGCGCCGGTGTGCGCGCTGCGCTGCCGAACGCCGGGCACCTGGCGCTGGCGGCCTTCGCGCAGCGCCATCCGGGCCGGCTGACGCTGGTGACGCAGAACGTCGACGACCTGCACCAGCGTGCCGGCAATGCCGACGCGATCCGGCTGCACGGCGACATCCTGGCCGAGCGCTGGCTCGAACCCTGCCGGCGCAGCCCGGCCTGCGACACGGCCTGGGCGCTGGCCGGCGAGCCGCCGCGCTGCGGCGACTGCGGCAACCCGGTGCGTCCCGGCGTCGTGTGGTTCGGCGAGGCCTTGCCCTATCACGCATTGGACGCGGCCGAGCAGGCGGCGAAGCATTGCCAGGCGATGCTGGTGGTCGGTACCTCCGGTGCCGTGTGGCCGGCGGCCGGGTTGGCCGCGCAGGCGCGGCGACAGGGCGCCTTCGTGATCATCGTCAACCCGCAGCCCAGCGAGATCGATGACGAGGCGCAGCTGTGCCTGGCCGGCACGGCGGCGCAGTTGCTGCCGGCGCTGCTGGATCCGCTGTAGCCGGCCCCTCCGTCATGGTGGGCTGGCTACACTGGCGGTTCCACGCCCGCCGCACGAGAGCCCCATGCCCGTCATCGCCGTCAACCATCCGCTGGTGCGCCACAAGATCGGCCTGCTGCGCGAGGACCAGATCTCGACCAAGAAATTCCGCGAGCTGACGCACGAGCTGGCGCGCCTGCTGGCCTACGAGGCGACGGCCGATTTCCCGCTCGAGCGCACGACGATCCAGTGCTGGAGCGGCCCGACCGAGATCGAGCAGATCGCAGGCCGCAAGGTGACGATCGTGCCGATCCTGCGCGCCGGCCTGGGCATGCTCGACGGCGTGCTCGACCTGGTCCCGAACGCCAAGATCAGCGTCGTCGGCCTGTCGCGCGACCACGAGACGCTGCAGCCGGTGCACTACTTCGAGAAGTTCGTCGGCCACCTCGAGGAGCGCACCGCGATCATCGTCGACCCGATGCTGGCCACCGCCGGTTCGCTGATCGCGACGGTCGACCTGCTGAAGAAGCGCGGCTGCCAGGACATCCGCGCGCTGGTGCTGGTCGCGGCCCCCGAGGGCATCGCCGCGCTCGAAGCGGCGCACCCGGACGTGCGCTGCTGGACCGCGGCGATCGACAGCCACCTGAACGAGATCGGCTACATCATCCCGGGTCTGGGCGACGCCGGCGACAAGATCTTCGGCACGAAAGACTGAGCCCGGACGCAAGAGGCCGGAAGGCGTCTTGCGCCGGGCGAAGGATCGGGCGCGATACCAGCGCCCGGGCTCTGACCCCCGGCCGTCTGGCGGCCGCCCCCCGCGGGGGCTACCCAACCCGACCGGGCAACCCGGACCGGGTCGGGCGGCTCCGCTCGGTACCGCGCCCCTGGCCGCCGGCGGCGACCTTCCCCGAGGGGTTGGCGGTGTCAAGCCGCCAGCAGGCGCCCGATCTCGGCGGCGGCGGCCTGAAGCTTCGGCAGCAGCCTCTCGCGCATCAGCGCCGCCGGCGTGCGGCTGACCTGGCCGCTGATGTTCAGCGCCGCCACGGCGCGGCCCGAGCGGTCGCGGATCGGCACCGCCATCGACACCAGGCCTTCCTCGAGCTCCTGGTCGACGATGCTGTAGCCCTGGCGGCGCACCGCGTCGATGCTGTCGGCGACCTGCCGCGCGTCGGTCAGCGTGCGCGGGGTCAGCGCCTCGAAGCGGCGCAGCGCCAGGCGGCGCTGCCTGTCGTCGGTGTTCAGGTCGGCCAGCAGCACGCGGCCCATCGAGGTGCAGTAGGCCGGCAGCCGGCTGCCGACCCCGAGGTTGATGCTGATGATCTTGCTGGTCGGC
>CAZXLI010000540.1:0-2440 GCA_964641795.1 uncultured Bordetella sp. | reverse complement strand
TCGGCGTGATCATGCTGATGGGCCTGGTGGCCAAGAACGCGATCCTGCTGCTCGATGCCGCGCGTTCGCTCGAGCACGAGGGGGTCGACCGCGAGGAGGCGCTGATGGCCGCCGGCCGCAAGCGCCTGCGGCCGATTCTGATGACCACCTTCGCGCTGATCGCCGGCATGATGCCGGTGGCCATCGGCGTTGGCGAGGGCGGGGAGTTCTATCGCCCGATGGCCGTGGCCATCATCGGCGGCACGATCACCTCCACCTTCCTGACGCTGCTGGTGATCCCGAGCTTCTACGACTCGATCGAGATCAAGCGCGACAGCCTGGTGGCCAAGTTCCGCGCGCGCTCGGCGCGCTGGAACGCCTTCGTCTCGTTCGTGATCTGCCTGGTGGAGGTGCTGCTGTGGGCCACGTTCAGCCGCCTGGTCTACCGGCTGATCATGCGCCTGGCGCGCAGCGTGTTCGGCAGAAGCCAGGTCGAGGTCAAGCCGTACAAGGCCGCATAGGCCGGGGTCGCCTGCCTAACGCACGATCGTCACGGCCGCCGGCGCCGGCTCGGGGCCCGGCTGCTCGGGCGGTCGGTCATGTGGCCTCCAGCGTCGCCGTGGGCGAGGGTTCGTCCAGCGTGCGGGCGAGCTGCTCGCAGCGCAGGGCGGCCTGCTCGAAATCCAGGGCCGACATCGCGTCGGCCAGCGGCTGCAGCTCGGCACCCCAGGTGTCCTCGTGTGCCGCCTGCAGCGCGGCGAAGGCATCGGTGGCGGCCATGTCCGAAGCCCGCAGCAGCTGCAGCAGCGGCGGCAGCTGCACGCGCAGCGCGGTCGCGTCGCGGGCCGTCGCCGGCGCGGCGGGCTGCTGCGCGCGCAGGTCGGCGATCAGGTCGTCCAGGGCCGCGAGCGCCTGCGAGATCGCCTCGTCGAGCTGGACGGCCAGCGCGGCGTCCGGCCTCTTGGCGCTGGTCGCGGCGTCGCGCAGCGCCCGTTCGGCCCGGGCCGCCTGTTCGGCCAGCGCGTCGGCGCCCAGCGTCGCGGCCACGCCCTTGAGCGTGTGCATCTGCGCCGCGGCGTCGGCGGCGCGGCCCTGCGCCAGCAGCTGGGCGAAACGCTGGCCGGTCTGCGGCAGCTCGATCACGAACGATTGCGCGCTGCGCAGCCACACGTCGGGCCGGCCGCCCAGGCGGCGCAGCGCGGCGGCCAGGTCGAGCCGGTGCGCGCGGGCGCGTGCCAGCAGCGCGGGCGGCAGCTCGGCGCCCACGGGCCCTGGTCCTGGCGTGTCGCCTTTGGGGGCGGCGGTGCCCGTGGCGGCGAGCTGGTCCGGCCGCAGCAGGCGCAGCAGCGCGGCCACCAGCTGGTCCAGGTCGAAGGGCTTGCCGACATGGTCGTCCATGCCGGCGGCGAGGCTGGCCTCGCGGTCGCTGGCCATCGCATTGGCGGTCATCGCGATGATCGGCACACTGCCGCGGCCCGGCAGCGCGCGGATGCGACCGGCAGCCGTGAAGCCGTCCATCACCGGCATCTGCACGTCCATCATCACCGCGTCGAAGGGCGGCTCGGCGGCCACCACCGCGGCCACGCCCTGCAGGCCGTCGCCGGCCAGGCTGACGCGGGCGCCCTCGGCTTCCAGCAGCTCCTGCGCCACCTGCTGGTTGTTGGCGTTGTCTTCCACCACCAGCAGGCGCAGGCCGGCCAGGCGCGGGCCGCCCGGTGCCGGCACCGGCGCATCGGCGGGCAGCGGCGCGTCCTGCTCGTCGCCCACCGGCAGCTCGAGCTCGAAGTCGAAGCTGCTGCCCAGGCCGGGCGTGCTGTGCAGCGTGATGCGCCCGCCCATCATCGCCACCAGGCGCTGGCAGATCGACAGGCCCAGCCCGGTGCCGCCGAAGCGCCGCGTGGTCGAGGCCTCGGCCTGCGCGAAGGCGTCGAAGATGTGCTGCTGCTGCTCGGGCGCGATGCCGATGCCGGTGTCGCGCACCGCGAAGGCCAGGCGCACGTGTTCGGCCGGCGCGTCGTCGCTGCCGCGTTCTTCACGTGATAGGAGGCCCAGCTCCACCGTCACCTCGCCCTCGTGGGTGAACTTGATCGCGTTGCCGGCCAGGTTCACCAGGATCTGTTGCAGCCGCAGGTCGTCGCCGATCAGCACCGGCGGCAGCGCCGGGTCCAGCCGCAGCGTCAAGGCCACCGGCTTGGACCCGAGGTTGGCGCGCAGGATCACGTCGAGCTCGTCGATCAGCCGCCGCAGCCGGAACGGCCGCGGGTCCAGCGCCAGCTTGCCGGCCTCGACCTTGGAGAAGTCGAGGATGTCGTTCAGCAGGCCCAGCAGCGCACGCGCGGCGCCCTCGGCCTTGGCCGTGTAGTCGCGCTGGCGGCCGTCGAGCCGGGTGTGCTGCAGCAGCTTCAGCATGCCCAGCACCGCGTTCATCGGCGTGCGGATCTCGTGGCTCATGTTGGCCAGG
>CAZXLI010000539.1:0-2493 GCA_964641795.1 uncultured Bordetella sp. | reverse complement strand
ATCTTCGGGTTGGCCATCAGCGCGCGGCCGATCGCGCACATCTGCTGCTCGCCACCGGAGGTGTAGGCAGCCTGCGAGGTGCGGCGCGTCTTCAGCCGGGGAAAGTAGTTGTAGACCTTCTCCAGCGTCTGGCTGATCGCGGCCTTGCCGTCGCGCCGCGTGTAGGCGCCGGTCAGCAGGTTCTCCTCGATCGTCAGGTGCGCGAAGCAATGCCGGCCTTCCATCACCTGGACCACCCCGCGCTCGACCATGTCGGCGGTGCTGAGCGCCTCGATGCGCTCGTCGCGCAGCGTGATCGCGCCCTTGGTCACCGCGCCGCGCTCGCCGGCCAGCAGGTTGCTCACCGCGCGCAGCGTGGTGGTCTTGCCGGCCCCGTTGCCGCCAAGCAGCGCCACCACCTTGCCTTCAGGCACCTGCAGCGAGACGCCCTTGAGCACCAGGATCACGTGGTTGTAGATGACCTCGATGCCGTTGACGTTCAAAAGGACATTGCTCATCGTGAAAACCTGTTCAAGCACGCGCCGCGGAACCGGCTCAGCCGGGCCGCTGGCGCGGCCCCTCGAGGGGGAAGCGGCGCCAGCCGCTCCGGGGGTGGGTCAAGACTGGCAGTCTTCCGGCGCGCGGCGCGACAGCTTCTTCTCGCCGGCGTACTTGTCAGCCGCCGCCTTCACCATCGGCTTGAGGATCTGCTCGTCGGCCTGGTACCAGTCCGAGGTGAACTGCCAGGCATTGCCGCTCCAGGTCTGCACCCGCGCCCAGGCCGAGCCCATGTGGTCGACACAGCTGGTGGAGACCGGCCGCATCACGCTGGCAAAGCCCAGCGCGTCGAGCTTCTTCTGGTCCAGCGCCAGGTTCTCCAGGCCCCAGCGCACCTGCTCGCCGGTCATCACCTTGCCCTTGCCGAAGCGCTCCTGCGCGCGCCTGACGCCTTCGACCGCGAGCATCGCGCTCATCAGGCCGCGGGTGTACAGCACGGTGCCCACTTCCTCCTTCGGACCGGTGCCCTGGCCGGCGTCGTGCACCAGCTTCAGCACGTCGGTATGCACCTTGGCGCGGCCTGCGCCATGCTGCATCGCCAGGCCGTTGTAGCCCTTGGCGCCGTCGCCGACATCCTTCACGTCGGGTTCGGCGGCGGCCCACCACACGCCGTACATCTTTTCGCGCGGGTAGCCGGTGGCCACGGCTTCCTTCACCGCGGTGGAGTTCATCACGCCCCAGCCCCACAGGAACACGTAGTCGGGCCGGCTCTGGCGGATCTGCAGCCAGGTGGCCTTCTGCTCGACGCCGGGCGCGGCCACCGGCAGCAGCTGCAGTTCGAAGCCGTGCATCTTGCTGCGCTCGGTCAGCAGCGGGATCGGCTCCTTGCCGTAGGGGCTGTCGTGGTAGACCAGCGCGACCTTCTTGCCCTTGAGCTTGTCGAAGCCGCCTTCCTTCTTGGCGATGTGCTGCACCAGCACATCGGCCGCCACCCAGTAGGTACCCACCAGCGGGAAGTTCCACTTGAACACGCCACCATCGGCCGATTCACTGCGGCCGTAGCCCGAGGTGATGAGCGGGATCTTGTCGCCCGGCGCCTTTTCGGTCAGCGCGAAGGTGATGCCGGTGGACAGCGGCTGGAACACCGTGGCCCCGCCGTTCTTGCCCTTCAGTCGTTCATAGCATTCCACGCCCTTGTCGGTGGCGTAGCCGGTCTCGCATTCCTCGAAGCTGATCTTCACGCCGTTGATGCCGCCCTGGGCATTCACCAGCTTCAGGTAGTCGACATAGCCGTTGGCGAAGGGCACGCCGTTCGGAGCGTAGGCGCCGGTGCGGTACACGAGCACCGGGAAGAACTGCTCCTTGGCCTGCGCGAAGGCGGGCTGCGTGGAACTCAGGGCGGCGGCCATGATGCCGGCGGCCAGTGCGAGGGTCTTCAATGTCATGTCTGCCTCCAAGAGTGGTAAAGAACGCACCGCGTGGTGCAAGTGAGATCAAGCGGCCGCCGCGGAACCGGCTTCGCCGGGCCGCTGGCGGCGCCCCCTCGGGGGGAGGCGCCGAAGGCGCTTCGGGGGGGACTCATCAGTGCGGGAAGGGCCATAGGCGCAGCTTTTCCTTGCCGGTGGACCACAGCCGGGCGATGCCGTGTGGCTCGACGATCAGGAAGAACACGATCAGCGCGCCGAAGATCATGAAGGTCAGGTGCGAGGCCAGCGCGGTGTCCACCGGAATGCCGAACCAGTACGGCAGGTTGTCCAGCACGATCGGCAGCACCACGATGAAGGCCGCGCCGAAGAAGCTGCCCATGATCGAGCCCAGGCCGCCGATGATGATCATGAACAGCAGCTGGAACGAGCGGTCGATCGAGAACGCCGCCGGCTCCCACGAGCCCAGGTGCACGAAGCCCCACAGCGCGCCGGCCACGCCGACGAAGAACGAGCTCACCGCGAAGGCCGTGAGCTTGGCGTAGACCGGGCGGATGCCGATCACCGCCGCGGCCACGTCCATGTCGCGGAT
>CAZXLI010000538.1:0-2512 GCA_964641795.1 uncultured Bordetella sp. | reverse complement strand
CCGTGCTCTATATCTACGACGCGCTCTACAAGCAGGAGACCATCGAGCATGTGCTGCTACGCCACGAACAGGCCGCCATCCATGCGGCGGATGGTTACGCGCGTGCCACCGGCGAGGTGGGTGTCGCGCTGGTGACCTCCGGGCCAGGCGTCACGAATGCCGTCACCGGCATCGCGACGGCGTACATGGACTCGATTCCGATGGTGATCATCACCGGACAGGTCCCGACGCCAGCCATTGGCCTCGATGCCTTCCAGGAGTGCGATACCGTCGGCATCACCCGTCCGATCGTCAAGCACAACTTCCTGGTCAAGGACGTGCGCGACCTGGCCTCGACCATGAAGAAGGCCTTCCACATCGCGCGCACCGGCCGCCCCGGTCCGGTGGTGGTCGACGTGCCGAAGGACGTCTCGTTGAAGACCTGCAGCTTCTCGTACCCGGACCGGGTCGAGATGCGCTCGTACAACCCGGTCAAGAAGGGCCACGGCGGGCAGATCCGCAAGGCCATGCAACTGCTGCTGACGGCCAAGCGACCGTACATCTACACCGGTGGCGGCGTGATCCTCGGCAATGCGGCGCCGGAACTGCGGGAGCTTGCCGATCTGCTGGGCTACCCCTGCACGAACACGCTGATGGGTCTGGGCGCCACGGCGGCCAGCGACCCGAAATTCCTCGGCATGCTGGGCATGCATGGCACCTACGAAGCCAACATGACGATGCAGCACTGCGACGTGCTGCTGGCCGTCGGGGCGCGTTTCGACGACCGGGTGATCGGCAACCCGAAGCATTTCGCCCAGGTCGAGCGAAAGATCATCCACATCGACATAGACCCGTCGTCGATCTCGAAGCGGGTGAAGGTCGACATCCCGATCGTCGGCGACGTGAAGGACGTGCTGCAGGAGATGATCGCCAACCTGCGCGAAACGCAGGCACGCCCGGACGTCACGGCGCTGTCAGCCTGGTGGGGCCAGATCAATGAATGGCGCAAGCGCGAGTGCCTGGCCTACAAGCGCAGCGACGACGTCATCAAGCCTCAGCACGTGGTCGAGACGCTCTGCGAGTTGACTCGCAAGCGCGATGTCTACATCACCTCGGACGTCGGCCAGCACCAGATGTGGGCTGCGCAGTACTTCCGTTTCGAGGAGCCGCGCCGCTGGATCAATTCCGGCGGTCTGGGCACGATGGGCGTCGGCCTGCCCTATGCGATGGGCATCAAGCTCGCAAAGCCCGACTCGGATGTCTTCTGCATCACCGGCGAAGGCTCGATCCAGATGTGCATCCAGGAGCTCTCGACCTGCGCCCAGTACAAGACGCCGGTCAAGATCATTTCGCTGAACAACCGCTACCTCGGCATGGTGCGGCAGTGGCAGCAGCTGGACTACGGCGGCCGCTACTCACACAGTTACATGGACGCGCTGCCCGATTTCGTGAAGCTGGCCGAGGCTTACGGCCACGTCGGCATCAAGATCGAGAAGCCGTCCGAGGTCGAGCCAGCGCTGAAGGAATTGATCAGGCTGAAGGACCGCACGGTGTTCCTCGACGTGCGCACCGACCCGACCGAAAACGTCTGGCCGATGGTGCAGGCGGGCAAGGGCATCAGCGAGATGCTGCTGGGGTCCGAAGACCTGTGAACGCCTGAAGACTGCTCGGCTTCGGCACCGTTACCGCGGTGCCTGGGCGAGTGCTCGGAAGGTGCGAACACTTCGGACCATTTGTTGAAACGCTTCTGAGGGCGTGGCCAAGGGCCGTCGGTTACCGCCGCCGGTCTGAAGAGCGCGCCAGGACGAACGACCATGAAACACATCATTGCCGTGCTGCTCGAGAACGAGCCCGGCGCCCTGTCCCGCGTGGTGGCTCTCTTCTCCGCCCGCGGCTACAACATTGAGAGCCTGACGGTCGCCCCGACCGAAGACGCTTCGCTCTCCCGCATGACCATCGTGACCACTGGGTCCGACGAGGTCATCGAGCAGATCACCAAGCACCTGAACCGGCTGATCGAGGTGGTGAAGGTCGTCGACCTCACCGAAGGCAGCTACACCGAGCGCGAACTGATGCTCATCAAGGTGCGGGCCGTCGGCAAGGAACGCGAGGAGATGAAGCGCATGGCCGACATCTTCCGCGGCCGCATCATCGACGTGACCGAGAAGAGCTACACCATCGAACTGACCGGGGATGCCGGCAAGCTCGACGCCTTCATCGAGGCGATCGACCGCACCGCCATCCTCGAAACCGTGCGCACCGGCACCAGCGGGATCGGTCGCGGCGAGCGCATCCTGCGCGTCTGACAACCCGCCCCAAGCTTCACCTGGAGAAAAGACATGAAGGTCTACTACGACAAGGACGCCGATCTGAGCCTGATCAAGGGCAAGAACGTCACCATCATCGGCTACGGCTCGCAAGGCCACGCGCATGCGCAGAACCTCAATGACTCGGGCGTCAAGGTGACCGTCGGCCTGCGCAAGGGCGGCGCTTCTTGGGCCAAGGCCGAGAAGGCCGGCCTGAAGGTGGCCGA
>CAZXLI010000537.1:0-2517 GCA_964641795.1 uncultured Bordetella sp. | reverse complement strand
ACCTCACCATCGCGCAGATCAAGGTGCTGGGCCGCAGCCTCGACGAGGCCAAGACCCGCGGGCTGAAGATGCTCGACCGCGTGGGCCTGATGGCGCACAAGGACAAGTTCCCCGGCCAGCTCTCCGGCGGCCAGCAGCAACGCGTGGCGATCGCCCGGGCGCTGAGCATGGACCCGATCGTGATGCTGTTCGACGAGCCCACCTCGGCGCTCGACCCCGAGATGGTGGGCGAAGTGCTGGACGTGATGGTGCAGCTCGCGCAGGAGGGCATGACGATGATGTGCGTCACGCACGAGATGGGCTTTGCCAGGAAGGTCAGCCACCGGGTGATCTTCATGGACGCCGGCAAGATCGTCGAGGACTGCCGCAAGGAAGAGTTCTTCGGCAACCCGGAAGCCCGCTCGCCGCGCGCGAAGGACTTCCTGTCCAAGATCCTGCAGCACTGATCTCCCGCCCCGGAGCGCCTGCGGCGCTTCCCCCTCGAGGGGGCGGCCGCCGGCGGACCGGCCCAGCCGGATCCGCGGCGGCTGCTTGATTCGAATGGCGCGCCTTCCGCAGTGGCACGCTTCATTCCGAGGTACGCAACATGAACACCCCTTCGACAGCCACGTTCCAGCGCGTGCTGGTCGGCATCGACTTTTCCGCCGATTCGCTCAGCGCGCTGCAGGTGGCGCACGAACGCTTCGCCTCGCCCTCGGCCACGCTGGTGCTGGTGCATGCGGCCGACCCGGCCGAGAACCTGAGCGACTACACCGACCTGCGCGGCCAGGTGGTCAGTGTCCAGGCCGGCGAGCTGCAACGCCGCCTGCAGGGGCTGGCCGCCAACCGGCGCGAAGGCTGGCAGGAAGTGCACACCGTCCTCGAGCTCGGCAAGCCGGCCGACGTGATCCTCGCCGCCGCCCACACCTGGCAGGCCGACCTGGTGATCATGGGCTCGCACGGCCACACCGGCCTGGCCCGCACCCTGTTCGGCGGCACCACCTACAGCGTGGCACGCAAGGTCGGCTGCTCGGTGCTGGTGCTGCGGGCCGGGCAGACCGCCTGAGCCGAGCGCCGCTGGCGCCCGATCCGCCTGGCCGGGAGGCCCGGCGGGGTCGTGACGAAGTACCGGAAAGCGTCGTCCCATCGCACGGCCATCACCCGGCCGAAGGCCCGCGCCGCTGCGCCGCGGCGGTGCCTTCGGCGCCCAGCCCTGGGCAAAACCGTCGGTTATGCGTGCGAACCCTTGCCAGGCCGCGCCGGCATGGTGCAAATGCCGGGTCAGCCGGTAACTGACCCGGTTCTGGCCCTCTTCTCAAGGTTTGGTCGGGTCGGCCGAAGGTTCAGCATCGCTGTCGGGAGTCCTCCACTCCCGCCCCTGCCCGTAGAAGCCCGAGGTTCGTCATGCTGTCTCAACTGTCGATTCGCAATCGCCTGTTCGCCGCGTTCGGCCTGCTGCTGGCCCTGCTGCTCGGCGTGGCCGCCGCCGGCGGCTTTGGCGTCCTCAGCGCGCGCCAGAGCCTGGAGACGCTGACAGGCCGCGTCCAACCGCTGCAGAACCATTCCGACCTCGCACTGCGCGCGATGCTGCGCACCCGGGTGGCCGAGCAGACCATGGTGGCCAACAACCTGGACAACAGCGCGATCGCCGAGCACAAGAAGAGCTGGGACGCGGCGCTGAAAGACAGCCAGCGCGAACTGCAGCTGGCGCGTGAAGGCTTCACCGGCGCCAAGCACCAGGAAGGCGTTGACGCCATCGGCAAGCAGATCGAGGCCTACCGCGCCGCCTACGAAATCTTCTACAAGGACCTGAGCGGCGCCCGTTTCCCGGACGCGAAGGAAGCCGCTGCCGCGCTCGGCCCGGTGAACAAGGCCTTCAGTGCCGTCGAGGCCGGCTTCGCCGCGCACCAGAAGAACGTCGACGAAGTGACGCACGATGTCGAAAGCGGCGTCGCCAACCTGGTCAAGGTGGTGGCCGGCGTGCTGGGCATCGTCGTCGCCGGCGCGGTGGCGCTGGGCGTGCTGGTGGCCTTTGCGGTCAGCCGTTCGATCGTCAAGCCGCTGGCCGATGCGCAGGCCCTCGCCACCCACATCGCCAACGGCGACCTGACGCGTGAAGTAAGCGTCCATGGCAGTGACGAGGCCGCGCAGACGCTGCAATCGCTGCAGCGCATGACCGAATCGCTGCGCCGCATCGTCGGCGAGGTGCGTACCAGCGCCGACAGCATCCAGACCGCCAGCAGCGAAGTCGCCAGCGGCAACCTCGACCTGAGCCAGCGCACCGAGCAGACGGCGTCGAACCTGCAGCAGGCCGCCAGCGCGATCGACCAGCTCAGCGGCAACGTGCGGCACTCGGCCGAATCGGCCCACACCGCCAACCAGCTCGCCAGCTCGGCCGCCGAAGTGGCCGAACGCGGTGGTGCCGTCGTGTCCCAGGTGGTCGCGACGATGGACGAGATCCATGCCAGCAGCAAGAAGATCAGCGACATCATCGGCGTGATCGACGGCATCGCCTTCCAGACCAACATCCTGGCGCTC
>CAZXLI010000536.1:0-2519 GCA_964641795.1 uncultured Bordetella sp. | reverse complement strand
CTGCCACAACGGCAGCACGGCCACCGGCAAGCCGGCGACGCACGTGCCGGTGGGCAATGCCAACTGCAGCAGCTGCCATGCCACCTCCGGCTGGAAGCCCAGCAGCTGGAACCACACCCAGCTGCCGGTGGCCGGCCAGTGCGCCGGCTGCCATTCCGGCGCCTACCCGCCGGCCGACGGCCGCTCGGCCAACCATGTGCCGTACGCGAGCCTGTCGGCGCTTAACGGCGCCAGCTGCGACAGCTGCCACAAGGCCGGCTTCGCCGCGTGGGCGCCGGCCAAGGTGCACCGCAACCTGGTGCTCACCAGCGGCTGCGCCAGCTGCCACACCGGGGCCTTCGCGCAGGCCGTGGGCAAGCCGAACAATGCGGTGCATGCCGGCGCCAGCGGCAACTGCGAGAGCTGCCACAAGTCCACCAGCACCTGGTCCGGCGCCAAGGTCGACCACAGCGGCTTCAACGACAGCACCAACTGCGCCAGCTGCCACAACGGCAGCACCGCCACCGGCAAGCCGGCCACGCACGTGCCGGTGGGGTCGACCGCTTGCGCGGCGTGTCACGCCACCACGGCCTGGGCGCCGTCGAAGTGGACCCATGCCCAGATGGCGGTGACGGGCCAGTGCGCCGCCTGCCACTCGGGCGGCTACCCGCCGGCCGACGGCAAGCCGGCCAACCACGTCCCCTACGGCAACTTCGCCGTCAGCGCTTCCGCCAACTGCGATGCCTGCCACAAGGGCAGCTTCAGCAGCTGGGCCAATGGTCGGCTGCATGCGAACTTCGCGTTCAGTGCGCAGTGCGACAGCTGCCACAACGGCAGCACGCTCGGTGCGGCGGGCAAGCCCGCGAACGCGCTGCATGCGACCGTCAGCGGCACCTGCGAGAGCTGCCACAAGTCCACCAGCAGCTGGGCCGGCACCAAGGTCAACCACGCGAGCTTCAACGACACCACGGTCTGCGCCAGCTGCCACAACGGCAGCGCCGCCACCGGCAAGCCGGCCGGGCACATGCCGGTCGGGTCGCTGAACTGCCTGACCTGTCACGGCACCACCGGTTGGACGCCGACGAAGTGGAACCACACGCAGCTGCCGGTGGGCGCGCAGTGCGCCAGCTGCCACACGGGCGGCTACCCGCCGGCCGACGGCAAGCCGGCCAACCACATCCCGTATCAGAGCGTGGCCGTCACGTCGGCAGCCAACTGCGACAGCTGCCACAAGGGCAGCTTCAGCAGCTGGGCCAACGGCAAGCTGCACAGCAATTTCACGCTCACCGGCGGCTGTGCCAGCTGCCACAGCGGCACCTACCTCAACGCGGTCGGCAAGCCGGGCACGGCGATCCACGCGACGGTGAGCGGCAACTGCGAGAGCTGCCACAAGTCGACCACCAACTGGTCTTCCGCCAAGGTCGACCACGGCGCGTTCAACGACACGACCAACTGCGCCAGCTGCCACAACGGCAGCGCGGCCACCGGCAAGTCGGCCACCCACGTGCCGGTGGGAACCACCAACTGCACCGCCTGCCACAGCACCGCCGGCTGGACGCCGACGAAGTGGAACCACACGCAGCTGCCGGTGAGCGCGCAGTGCGCCAGCTGCCACTCGGGCGGCTACCCGCCGGCCGATGGCAAGCCGGCCAACCACATCCCATACCAGAGCGTGGCGGTCACCTCGGCGGCCAACTGCGACAGCTGCCACAAGGGCAGCTTCAGCAGCTGGGCCAACGGCAGGCTGCACAGCAACTTCACGATCTCGTCCAACTGCGTGGCGTGCCACAGCGGCACGTACCTGAACGCGGTAGGCAAGCCCAACACGACGATCCATGCGACGGTGACGGGCAACTGCGAGAGCTGCCACAAATCCACCAGCACCTGGTCGGGCGCCAAGGTCGACCACGGCAGCTTCAACGACACGACCAACTGCGCCAGCTGTCACAACGGCAGCACGGCCACCGGCAAGCCGGCGACGCACGTGCCGGTCGGCACGACGAACTGCATCAGCTGCCACAGCACGGCGGGCTGGACACCGACGAAGTGGAACCACACGCAGCTGCCGGTGACGGCGCAGTGCGCCAGCTGCCACAGCGGCGGCTATCCACCCGCGGACGGCAAGCCGGGCAACCACATCCCGTACCAGAGCGTGCCGGTGTCCTCGTCGGCCAACTGCGATGCCTGCCACAAGGGCAGCTACAGCAGCTGGGCCACCGGCAAGTTCCACAGCAACTTCACGCTCAGCACCGGCTGCGCGAGCTGCCACACCGGCACCTACCTGAACGCGGTGGGCAAGCCCAACACGCCTGTGCATGCCACGGTGACAGGCAACTGCGAGAGCTGCCACAAGTCCACCAGCACCTGGTCGGGCGCCAAGGTCGACCACAGCGGCTTCAACAGCAGCACCAACTGCGCCAGCTGCCACAACGGCAGCACCGCCACCGGCAAGCCGGCCACGCACGTGCCCGTCGGCTCGACCAATTGCGTCAGCTGCCACAGCACCACCGGCTGGACACCGACGAAGTGGAACCACACGC
>CAZXLI010000535.1:0-2522 GCA_964641795.1 uncultured Bordetella sp. | reverse complement strand
CACGATGGATCTGCTGCCGGTGGATCTGCTGCCCTTCATCTGGGAAAAGATCGTTGGCGCCACGGGCGGCGATCCGCACCACGCCTACCTGCGTGTCGTGCCCACCGCTGACCTGTCGGTGACGATGGGCCTGTCGGTCTCGGTGCTGATCGTCTGCCTGGTCTACAACGTCAAGATCAAGGGCATCGGCGGCTGGGTGCACGAATTGTTCGCCGCGCCGTTCGGCGACCACTGGGCGCTGTACCCGTTCAACTTCGCGATGCAGATCGTCGAGTTCGTCGCCAAGACCATCTCGCACGGCATGCGGCTGTTCGGCAACATGTATGCCGGCGAGCTGATCTTCCTGCTGATCGCGCTGCTGGGCGGGGCCTGGTCGGCTTCGGCGCTCGGCGTGGCCCTCGCCGCCGGCCACATCATCCTGGGATCGGTGTGGGCCATCTTCCACATCCTGATCATCACGCTGCAGGCTTTCGTGTTCATGATGCTGACGCTGGTGTATGTCGGCCAGGCCCATGACGCGCATTGACGCGGGCTGCTCTCCCTCGCGGTTTTCGTTTTCCCTTTCCCTTCACACAACCTCAATCTGACTAGGAGTCATCATGGAAGTCATCAGCTTTGTCGCTCTCGCCGCTGGCCTGATCATCGGTCTGGGCGCGCTGGGCGCTTGCGTCGGCATCGGCATCATGGGTAGCAAGTACCTCGAGTCGGCCGCTCGCCAGCCCGAACTGATGGGCGAACTGCAGACCAAGATGTTCCTGCTGGTCGGCCTGATCGACGCTTCGTTCATCATCGGTACCGGTGTCGCGCTGTGGTTCGCCACCGCCAACCCGTTCCTTGGCCAGCTGGCCGCCGTTGCCGCCAAGTAATCCGGCTCGTTGTGTGAGGTCAGGGGCGCTGCGAAGCGCCCCTCGCCATCCATCCCCGTCACCGTGATTGAGGCAATAACGTGAGCATCACCGGTACCCTCATCGTCCAGATGATCGTGTTCCTGATCCTGGTCTGGTTCACGATGAAGTTTGTCTGGCCGCCGATCACCGCCGCGCTCGACGAGCGTGCGAAGAAGATCGCCGACGGCCTGTCCGCCGCCGACAAGGCCAAGGCCGATTCGGCCGCCGCCGAGAAGCGCATCCAGAGCGAGCTGTCGGCCGCCAAGGACGACGCCGCGAAGCGACTGGCCGATGCCGAGCGTCTGGCGCAGGCCATGGTCGAAGAGGCCAAGTCCCGTGCCGCCGAAGAGGGCGCGAAGATCATCGCGGCCGCCAAGGCCGAAGCCGAGCAGGAAGCCGTCAAGGCCCGCGAAGCGCTGCGCGAGCAGGTCGCCGGCCTCGCCGTCAAGGGCGCTGAGCAGATCCTGCGCCGCGAAGTCAATGCGAGCGTCCACGCCGAGCTGCTGGGCCGTCTGAAGGCGGAACTCTGATCATGGCCGAGCTCGCCACCATCGCCCGACCGTACGCCGAGGCCCTGTTCAAGGCCGCCGGCAGCCAGGCGGGTGCGTTGACCGCCCAGACTGACGCGTTGGCCGCCGTCGCCGGCAGCCCGGAGCTGCGGCAGTTCGCCGACAACCCGAAGATCGCGCCTGCCGACATCGTGGCTGTGGTGACACAGGCTGCCAGGGTCGCGCTCGATGCCAAGGTGGCCAATCTGGTCAGCGCGGTGGTCGAAAACGGCCGCTTGGCCGCATTCCCCGAGATCGCCGCGCAGTTCAAGGCCCTGGTCAACGCGCAGTCGGGCAGTTCCGATGCAGTCGTCTACAGCGCCTTTCCGCTCGACGCCGGCGCGCTGGCCGATGTGGTCGCCACGTTGGAGAAGCGCTTCGCGCGCAAGCTCAACGCCACTGTCGAAGTCGACCCCGAGTTGATCGGCGGCATCCGCGTGGTGGTGGGCGACGAAGTGCTGGACACCTCGGTCAAGGCCCGTCTCGAACAAATGAAGGTCGCCCTGACGGCTTGAAGCCCTGTCGCTCACTTGCCGTCTTAGGAGAAAGCTATGCAACTGAATCCCGCTGAGATTTCCGAACTGATCAAGAGCCGCATCGAGGGCCTTGGTGCTTCGGCTGACATCAAGAACCAGGGCACGGTGGTCACCGTGACCGACGGCATCTGCCGCATCCACGGCCTGTCCGACGCGATGCAGGGCGAGATGCTGGAGTTCCCGCCCACCGCGAGCGGCCAGCCCACCTACGGCCTGGCGCTGAACCTCGAGCGCGACTCGGTGGGCGCGGTGATCCTGGGTGAGTACGAGCACATCTCCGAAGGCGACACGGTCAAGTGCACCGGCCGCATCCTGGAAGTGCCGGTGGGCCCCGAGCTGATCGGCCGCGTGGTCAACGCGCTCGGCCAGCCGATCGACGGCAAGGGCCCGCTCGGAACCAAGCTGACGCGCAAGGTCGAGATCAAGGCGCCGGGCATCGTCGCCCGCAAGTCGGTGCACGAGCCGATGCAGACCGGCATCAAGGCGATCGACGCGATGATCCCGATCGGCCGCGGCCAGCGCGAGCTGATCATCGGCGACCGCCAGACCGG
>CAZXLI010000534.1:0-2527 GCA_964641795.1 uncultured Bordetella sp. | reverse complement strand
TGTTGCCCATGCCGTAGTCGACCACGGCCACCGTGCGTGCCATGGTCAGAGGCTCCCCTTGGTCGACGGGATCACACCGGCCGAGCGGGGATCCAGCGTCAGTGCCATGCGCAGCGCGCGGCCGAAGGCCTTGAACACCGTCTCGGCCTGGTGGTGGGCGTTCGCGCCCTTCAGGTTGTCGATGTGCAGCGTCACCAGCGCATGGTTCACGAAGCCCTGGAAGAACTCGTAGGTCAACTGGGTGTCGAAGGCCCCGACCATGCCGGCCTTGAACGGGATGTCCAGGTGCAGGCCCGGGCGTCCGGAGAAGTCGACCACCACCCGCGACAGCGCTTCGTCCAGCGGCACATACGAGTGGCCGTAGCGCGTCAGGCCCTTCTTGTCGCCGACCGCCTGGGCCACCGCCATGCCCAGCGTGATGCCCACGTCCTCCACCGTGTGGTGGCCATCGATGTGCAGATCGCCCTGTGCTTCGACCTCCAGGTCGATGAGGCCGTGCCGCGCCACCTGGTCGAGCATGTGGTCGAAGAAGCCGATGCCGGTGGCCAGCTTCGATTGGCCGGTGCCATCGAGGTTGAGGCGCACGCGGATCTGCGTTTCCTTGGTGTCGCGCCGGACGTCGGCTATGCGGTCCATGGTGGTCTCTGCTCTTTCACAACGAAGCGCGCAACGCTTCGATCATCAGCGGATTTTCGTCCGGTGTGCCGATCGTCAAGCGCAGGCAATTGGCCAGCAACGGATGCAGCGCCGAGACGTTCTTCACCAGCACGCCGCGCTGCTTCATGCCAGCGAACGCCCTCGCGGCGTCCGGCACGCGGGCCAGGATCATGTTGGCCTGGCTCGGGAACGGACGCACGCCGGGCAGATCGCGCAGTTGCGCGAACAGCCGCTCGCGCTCAGCGCGGATGGCCGCGGCCTGGCGTGCGTATTCGTCGGCATGCTCCAGCGCAAACAGGCCGGCTTCGGCATTGAGCACGCTGACGTTGAACGGCGGGCGCAGCTTGTCAATCTCGCCGATCAGCTCGCGCCGGCCGATCAGGTAGCCGATGCGCACACCGGCGAGACCGAACTTGCTCATCGTGCGCATCAACAGCACATGCGGATGGCGCTGCAGGCGCGGCATCGAATCGCGGGCCGCGAAGGGCTGGTAGGCCTCGTCCATCACCACCAGCCCGTTCACGCGGCCCATCGCCTCGATCAGGCGGTCGATCGTCGCGTCGTCCCAGAGGTTGGCAGTCGGGTTGTTCGGATAGGCGAGGTACAGCAGCGTGGGCCGATGCTGTTCGATCGCAGCGAGCATCGCCGCTTCGTCGAGCTCGAATTCGGCGGTCAGCGGCACGCCAACGAAGCGGATGCCCTGCAACGCGGCCGACATGCCATACATCACGAAGCCCGGCAGCGGCGCCATGAAGACGGCGCCCGGCACGTCGCAGGCCATGCTCAGCATCGTGATGAGTTCGTCCGATCCGTTGCCCAGCGTGATGGCACAGTCGGCCGGCATGCCGGCATGCGCGGCCAGCGCGGCGCGCAGGTCCTCGGTGCGCTCGGCCGGGTAGCGGTTGATGGCGATGCGGCCCAACCGTTCACCCAGTGCCTGCTGCAGCGCCGGCGGCAGGCGGTACGGGTTCTCCATCGTGTCGAGCTTCACCAGGCCGGCACTGGGCTGCACCGCATAGGCGTGCATGCCCTGGATGTCGCGGCGGATCGTTCGGCTCATGCAGGCGGCGAGGTCGCTCATGGTGCGTCAGTGGGCGAATGGCGGAAGCTGCGCGTCAACGCGAAAGCAACCGAAGCTCGGCAGCGCGGGCATGGGCCTGGAGTCCCTCGCCATAGGCCAGTTCCGCAGCGATCGGCCCGAGCTGCCGGGCCCCGGCTTCGCTCACTTCGATCAGGCTGCTGCGCTTCTGGAAATCGTAGACGCCCAGCGGCGAGCTGAAGCGCGCGGTGCCCGCGGTGGGAAGCACATGGTTCGGGCCGGCGCAGTAGTCGCCCAGGCTCTCGCTGGTGAAGGCGCCGAGGAAGATCGCGCCGGCGTGGCGCAGCAGCGGCTCCCAGCGCCCGGGCTCGCGCGAGCTCACCTCCAGGTGCTCGGGCGCGATGCGGTTGCTGATCTCGCAGGCCTCTTCCATCGAGCGCGTGTGGATCAGCGCGCCCCGGCCTTCCAGCGAGGCCCGGATCACCGCGTGCCGCGGCATGTCAGGCAGCAGGCGGTCGATGGCTTCCTTCACCGCGGCGATGTAGCCAGCGTCGGGGCTCAACAGGATGCTCTGCGCCAGCTCGTCGTGCTCGGCCTGGCTGAACAGGTCCATCGCCACCCAGTCGGCCGGCGTGCTGCCGTCGGCCAGCACCAGGATCTCGCTCGGGCCGGCGATCATGTCGATGCCCACCTGGCCGAACACGCGCCGCTTGGCGCTGGCCACGTAGGCGTTGCCCGGCCCGGTGATCTTGTCCACGCGCGGGATCGTCGCGGTGCCGTAGGCGAGCGCGGCCACCGCCTGCGCGCCGCCGATCGTGAACACGCGGGTCG
>CAZXLI010000533.1:0-2534 GCA_964641795.1 uncultured Bordetella sp. | reverse complement strand
TGATCGCATCGTTGAGCTCGATGTCGACGCCCAGGTCGTAGCTGTTGAGCTTGAGCTTGTAGCCCGGCCGCAAGCCGGCGTTCTCATCGAAGTCGGCAGCCAGCGTGGCCACCGGGCCTTCGAACTTGAGTTTCCAGTGGCGGTAGCGGGCGGGTTCCGTCTGGTAGTCGACGCGCAGGTCTTGGGTCATCGTGATCTCCGGTTCGGATGCAGCGAACTGCAGGAATGGCGCAGCGGATGAAATGCAGTATCGTGCATCACTTTGCCGGCGTCAAGTCTTTACATGCATTTTTGTGCATCAAACACTGGGTGGCCTTCAGACCGGCAGCTTCAGCGCCTCCCGCACCAGCCGGCGCAGCGCCACGAAGGTCGGCTGCAGCGGCTGCGCACTGGTGTCGAGCCGGAACTCGGCCTTCGAATAGAACGGCGCGCGACCCGACAGGATCGAGCGCAGGTCGTCCATCGCCTCGCGGCTGGCGGCCATCGGGCGCGTGTCGCCCTGCGCCTGCACGCGCTTCATGTGGTCTTCCGGGTCGGCCTGCAGCCACACCGTGGTGCAGTGCGCCAGCAGCTGGTTGAAGGTGGCCGGGTCGGAGACGATGCCGCCGGGCGTCGCGATCACCGCCTCGGGGTAGATCTGGATCGCCTCCTCCAGCGCGCGCCGCTCGTAGCGCCGGTAGGCGTTCTGGCCGTAGAGGTTCTGGATCTCGCTGATGCTGCAGCCGGCGAACTGCTCGATCTGCCGGCTGAGCTCGATGAACGGAAAGCCCAGGTCCTCGGCCAGCATCGCGCCCAGCGTCGTCTTGCCGGCACCGCGCAGGCCCACCAGCGCGATGCGGGCACTGCGCTCGCTTGTGCCCTTGCCATGGTCGCCGCCGGTGCCCAGCAGCTCGCCGATGGCCACGCGCACGCGGCGCAGCGTGTCCTCGTCGCGCTGCTCCAGCAGCTCGCGGATCAGCAGCCATTCGGGCGAGCTGGTCGTCACATCCCCCAGCAGCTCGGCCAGCGAGCACTGCAGCGACTGCGCCACCTGCCGCAGCACCAGGATCGAGACATTGCCGACGCCGTATTCCAGGTTGGCGAGGTGGCGCTCGGAGACATCGGCCGCCAGCGACAGCGCCCGGCGCGTCATGCCGCGGCGCGCGCGCAGCGCCCGCGCCCGCTCGCCCAGCGCCACGAGGAAGGGGTTCTTCGCCTCGTCGGGAACCTCGGGCGTGTCGCCCGCCTCCTGGGGATTCCCCTCAGTGTGCAATATAGTGCTTGACATGCCGTTGGGTGAGCTCTAGAGTGTCCACAAGCACAATACTGCATCACACCGGTCCTCGCAAGACCGAAAGCCCTGGAGACTGCTGCATGACCCCCGAGGCCTTTCGCGCCCAGATCGCCGGCTTGACGGCCCAGCTGGCCGGCCGCCCGCTCGACAGCGCGCTGGACACCTGGCTGAACCAGACCCATGGCACGACCAGCGCCACCTATGCCGGCCTGAAGGCCGCGTGCGAGGCCGGCGTGGCCGCCGGCTGGCTGTGCAACCGCGAAGGCGGTGGCATCAAGTACGGCCGCATCTTCAAGCCGGCCGACGACCTGCACGGCTTTTCGGTGGACGTCGTCGATATGCAGGACATCGCCGGCCCGCACCACACCCACCCCAACGGCGAGATCGACCTGGTGATGCCGCTCGAAGGCGACCTGCAGTTCGACGGCCGCCCGGCCGGCTGGGTGGTGATGCCGCCCGGCAGCGCGCACCGGCCCACCGTGCGCCAGGGCCGCGCGCTGGTGCTGTACCTGCTGCCGCAAGGCGCGATCGACTTCACGAAGTGACGAACCCGAGATGAGCGAACTGCTGAACAACCACCTGGGCGGCCGCTGGGTCGCCGGCACCGGCGCCGGCACCGCGCTGTTCGACCCGGTGCTCGGCACCGAGCTCGTGCGCGTGGACGCCACCGGGCTCGACCTGCGCACCGGCTTCGCCTTCGCCCGCGAGACCGGCGGCGCCGCGCTGCGTGCGATGAGCTACCGCGAGCGCGCGGCGATGCTGGCCGCGGCGGTGAAGGTGCTGCAGGCCAGGCGCGACGACTACTACGCCATCGCCACCGCCAACAGCGGCACGGTGAAGAACGACTCGGCGGTGGACATCGACGGCGGCCTGTACACGCTGTCGACCTACGCCAAGCTCGGCGAAGGCCTGGGCGACCGCCGTGACCTGATCGATGGCGAAGCGGCCCGCCTGGCCAAGGACCCGCTGTTCCAGAGCCAGCATGTGCTGGTGCCCAGCCGCGGCCTGGCACTGTTCATCAACGCCTTCAACTTCCCGAGCTGGGGCCTGTGGGAGAAGGCCGCGCCGGCGCTGCTGTCCGGCGTGCCGGTGGTCGTGAAGCCGGCCACCGCCACCGCCTGGCTCACGCAGCGCATGGTGCAGGACGTGGTCGACGCCGGCGTGCTGCCGCCGGGCGCGCTGTCGGTGGTATGCGGCAGCTCGGCCGGCCTGCTCGATGCGCTGCAGCCCTTCGACATCGTCTCGTTCACCGGCTCGGCCG
>CAZXLI010000532.1:0-2541 GCA_964641795.1 uncultured Bordetella sp. | reverse complement strand
TTCGAGTACAGCAAGTACAACGGCTGGCCCGAGATCAAGGAATCGCTGATGGCCGGCCGCATCCAGGCCGCCTACATGCTGGCGCCGCTGGTGATGGACCTGGCCGACAGGAAGATCCCGGTCAAGATCGTCTCGCTGGGCCACCGCTCGGGCGCGGTGATCATGGTGCGCACCGATTCGCCGCACAAGACCTTCCGCGACCTCGCCGGCAAGCGCATCGCCATCCCCAGCCGCTTCGCGGTGGACTTCCTGTTCCTGCGCAAGATGCTGGCGCAGGAGAAGATGACGCCCAAGGACATCCAGATCGTCGAGATGGCGCCGCCCGACATGCCGGCCGCGCTGTACGCCAAGGCGGTGGATGCCTACTGCACCGGCGAACCCTTCGGCGCGGCCGCTCAGCGTGCGGGTTATGCGCGCCCGATCCGCATGACGCGCGACGAGTGGCGCAACTACATCTGCTGCGTGCTCACCGTGCGCGAGGAACTGATCGCGCAGGACCGGCCGCTGGTGCAGGACCTGGTGAACCACGTGATGGGCGCCGGCCTGTGGCTGGACCAGCAGCAGGCCAACCGCGAGAAGGCGGTGGGCATTGCCGCCGGGCGCAAGTACTTCAACCAGGACCCGGCCATCATCCGCTTCGTGATGGAGAACCCGGTCGACCGCGTGACCTACGGCGACCTGCGGATGATCCGTTCGGAGTTCGAGGAGCTGATGCAGCTGTCGATCGAGGCCGGCACGCTGAAGGCGCCGGTGGCCTACGAGAAGTACATGGACGAGAGTTTCGTGAAGGCGGCGCGCGCGACGCCGATCAAGCTGTGAGCGCGCTGAGCCCGCGCCTGACCCGCCGCGCCGCGCTGAGCGTTGCACTCGCCCTGCCGGCGTTCCGGGTCGGCGCCGCCCCCGCGCTGAAGGCCGGCGTGTTCGAGCCGCCGCGCCCGGCCCCGGAGATGCCCGCGCTGCGCGGCTCCGACGGCCGCGAGTTCAGCCTGGCGCACTACCGCGGCAAGCTGGTGCTGCTGGCCTTCGGCTTCACGCACTGCGCCGCGGTATGCCCGGTGACGCTGGCCACGCTGGCGCAGGCGCGCCAGGCACTGGGTGCCGAAGCCGGCGGCGTGCAGGTGGTGTTCGTCACCGTCGACCCCGAGCGGGACGATGTTGCGCGGATGAAGGCCTACCTGGCCGGCTTCGACACCGGCTTCGTCGGCGCCACCGGCACGCCCGAGGCGCTGGCCCGCGTGCGCCAGGCCTACGGCATCAGCGCGAAGAAGGTGCCGATGGGCGACAGCTACGCGGTCGACCACACCTCCTCGGTGTTCCTGATCGACCGCGCCGGGCAGCTGCGCGCGATGATGCCCTACGGCCGCGGCGCGAAGGACTACGTGCACGACGCACGGCTGCTGCTGGCCGCGCAGTGAAGCCCGCGCTGCGTCGCGCCGGCCTGGCCCTCTCGGCCGCCCTGCTGGCAGGGCTGGCCGCGCTGCTGGCCTGGGCCGCCCTGGCGCCGCCCGCGCTGGCCACGCGCGACGAGCTGTTCGAGATCCCGCAGGGCACCTGGGCGCGCCGCATGAAGGGCGAGAAGCTCGAGATCCTGCCCGACACGATCCGCCTGACGCTGGGCGCCAACGACGTGCTGCTGCTGCGCAACCGCGACGACGTGCCGCAGGTCTTCGGCCCGGTGCTGATCATGCCGGGCCAGAGCTTCCGCCTGCCCTTCGAGACCGCCAGCACCTACAGCTTCGCGTGCACCGCGCATGCCAGCGGCCAGATGAGCGTGATCGTCGACCCGACGCCCGCGCCCGGCTGGGACCGCCTGCGCTGGCGCTGGCAGCGCCTGCGACAGACGCTCACTTGAAACGCTATCAGATGACGACAACGATGACCAGAAAGAGCAGGCAAGGATGAGCGCGATGGCGCGGCAGTGGCGGCGCACCTGGCCGCCGCTGGTGGTGATGGCGGTGCTGATCACCGTCTGGTGGTGGGTGGTGCGCAGCACCGAGAGTGCGATCTTCCCGACCCCCTGGCAGGTGGTGGGCGGCGCCTGGGAACTGGCCGCCGACGGCACGCTGTGGGAGCACATCGGCGCCTCGCTGATGCGGGTGGGCATCGGCTTCGGCCTGGCCCTGGTGGTGGCCATTCCGCTCGGGCTGTGGATGGGCTGGATCGACGGTGCCTACCGCACGCTGAACCCGATCTTCCAGATGCTGCGGCCGATCTCGCCGATCGCCTGGATCCCGATCGCGATCCTGTGGTTCGGCGTCGGCGACGTGTCGCCGGTGTTCCTGATCTTCATCTCCTCGGTGTTCCCGATGGTGGTGCAGACGACCTCGGGCGTGCACACCATCGAGCGCCGCTACCTGCGGGCGGCGGCGAACTTCGGCGTCTCGCGCGCGGCGCTGTTCCGCCAGGTGGTGATCCCGGCGGTGCTGCCGGAGATCATCGTCGGCATGCGCATCGGCATCGGCGTGGCCTGGCTGGTGGTGGTGGCCGCCGAGATGATCGCGCTGCGCTCGGGCCTGGGCTACCTGATCATGGACTCGCGCA
>CAZXLI010000531.1:0-2549 GCA_964641795.1 uncultured Bordetella sp. | reverse complement strand
TGCCGTGCCACGCAGCATCAGGAACTACCCGGTTCTGCCGCGCAGACTCCTAGCCGGCTAGCCGGCGCGCCTGCGCCGACCGTCAGCTCGCGTCGCGCCGCACCAGGCCGTCGAGGACGATCCGGTAGACCTTGGCCGAGGCGTCGTAGCTCACGCGATAGCGGCTCGGGTAGTAGCCGCTGAAGGCGACGCGCGAGGGCTGCGCCACGTCGTGCACGAAGTCGGGCTTCGAGTCGAGGAAGGCCTTGGTGACCATCGGCTCCACAAAGGTGAAGCGGCCGTCGTAGGACCCATAGATGAACGTCGACGTGAAGGGCCTGCCGTTGAACTCGGGCGAGCTGGGGTCGACCCAGTGAATGCCCATCTGCGGAACCGTGTTGGCCACCGGGTCGCCGGGAGGCGGCACGTAGCCGGTGGGCACGTAGGTCGCTGCCGGCAACCGGGCCGCCTTGGTCGCATAGGCCGGATCACTGGGCACGATCGCCTGCTGTTGCGCCTGCGTGATCAGGTAGAAGTGGAAGTCGAAGTGCGCGACGCCATAGATCGGGTCGGGCTCATGGCCCTGAGGGTTCCAATCGATCTCGATGTGGTCGATGCCGGTGGCTGCAGCCTCGGCGGGCAGCTTCAACGTGATCTCGGATGCCGCGTGCCCGCCCGCCGCCGTGGTGGGCAGGCCCTGCAGCGCGGCCTCGCTCAGCGTGATGCCGACGGCCTGCGGCGTGCCCTGCGCGTCCAGCGTGACCCAGCTGCGCGCGCTGCCCTGGCCCAGCGGCTGTGCGGCGCCCTCGATCGTGCGGGGCCCATCGTCCCCACCGCCGCCGCAGGCGACCAGCAAGGAAGTGACCATCGCCGCGAACGCGGTCGAAGCGGTCATCGCGACAGCGCGCACGGTCGCATCGCGCGGCACACGACGGTCGGCGTCTCGATGGGGGTTGGCGGGGGCGACGAAGCGGAACTCAGGACTCATCGTGATTCTCCAGGGGTGTTGGGATGACTGCGGGGCCAATGGCGTCGATGCCGTGCCTGCGATGGGCGGGCCTTGCGACCGGTCGTCAGCTTGCCGCTCGCGCCGGCGCGCCACATGCGCCCGATGGGCCAGCAGCCCGCACAGCGAAGAGCCACCGCGCATGGCCCGATGGGGCCATGGCCCCTGTCGTGGACCTGCCCCTCGTCAGGCCTGGCAGGGGTCCGGCGATGGGTTTCTGCTGGACTGGCGCCGCCAGCCCGCCGGGTTCGACCGTCGATGCGCCCCGGTGGCTGCTATGCTGTCCGTCGAGAGGCGTTCAACGCGAAAATGAAGTACGGTTTTCTGGCCCCGCAGTACGGGCTTGTGCGCAGTCAGTTCGCCCTGCCCGATGGTTCGACCGAGGCCGGCCCGGGCCCCCAGGCAGCGCCTGGACCGGCCATCGGGCCCAAGGTCGTCGTCAAGCGCCGCCGCGCGATCGGCAGCGCCGACAGGTCGGTCACCGAGGCATCGGCCCTCTCGCCGGCGCCCAAGGCCCCCAAGGTGTTCCGTCTGGAAGGCCGATCGCAGGCGATGCCGGCGAGTCCGCCCAGTGCAGCGGCCGACCTGGTGACCGACCCCCCGAAGCCGGACAGCCCGAGACGGCGTCGCGATCCTTCGCGCGTGCCGACACTGGTCCAGCACGTCGTGTTCGAACCCGCGCCCAAGGACGTGCTCCGAGACGACGCACCCGCCCCGAGCGATGATGCCCACATCGATGCCAAGGCACTGCGCCGCGCGCTGGACGTGCTGGATGCCAAGCTGCTGGCCGCTGCCCAGGCGCAGGCGTCATACCGCGCGCTCGACGAACTGTTGACCCGCCTGGGCCTGCCGGCCAAATCGGCCTAGCAACTCGTCAGACGATCTCCTTCTGCCGCCCGGACTCCGGGCCGGACGGCGCGGCACCTCGCTCCAACCGATAGGCCAGCTGGGCCCGGGTCAGGCCCAGGCGGCGCGCGGCGGCCGCCAGGTTGCCGTTGGCCGCGGCCACCGCTTCGCGCAGCAGGCGGCCTTCCAGCTCGGCCAGCGCCAGCGTGTCGGCGCCCAGCGCCTGCTGCAGGTGCTGCAGCAGGTTGGGCACGCCGGACGCGGCCTGGCCGGTGGTGAGCGCGCCGCTGGCGCCGATGGCCAGCAGGGTCTCGTCGGACAGCTGCTCGCGGCGGAACAGGTGGCGCACGTCGATCGGCGCGCCGTCGTCGGCCGAGATCACGCCGCGCTCGATCAGGTTCTGCAGCTCGCGGATGTTGCCCGGGTAGGCGTAGTGCAGCAGCGCGCGCACCGCACGCGGCGTGAAGCCGGTGGGCGCGCGGCCGTGGCGCGCCACTTCGCGGCGCAGGAAGTGGTTCATCAGCAGCGGGATGTCGTCGCGCCGCTCGCGCAGCGGCGGCAGGTGCAGCGGGTACACGTTGAGCCGGAAGTACAGGTCTTCGCGGAAACGGCCGGCGCGCACCTCGGCCTGCAGGTCGACGTTGGTGGCGGCCACCACGCGCACGTCGACGCGCAGCGTGCGGGTGCCGCCCACCCGCTCGATCTCGCCTTCCTGCAG
>CAZXLI010000530.1:0-2552 GCA_964641795.1 uncultured Bordetella sp. | reverse complement strand
CGACGATCACTTCCTGGCCGATGCGCGGGATCTGGATGAAGCCGAAGCTCTTGCCCGCCCAGGCCGACGACACGCGCATCCAGCACGAGCTGGTCTCGTTCTTCTTGCCGTAGCGGTCCCAGTGGAACTGCACCTTCACGCGGCCGTACTTGTCGGTGAAGATCTCCTCGCCCGAGGGGCCGACGACGATGGCCGTCTGCGGGCCCTGCACGAAGGGCCGCGGCGTGTTGCGCGGCGGGCGGAACTGCTGGGCCGACGGAATGGCCTGGAAGCTGCAGCGGAATTCGCCGCTGGCATTGCCCGATTCGCTGCCGTTGATCTGCGCGCTGATGTGCGTGCGCAGCACCAGGTACTCCTGGTTCTGGTCGTCGCGCGGATGCTGCTGCAGCGTGAACAGGTGGCCGGTGGCCAGCCCGTAGGCATTGGTGCTGCCCGAGAGCTGCTGGAAGCGCGTCTGCAGCTCGTCGATGCGGTTGTCCAGCAACTGCTGGCCGTCGGCGGGCTTGACGTAGTCGCCCTGGAAGTCGAACTGCTCGTAGTCGGAGAGGTCGATGTCGTCGCGTGGCGCGGTCAGGCCCACCTTCAGGCCCATGCCGGGGTTCTCGAAGTCGTAGCTGGTGAGGGCCACTTCGCCGGTGGCGATCTCGCGCGAGAAGTGCCAGTTCGAGACGAAATCGACATCGGGCGACAGCTGCCCGGTGTTGGCGTAGTAGGGCAGCTCCTCGTAGCCCGGCGCGGCGGCATGGCCGCTGGTGGAGTCGACCAGGATCAGCTTGTGCTCGCCCGCACTGTGCTCGAAGTACCAGTAGATGCCTTCGTCCTCCATCAGCCGGGCGACGAAGTTGAAGTCGGTCTCGCGGTACTGGACGCAGTAGGTGCGGGTGCGGTAGGTGCGCACCAGCTTGAATTCGTGGGTCGCGATCGCGGCGTGGTTCTTGAAGACCTCCTTGATGATGTCGGGCACCGACATCTCCTGGAAGATGCGGCAGTCGGAGCGCCGCGTCAGGAACCACAGCCAGGGCACCACCGTCGCCTGGTAGCCGAAGTACCGGCCCTGGTGCCGGCCCAGGCCGAAGCGCTGCACGTAGCCGCACACATGGCGTTCCGCGCCGTCGCGCAGCGCGATCGTGATGTCCACCTGCTTGCCCAGCAGATCCTCCGGCTTCAGGTCCGGCTTGTCGCTGAGCATCTGCAGCTGCATCTCCTCCAGCTGGCTCAGGCCGCTGGAGAAGGTCATCGAGTCGAAGCGCAGGTCGCCGTCGGGCAACGGTGACTTCAGGGAGATCGGCGTATTGGTGGGCATGGCGGGCTGTAACCGGTTGTCGGCCTATGGTGCGGATGGTGGGTTCCACGGCCGCCGCTGAACAGCGCCTTTGGTCATGCGGGCTGCGCGTAGTTCACGAACCGCCGCGCCCGCCACGGGCAACCGCCCGCCCGCCCGGCACCGGCGGGCCACCTTCCGTGCGCAAGGGCACGGACTCGAAGGCCCGCGGCCACAGGCCGGCGGCCTGCTGCAAGGCGAGCAGGTCGTGGCGCTGGTGGGCATGGCGGCCGCCGGGCCGCAGGCGGTGCGGCGCCGTGTCGTCGTCGGGCAGCGCCTGGTCACCCCGTGTGGCAGGCCCCGCTGCAGGGCCCGTGGCATCGATCGCTCAGCTGCCCTGGTCGAACGCATAGTGGAAATCGCCGTCCTGCACGCTGACCGTGGCGCCGGTGATTTCCTTGCCCTCCATCATGCGCTTCAGGAACTCGCGGCTGATCTCGGGCAGCATGGTGTTGGTGAGGATCGCGTCGATCATGCGGCCGCCCGATTCGCTCTCGGTGCAGCGCGAGACGACCAGCTTGACGACGTCCTCGCCGACCTCGAACGGGATCTTGTAGCGCTGCTCCACCCGCTTCTTGATGCGGCCGAGCTGCAGCCGGACGATGCGGCCGAGCATCTCGTCGGACAGCGGGTAGTACGGAATCGTCACCAGCCGGCCCAGCAGCGCGGGCGGGAACACCTTGAGCAGCGGCTCGCGCAGCGCCTTGGCCATGCTCTCGGGGTCGGGCATCAGCTCGGGGTCCTTGCACAGGCCGGCGATCAGGTCGGTGCCGGCGTTGGTCGTCAGCAGGATCAGCGTGTTCTTGAAGTCGATGACGCGGCCTTCGCCGTCTTCCATGAAGCCCTTGTCGAAGACCTGGAAGAACAGCTCGTGCACGTCGCTGTGCGCCTTCTCGACCTCGTCGAGCAGCACCACCGAGTAGGGCTTGCGCCGCACGGCTTCGGTCAGCACGCCGCCTTCGCCATAGCCGACGTAGCCCGGAGGCGCGCCCTTGAGCGACGAGACGGTGTGCGCCTCCTGGTACTCGCTCATGTTGATGGTGATGAGGTTCTGCTCGCCGCCATACAGCGCCTCGGCCAGTGCCAATGCGGTCTCGGTCTTGCCGACGCCCGAGGTGCCGGCGAGCATGAACACGCCGATCGGCTTGCTCGGGTTGTCGAGCCGCGCACGCGAGGTCTGGATGCGGCGCGCGATCATCTCCAGACCGTGCTTCTGGCCGATGACGCGCTG
>CAZXLI010000529.1:0-2559 GCA_964641795.1 uncultured Bordetella sp. | reverse complement strand
CAGCTACGGCGGCGATGCGGCGGTGTTCCAGGATTCGCAGGGCGGCCAGGCCATCCTGCTGATCGTCGCGGTGCTCGTCATCTACCTGCTGCTCGGCGTGCTGTACGAGAGCTACATCCACCCGCTCACGATCCTGGCCGGCCTGCCCTCGGCCGCCGTCGGCGCGCTGCTGACGCTGACGATCTTCCGCCTCGACCTGACGCTGATCGCCACCATCGGCATCCTGATGCTGATCGGCATCGTCAAGAAGAACGCGATCATGATGATCGATTTCGCGCTCGATGCGCAGCGCACCCAGGGCCTGCCGCCGCAGCAGGCCATCCGCCAGGCCTGCCTGCTGCGCCTGCGGCCGATCATGATGACGACCCTGGCCGCGCTGATGGGCGCGCTGCCGATCGCGCTGGGCATCGGCGCCGGCGCCGAGCTGCGCCAGCCGCTGGGCCTGGCGGTGGTCGGCGGGCTGATCGTCTCGCAGGCCGTCACGCTGTACATCACGCCGGTGATCTACCTGGCGCTGGACCGCTGGAGCGGCACCGGCCCGATCACCGGAGACGCACCGGCCGGTGCGGCCGCCAGCGCGCTGCCGCATCCGCACCAGGCCTGAAAGCGGGCATCATGCGGCACCTCACCCTCACCCTCACACTCACCCTGCTGGCAGCGCTGGCGCTGCTGGCCTCCCATCCGATGAGCCAGGCCCAGACCACCACCGCCGACGCAACGCCCGCGCCGAAGCGCGACCTGCGCTATGTCGTGCTGCACAAGCCCGGCCCGCGCTGGGTGGCCGGCAAGTCGCCGTTCGAGCAACCCGGGCTGCAGGCCCACATCGACCACTACCGCCAGCTGCTGCAGCAAGGCAAGCTGGTGCTGGGCGGCCCGTTCATGGACGGCGCGGCCGGCGGCATGATGCTGCCCGAGGCCGGCTTGAGCGAGGCCGAGATCACCGAGTTCGCGCAGGCCGATCCGGCCGTGAAGAGCGGACTGCTGCTGGTGGAAGTGCGGCCCTGGATGATCGGCATGCGCAAGTGATGCGGCCCCGCTAACACACCAGAGGAGCGACACCATGCCACTGTCTCGCCTGGGGCAGATTGCCCTGCCGGTGTCCGACGCCGATCGTGCCGAGGCCTTCTACGGCCAGGCGCTGGGCCTGCCCAAGCTGTTCCGTTTCGGCAACCTGGTGTTCTTCGACCTGGCTGGCGTGCGCCTGATGCTGGAAGGCTCGGCCAAGACGGTGGCACCGGCCGCCGGCGCCTGCCACTATTTCCGCACCGAGGCGATCGAGGCCACGGTGGCCGAGCTGCAGGCCCGCGGTGTGGCGTTCGAGGACCAACCGCATGTGGTGGCGAGGATGCCCGACCACGAGCTGTGGATGTGCTTCTTCAGGGACCCCGACGGTCACCTGCTGGCCTTGATGGAAGAGCGGCGGCCGGCGTGAGCGCGCTGGCACGACGACGGCCATGCTGCACATCGAAGACGTCGATCCGCAAGGCGCGGACGCGCTGGCCCTGCTGCGCGAAGCGGCGATCGAGGCCCGCGCGCTCTACCCCGAGCTGCACCAGCCCGGCGCGCCCTGGCCCACCAATCCACCGACGCCACCGCGCGGCACCTACCTCGTGGCCTACCTCGACAGCGTGCCGACAGCTTGCGGCGCGCTGCGCCCGATCGACGGGCAGTGCGCCGAGGTGCGTCGCATGTACGTGCTGAAGTCGGCACGCCGTGGTGGCCTGGCCCGCGCGATCCTGACCACACTGGAACGCGCAGCCCTGGCGCAGGGCTACACGCAGCTGCGACTCGAAACCGGCTGCCGCCAGCAGGCGGCGATGGCGCTGTACGAGGCCTGTGGCTTCCATCGGATTCCGCCGTTCGGCGAGTACGCCCACGATCCGACCAGCGTCTGCTTCGAAAAAACGATCGCGGCGGTCTCGCCGCCACCCGATACTCGTCCCGCATGAAGATCGCCACCTGGAACGTCAACTCCCTGTCGGTGCGCCTGCCGCAAGTGCTGCCCTGGCTGGCGGCCGAGCAGCCCGATGTCATCGTGCTGCAGGAAACCAAGCTCACCGACGACAAGTTTCCGCAAGCCGAGCTGGCCGAGGCCGGCTGGCACTGTGCCTGGTTCGGCCAGCGCACCTACAACGGCGTGGCCTTGCTGTCTCGCCATCCTGCCGAAGGCGTGGTGAAGAACATCCCCGGCTTCGAGGACGACCAGGCGCGTGTGATCACCGGCACCGTGGCTGGTGTGCGAGTGGTTGGCGGCTATTTCCCGAACGGCCAGGCACCCGGCACCGACAAGTTCGCCTACAAGATGCGCTGGCTCGACGCGCTGCGCGAATGGCTGCGGGGCGAGCTGGCGGTCCATCCGAAGCTGGTGCTGCTGGGCGACTTCAACATCGCGCCCGAAGACCGCGATGTCTACGATCCGGTCGCCTGGGCCGGGCAGATCCACTGCACCGACGAGGAACGCGCCCACTTCCGCGCGCTGCTGGGACTGGGCTTCTGCGATGCGTTCCGCCTGTTCGAGCAGCCGCCCAAGAGCTGGAGCTGGTGGGACTACCGCAACCT
>CAZXLI010000528.1:0-2560 GCA_964641795.1 uncultured Bordetella sp. | reverse complement strand
GACTTGGCCGTCTTCATCGCGGCGCGCCAGCGCTCGAGCAGGCGGCCGCGCACCATGGGGTACTTCACCCGGTTGGCGCTGTAGAGGTACCAGCTGTAGCTGGCGCCGCGCGCGCAGCCGCGCGGCTCGTGGTTGGGCAGGTCCCAGCGGGTGCGCGGATAGTCGGTCTGCTGGGTTTCCCAGGTGACGATGCCGCCCTTGACGTGGATCTTCCACGAGCACGAGCCGGTGCAGTTGACACCGTGGGTCGAGCGCACCACCTTGTCGTGCTGCCAGCGCGTGCGGTAGGCCTCCTCCCAGGTGCGGTCCTCTCCGGTGGTCACGCCGTGGCCGTCGGAGAAGCCTTCGCGCGGCTGCGAGAAGTAGCTCAGTCGATCGAGAAAGTGGCTCATTCAAAGGTCTCCAGATTCGGGTGCCGAGGCGCCATCGAGTGGCCGCCGCGGAACCGGCTCCGCCGGGCCGCCGGCGGCGCCCCCCCGAGGGGGAAGCGCCGCAGGCGCTCCGGGGGTGTGCTGATCAGCAGGGCATCTCAGCGTGTTTGCGGCTGTAGAACCACCAGGTGATGCCGATGCAGCACAGGTAGAACACGACGAAGGTGTAGAGCGCGAGCTCGGGTCCGCCGGTGGCGGCGATCGAGGTGCCGTAGCTCTTGGGGATGAAGAAGCCGCCGTAGGCCGCCATGGCTGCGGTGAAGCCCAGCGTCGCGGCACCTTCGGTGTTGCCTTCCTTGGTGGCGCGGGCCACGGCCTCGGCGTCCTTCGGGTTCACGCCGCGCAGCGACTGGTTCAGGAAGATCACCGGGATCATCCGGAAGGTCGAGCCGTTGCCGATGCCGGTGGTGCAGAACAGCACCAGGAACATCAGGAAGAAGCCGGTGAAGTTGCCGGCCGCCGGGCCGAACGGGAAGGCGAACTGCGAGGCCTGGCCCTTGGGCAGGAAGTACAGCACGCCGACCACCGCGCAGGCCATCACGACGAAGTTCCAGAACGTCACGCGGGCGCCACCCAGCTTGTCGGACAGCCAGCCGCCGAAGGGCCGCACCAGTGCGCCGACCAGCGGCCCCAGCCAGGCGTAGGCCAGCGGGTTGACGCTCGGGAACTGGCTCTTGATCAGCAGCGGGAAGCCCGCGGCATAGCCGATGAACGAGCCGAAGGTGCCCAGGTACAGCAGGCACATCAGCCAGTTGTGCTTGCGGCCGAAGATGGTGGCCTGCGTGGCGAACGAGGCACGCGCGTCGGCGATGTCGTTCATGCCGAACCAGGCGGCGATCGAGGTCAGCGCGATCCACGGCACCCAGATGAACGCGGCGTTCTGCGTCCACACCTGCAGCGTCTGGCCGTTCTTCACGATGGTCTGCGCATCGCCGCCGAACACGCCGAAGATGCCGGCCGTCACCACCAGCGGGCTCAGGAACTGCACCACCGAGACGCCCAGGTTGCCCAGCCCCGCATTCACGCCCAGCGCCGAACCCTTGCGCTCCTTCGGGAAGAAGAAGCTGATGTTGGCCATGCTCGAGCTGAAGTTGCCGCCGCCCAGGCCGCACAGCAGCGCGAGCATCAGCATCGTCGGGTAGGTGGTGGTGTTGTCCTGCACCGCCATGCCGATGCCCACGGCGGGAATCAGCAGCGTGGCGGTGGAGATCGCCGTCCAGCGCCGGCCGCCCACCAGCGGCACGATGAACGAGTAGAAGATGCGCAGCGTGGCGCCCGACAGCGCGGGCGCTGCGGCCAGCCAGAACAGCTGGTTGGTGGAGTATTTGAAGCCCAGCGCCGGCAGGCCGACGGCCACCACGCTCCAGACCTGCCAGACGGCAAAGGCGAGGAACAGCGCGGGCACGCTGATCCACAGGTTGAGCTTGGCGATGGCTTCGCCTTCGCGCTCCCAGAAGGCCTGGTCCTCGGGGGTCCAGACGGTCAGCATGCGGCCGCGACGGCCATTGGGCGCCGCGGCGAGAGTGGCATTCATGTGTGTGCTCCAGCTGGGGAGATGAAGAGGGTCAGCGCGCCGCGGCCAAGGCGCCGCCGCGGTTGTCATGGCCCATGACCTCGGTGCGGCGCACCTCGGTGAAGTACATCCAGATCAGCGAGACCCAGACCACGCCGTACATCAGCATGAAGGCCGACGAGCGCACGCCGGTCAGGTCGAGCAGCGCGCCGAACATGATCGGCAGCACGAAGCCACCCATGCCGCCGGCCAGGCCGACGATGCCGCTGATCGTGCCGATGTTGTGCGGGTACTCGTCGCTGATGTACTTGAAGACGCTGGCCTTGCCGAACGCGAAGGCGATGCCCAGCGCGGCCATCAGCGCGGTGAAGGCATAGACGTTCAGGCCGATGTGGAAGGTGCGTGCGCCGTTGACGGTGACGATGGTGAAGTCGGTCTGCGGGTAGCTCAGCAGGAACAGGCAGATCCAGCTCACCCACATCACCCACCAGGTGACGCTGTGCGCGCCGTACTTGTCCGACAGCCAGCCGCCGATGGCGCGCAGCACGCCGCCGGGCAGCGAGAAGCAGGCGGCCAGCAGCGCGGCCACGCGGATGTCCAGCCCGTATTCGCCGAC
>CAZXLI010000527.1:0-2575 GCA_964641795.1 uncultured Bordetella sp. | reverse complement strand
GGGGGATGTTCTCGCGCGCGATGTACAGCCAGACGTCGAGCTCGGTCCAGTTGCTGATGGGGAACGACCGGAAGTGCTCGCCCGGGCGGTGCCGCGTGTTGAACAGCGTCCACAGTTCGGGCCGCTGCTCCTTGGGTTGCCATTGGCCGAAGCTGTCGCGGTGGCTGAAGATGCGCTCCTTCGCGCGCGCCTTTTCCTCGTCGCGGCGGGCGCCGCCGATCAGCGCATCGAAGCGATGCTCCTCGATCGCTTCGAGCAGCGTGACGGTCTGGTGGCCGTTGCGCGACTCGAGCGGGTGCGACAGGCGCACGGTGCCGCGCTTCATCGAGTCCTCGAGGTGGCCGACCACCAGGCGCTCGCCCATCTCAGCCACGCGCTGGTCGCGGAACTCGATGACCTCGGGGAAGTTGTGGCCGGTGTCCACATGCAGCAGCGGGAACGGCAGCCTGCCCTTGAATTCGTTGCCTTGCACGCGCGTCTTGAAGGCCTTCTCGGCCAGGCGCAGCACCACGCACGAATCCTTGCCGCCGGAGAACAGCAGCGCCGGCCGCTCGAACGAGGCGGCCACCTCGCGCAGGATGAAGATCGCCTCTTCCTCCAGCCAGTCGAGGTGGCGGTGGTCGAGTTCGGGCAGCAGCTGGTCGAGGTCGACACGGGCGTTCATGCGGTGGCCTCCTGGTCGTTGCGGATCGGCAGCATGCTGACGGCAGCCTCTTCCTCGGCCTGGCTCACATGCAGGCCGCATTCCTTCGCGGCCTCGTCTTCCCACCACCAGCGGCCGGCGCGGAAGGGCTCGCCCACCGCGATGGCGCGGGTGCAGGGGGCGCAGCCGATGCTGGGCATGAACTGGTCGTGCAGCGGGTTGTAGGGCACGTCGTTGGCCTGGATGTAGTGCCACACGTCGTTCCAGCTCCAGTCGGCCAGCACGTTGAGCTTGGTGCGGCCCTGGTCGTCGCTGTCGACGAAGGGCACTTCGTTGCGTGCATCGCTCTGCTCGCGGCGCAGGCCGGTGACCCAGGCCGAGCGATCGGCCAGCATGCGCGACAGCGGCTCGAGCTTGCGGATGCCGCAGCAGGCCTTGCGCAGCTCGAGGCTGCGGTACATCGCATCATCGCCGTTGCTGCGCACGAAGTGGATCACCGCTTCCTGCTGCGGCCGATACACCTCGACCTTCAGCGCGTAGCGTTCCTCGATGCGGCCGATCAGCGCGGCGGTCTCGGCATGCAGCTTGCCGGTTTCCAGCGTGCCGATGGCGACGGGGATGCCGTGACGCGCGATCAGGTCGGTGATCACCATGTCCTCGGCGCCGAGGCTGGTGGCCTGCACGATGCGGCCGGCATGGTCGGCCGCGGCCTGGCGCAGCAGCGCGACGGTGGCGGCAACGCGGTCTTCGAAGCCCGGCTTGGCGCGGGCATAGAGGTCGATGGCGCTCATGATGTGCGTTAGATTCCTTGGCCGACGAACTGCTCGGCCTCCTGGGCCTTGCGGGCTGCCTGCGCGGCCAGGTCGGCCGAGAGGTCGCGTGCGAAGGCGGGTTGGGGCTGCTGCAGGTCGCCCTGGTAGTGGCCGGGGAAGAAGTTCAGCGCGCGCTCGGCGCTGGCCTGTTTCTGGTCGTGGCGCAGCTGCACGGCATCAAAGCCGGTGCGGGCCAGCAGCGGCATCATGTCCACCACCACGTCGCCGGTGGCGCGCACCTCGCCGGCAAAGCGGTAGCGGCTGCGCAGCAGGCGGGCCTGGCTGTAGGCGCGGCCGTCGATCCACTTCGGGAACTGCAGCGCGATGAGCTGCAGCCGCGGCAGGTCGGGTGCGACGGTCTCGATGTCGACCGTGTTGGGCACGATCACGCCGGTGGCCAGGCCGGCCGGCCAGGCTTCGCGCACGGCGTGCCACTGCTCCAGCGTCAGCAGCAGCTGCGGGCGCACCGGCGGCTGCTGCATCGGACCGTCTTCGCCGACGGCCAGGTGCCAGGTGTCGTGGTGGGTGTCGATGAACTTCATGCGGTGGCCCGGGCAGTGAGGTGGCGCTGCCCGTCGGCGGCGGTCTTGAAGGCGTTGATGCCGATGCGGCGCACGGTGTCGATGAAGCGCTCGCCGGCTTCGCGCTCGCGGCGGTAGGTGTCGATGATGGCTTCCATCACGTCCGGCACCTCGTCGGCCGCGAACGAGGGGCCGATCACTTTGCCGGGTATCGCCGCGCCGCTGATCGTCGAGCCGTCGGAGCCGCCCAGCGTCACCTGGTACCACTCGCTGCCGTCCTTGTCGACGCCGAGGATGCCGATGTGGCCGCTGTGGTGGTGGCCGCAGCTGTTGATGCAGCCGCTGATGTGCAGGTCGATGTCGCCGATGTCGTACAGCGTGTCGAGGTCGTCGAAGCGTTCGGTGATGGCCGCAGCCACGGGAATCGAACGCGCATTGGCCAGCGCGCAGAAGTCGCCACCGGGGCAGTTGATCATGTCGGTCAGGAAGCCGATGTTCGGCGTCGCGAAGCCGGCGGCCTTGGCGGCCTGCCACAGCGCGGGCAGTTCGGCGGCCTTCACCCAGGGCAGCAGCAGGTTCTGGTCGTGCGTGACGCGCAG
>CAZXLI010000526.1:0-2583 GCA_964641795.1 uncultured Bordetella sp. | reverse complement strand
TAGAGATTGCCCGTTTCACCCGGCGCACCGTCTTTCGACGACTTGCCGACTCGTCTCTGTTGCTCTGATCCTCACCTCACGGTGGACAGCCGTTAGCTGCTACGCCGCCCTGTGCAGTCCGGACCTTCCTCCAGTGCGCCCTTTCGGGCCTTGCACCAGCGGCGGTCTGGCTTGCTTCACGGATGCGATTGTCCCATGCCCCTAGAACCGACCTAGGGCCCCTGTGTGAACTGGGGAAGCTCCGTCGCTTTGTGGAGGCAGCCGCACGACCTGCCGCCTAACTTGAATGCCAGCAGCCGGCGCGTGGTTGGCCGCACCTTTTCAAGCTTAGGAGCATCAGGCGATGAATGACGAACTGAAGCAGGCGCTGGGCAAGTCCCAGGCCGCGATGCAGGGCCCCTTCCCGACCGAGCGGGCGCACTACAAGGCGCTGCTGCTGGCCAACCCCAACTACTTCGGCAACCTGGAGGCGAGCCCGTTCAAGCCGGTGCTGCCGCTGTCAGGCAACACCTTCTACGAGGAGATCGGCTGCGTGGGCTACCACCCGCAGCAGCAGCGGCTGGAAGCCGTGGTGTACGTGTACCAGCCCAGCGGCTACGGCAGCGGGCTGTGCGGTGCCGGCAGCACCGAGTACGTGCGCTTCTACCTGTCGTTCGACAACGGCGCCACCTGGCAGGACCAGGGCCTCACCAGCTTCCAGGTGTGGAACGTGCCGCAGGGCACCGAAGGATCCAAGCGCCTGGAGTACGCGGCCCAGCTGCCGGCCAACCCGGCGCGCAAGCTGTGCCTGCTGGGACCGAAGCTGATCCGCATGCGCGCGATCCTGTCGTGGAACGCACCGCCGCCGGCGAACCAGCCGAACTGGAACCCGCCGTGGGGCAACCGGCGCGACGCCACCATCCTGGTCGAGCCGCGCCGGCTGTTCCATGTGCCGGACCTGTTCGACGCGCTGAAGGTCAAGCTGCCGAAGCAACTGGCCCAGGTGGTCGACTTCGAGCAGCCGCTGCCGACCAAGCAGGCCGTTCTGGCGCTGCCCGAGCTGGCTGCGCTGTACAAGGATGCCGGCGTACCGACCCACCGCTATGCCTACCCGCAGCTGCATGCGCTGGCGCACGGCCCCGCCGGCTTTGACGCCGCACTGGCCAAGCAGACCTTGGCCGGCCTGCAGATCGACGAGGCGATCACCAGCGTGCTGTTCCCGACCGACGGCAACACCAGCTTCGAGGAGCTGGGCTGCATCGGCCTGGACCCGAACCAGCCGGACACCTTGGTCGGCATCGTCAAGGTCAAGAAGTCCGCGGGCTACAGCGGCGGGCCCTGCACCTCGGGCAGCACCGAGTACGTCTCGTGGTGGGCCGACACCGACGGCAACGGTTCGTTCGAGACCTTCCTCGGCACCGCCAGCGTGCAGGTCTACGACATCACCGGCATCCCGGCCGATGGCGTGCAGCTGGCCGTGCGGCTGCCGGTGGACTTCTCGAAGCTGCGCCAGCCTTGCTACAAAGGCCCCGTGGTGCTGCCGATCCGCGCGATCCTCTCGTGGGCGGTGCCGATCCCCGGCAACACGCCGAATGCGGTGCCGACCTGGGGCAACCGCGAGCAGACGCTGGTGCTCGTCACGCCCACCGGCGTGGTGCATGGCCCGGCCGGCAAGATCGCGATCCTCGGCGGCATCCCGGTCAGCATGATCAGCGACGCCACCGGCATGACCACGCCGGATGCGGTGTTTGCGAACAACAACAACGCGGTCGGCGGCGACTGCCCGTTCGGTGCGGCGGTCACCGTGAAGGGCCTGCCGCTGCCGGGCGGCTACACCTACAAGGTGACGGTGAAGCCCGAGTTCGGCGGCGTGCCGGCACCGGTGCTCACTGAACTGGTGGTGACCGATGGCGTGGGCAACACCCACAAGCACAACGCCGACCCGGCCACGCAGCGCTTCGACTTCCTGCCGTTCAATCAGAACGTTGAAAACCTGCTCGCGCACTGGGATTCGAGCGGCAACGATCGCTGGATCGTCACGCTGTCGGCCTATGACCCGGGCGGCAACCTGATCAGCACCGACAGCCAGCTGATCCAGCTGGACAACACGCTGCCCGAGGCCGACATCGACATCACCACCGGCACCGGCAACTGCGGCCGCTTCGCCAGCGGCACGACGATCGGCGGCACCTTCGTCGCACGCGATGCGAACCTGGCCTCGTGGTCGATCGGCATCAAGCCGCCGGGCATCAACGATCCGGGCGAGGCCATCACCTCGCCGTCGGGCGGCACGGTGAACACCGCGCTGACCGGCGACGCCTGGACCTTGGACACCACCGGCATGAAGGGCTGCGGCTACATCGCCGAGGTGGTGGTGGTCGACCGCACCATCGTCGCCAGCCAGGGCCAGGGATGGCGCAACAGCGCGAGCGTCGGCTTCTGCCTGGAAGACCCGGTGGAGCCGGCCGGCGAAGGAACGCCCGCGCAAGGCTGACCCCGCGCGAAACGGGGGCCGGACGGGCGCGCCACAATCGCGCCCGTCCCCCACCCCTTTTTCTTGCGCAGGAAGGTCCGCCCCGATGAAAGCCGCCAACGTCCTTGCCA
>CAZXLI010000525.1:0-2600 GCA_964641795.1 uncultured Bordetella sp. | reverse complement strand
GTGCTGGTGGTCAGCGAGGAGCTCGACGAGCTGTTCGAGATCAGCGACCGGCTGCTGGTGATCGCGCAGGGCCGCGTCTCGCCCAGCGTGCCGATCGCCGAGGCCACGGTCGAGCAGATCGGCCTGTGGATGTCCGGGCTGTGGCACCAGCCGGCCGCTGCGGAGGGTGCCCATGCTGAAGCTTGAAGCGAGGCCGCAACCGTCGAAGGCGATGTCCTTCGCGTCACCGCTGATCGCGCTGGCGGTCACCGTGGTCGTCGGCGTGCTGCTGTTCACGCTGCTGGGCAAGGACCCGCTGCGCGGGCTGCAGATGTTCTTCGTCGAACCGGTGAAGAACGCCTATGCGCTGTCCGAGATCGCGATCAAGGCCACGCCGCTGGCGCTGATCGCGCTGGGCCTGGCGGTGTGCTACCGCTCGAACGTCTGGAACATCGGCGCCGAAGGGCAGTTCGTGCTGGGCGCGATCTTCGCCAGCGGCGTGGCGATGCAGGCCGGGCCCGATTCGAGCCGCGCCATCGTGGTCGCCATCCTGCTGGCCGGCGTGCTGGGCGGCATGGTCTGGGCCGGCATCGTGGCGCTGCTGCGCGACCGCTTCAACGCCAACGAGATCCTGGTCAGCCTGATGCTGGTGTACGTGGCCGAGCTGCTGCTGTCGTACCTGGTCTACGGACCCTGGAAGGATCCCAAGGGCTACAACTTCCCGCAGACCATCACCTTCCTCGCGGTGACCAAGATACCGCGCCTGGTCGACGGTTCGCGCGCCAACATCGGCGTGCTGATCGCGCTGGGCGCGGTGCTGGCCACCTGGCTGCTGCTGTTCCGCACCTATGCCGGCTTCCAGCTGCAGGTGGGCGGGCTGGCGCCGGCGGCGGCGCGCTATGCCGGGTTCTCGTCGCGGCGCGCGCTGTGGCTGGCGCTGCTGCTGTCGGGCGGGCTGGCGGGCCTGGCGGGCGGGCTGGAAGCGGCCGGGCCGCTTGGCCAGCTAACGCCGTATGTCCCCGTCGGCTACGGCTTCGCGGCCATCATCGTGGCCTTCGTCGGGCGGCTGCATCCGGTGGGCGTGGTGTTCGCGGCGGTGCTGATGAGCATGTTCTACATCGGCGGCGAGCTGGCGCAGTCGCGGCTGGGCCTGCCGAAGTCGATCACCGGGGTGTTCCAGGGGCTGCTGCTGTTCGCGCTGCTGGCCGCGGACACGCTGATCCACTACCGCGTGCGCTGGCGCGCCGCGCCCGCCGCCGGGCGGAAGGGGGCTTGAGATGGAATCCTTTGCGCTGCTGATCGCGGCCACCCTGAACGCCGGCACCGTGCTGGCCATCGCCGGCCTGGGCCTGTTGATCAACGAACGTGCCGGCGTGCTGAACCTGGGTGCCGAAGGGATGATGCTGGTCGCCGCCATCGCCGGCTACGCCACCGCGGTGCACACCGGCAGCGACCTGCTGGCCTTCGCGGCCGGCATGGGCGCCGGCGGGCTGATGGCCGCGATCTTCGGCGGCATGGTCATCTGGCTCAACACCAACCAGTACGCCAGCGGCCTGGCGCTCAGCCTGTTCGGCACCGGCTTCTCGGCCTTCGCCGGCATCAAGTACACGCAGGAGAAGCTCGGCGAGCGGCTGCGCTTCGAGATCCCCGGCCTGGCCGACATCCCCTTCGTCGGGCCGGCGCTGTTCAAGCAGCACCCGATGGTCTACCTCGCCATCGCGATGAGCTTCGCGCTGGGCTGGTTCCTGTACCGCTCGCGCGCCGGGCTGGTGTTGCGCGCGGTCGGCGAATCGCCCGATTCGGCGCATGCGCTGGGCTACCCGGTGCGGCGCATCCGGTTGCTGGCGGTGGTGGTGGGCGGCGCGCTGTGCGGGCTGGCCGGCGCCTATGTCTCGGTGATCTACACGCCGTTGTGGGTGGAAGGCATGATCGCCGGCAAGGGCTGGATCGCGCTGGCGCTGACGACCTTCGCCACCTGGCGCCCGGCACGCGTGTTGCTGGGCGCCTACCTGTTCGGCGGCGTGACGATGCTGCAGTTCCACCTGCAGGGCGAAGGGGTGCAGATCCCGAGCCAATGGCTCTCGATGCTGCCCTACCTGGCCACGGTGGTGGTGCTGGTGCTGATCTCGCGCAACGCGACGTGGATCCGCGTCAACATGCCGGCCTCGCTCGGCAAGCCGTTCTTTCCGGGCTCGTGACAAGCCGCCCATAATCACCCTTCCTCATCGCCAACACCCCTCGATGGAGCATGCAATGACCGACAAGACCAAGCGTTCCCTGATCAAGCTGGCCGGCTGGAGCACGCTGGCCGCCACCGCGGCCCTGGTGGGCTGCGGCAAGAAGGAAGAGGCGCCCGCGCCCGCGCCGGCCCCCGCCAGCGCACCGGCTTCGGCGGCCGCCGCCAAGCCCGAGCCGCTGAAGATCGCGTTCGCCTATGTCGGCCCGGTGGGCGACGGCGGCTGGACCTTCGCACACGACAACGGCCGCAAGGCGGTCGAAAAGGAATTCGGCGACAAGGTGCAAACCTCCTTCGTGGAGAAGGTGCCCGAGGCGGCCGATGCCGAGCGCGTCTTCCGCGACATGGTCTCGCAAGGCAATAAATTGATCTTCGGCACGACCTT
>CAZXLI010000524.1:0-2613 GCA_964641795.1 uncultured Bordetella sp. | reverse complement strand
GCTGGTGCAATCCGGCACGCTGAACACGGGCGACGTGGTGCTGGCCGGCCAGACTTACGGCCGCGTGCGCGCCATGCTGGACGAGAACGGCAAGTCGATCAAGTCGGCGGGGCCTTCCATCCCGGTGGAAATCCAGGGCCTGACCGAAGTGCCGCAGGCCGGCGACGAGTTCATGGTGCTGACCGACGAGCGCCGTGCCCGTGAAATCGCCACCTTCCGCCAGGGCAAGTACCGCGAAGTGACGCTGAACAAGCGCCAGGCCGCCAAGCTCGAGAACATGTTCGAGAACATGGGCGAGGGCCAGGCGCAGACGCTGGCGCTGATCATCAAGGCCGACGTGCAGGGCTCGCAGGAAGCGCTGTCGCAATCGCTGGTCAAGCTCTCGACCGCCGAGGTCAAGGTGCAGATCGTGCATGCGGCGGTCGGCGGCATCAGCGAATCGGACGTCAACCTGGCCATTGCCTCGAAGGCCGTGATCATCGGCTTCAACGTGCGGGCCGATGCCGGTGCGCGCAAGCTGGCCGAGGGCAACGATGTCGACATCCGCTACTACAACATCATCTACGACGCGGTCGACGAGGTGAAGGCGGCGATGTCCGGCATGCTGGCGCCGGAGCAGAAGGAAGAAGTCATCGGCTCGGCCGAGATCCGCACCGTGTTCGTCGCCTCGAAGATCGGCACCGTCGCCGGCTGCATGATCACCGGCGGCGTGGTCCGGCGCGATGCGCGCTTCCGCCTGCTGCGCGAGAACGTCGTCATCTACACCGGCGAGCTCGAATCGCTGAAGCGGATGAAGGACGACGTGCGCGAGGTCAAGGAAGGCTTCGAGTGCGGTATCAAGCTGAAGAACTACAACGACATCGCCGAGGGCGACCAGCTCGAGTTCTTCGAGGTCAAGGAAGTCGCCCGAACGCTGTAAGGCGGATTTGCCCTCGACTGCAAACCCCGCCTTCCAAAAGAAGGCGGGGTTTGTGCTTCAGGGTCCACCAGGAGATCACCCATGCGCCACAAGCGAGCCATTCCGAACCGCAGCTTCCGGGTTGCCGACCAGATCCAGCGCGACCTGTCGGAGCTGGTGCGCGAGCTGAAAGACCCGCGCGTGGGCATGATCACGATCAACAGCGTCGACGTGACGCCGGACTACGCGCATGCGAAGGTCTATTTCTCGCTGCTGGTGGGCGACCCGCCGCAGTGCGAAGCAGCCCTGAACGAGGCCGCCGGCTTCCTGCGCAATGGCCTGTTCAAGCGCCTGCAGATCCATACCGTGCCGACGCTGCATTTCCAGTTCGACCGCACCACCGAACATGCGGCGGAGCTGAGCGCATTGATCCGCCAGGCCAACGCCACGCGCGCAAAAGAATGACCCCCCCCGAAGCGCCTTCGGCGCCTCCCCCCCAGGGGGGCGACGCCAGCGGCCCGGCGAAGCCGGTTCCGCGGCGTCCGCTTGCGCGAACGCCACGTCGTCCTATCCACGGCGTTCTGCTGCTCGACAAGCCATTGGGCTGGTCGAGCAACGATGCGCTGCAGAAGGCCAAGTGGCTGCTGCGCGCCGAGAAGGCCGGCCACACCGGCACGCTCGATCCGCTGGCCACCGGGCTGCTGCCGCTGTGCTTCGGCGCGGCCACCAAGTTCTCGCAGGTCAGCGTCGACGCCGACAAGGCCTACCGGGCGACCTTGCGCCTGGGTCAGCGCATGAGCACCGGCGACCTCGAAGGCGTGCTGGTCGAGGAGCGGCCGGTGCAGGTCGATCGTGCGGCCATCGATGCCGCCTGCGCCCGCTTCACCGGCCACATCGACCAGGTGCCGCCGATGCACTCGGCGCTGAAGAAAGACGGCAAGGCGCTGTACGAGTACGCCCGCGCTGGCGTCGAAGTGGAGCGGCCCGCGCGCGCGGTGAGGGTTCATCGCATCGACATCGTCGACTGGCACGATGCCACGCTGGTGATCGACGTTCGCTGCAGCAAGGGCACCTACATCCGCGCGCTGGCCGAGGACATCGGCCAGGCGCTGGGCTGCGGCGCGCACCTGGCTGCACTGCGCCGCACCGGCTGCGGGCCGCTGCAGGGCGATGCCGCAGTGACGATCGCGCAACTCGAGGCGATGAGCGAAGCCGACCGCGAGGCGCTGCTGCTGCCCCCCGACGCCTTGCTGGCCGACTGGCCGCGCCTGGCGCTGGCCGGCGATGAGGCCGCGCGCTTCCTGACCGGCCTGCGCCGCCGCGTGCAGCAGGCCGACGCGCCGGCCGTGCGCGTCTATGGCCCGCCGCCTGAAAGCCCCTTCCTTGGCACCGCCCATATCCAGGCCGGCGAGCTGATCGCCGACCGCCTGCTCAGCCCGCCCGAAGTGCAGGCCCTGCAGGTCCCGCGCCGCGAACCCGCCGCGGCGACCTGCTGAACATCGCATTCCCCGAAAGAAGCACCATGACCCGTCAGATCCGCAACATCGCCATCATCGCGCACGTCGACCATGGCAAGACCACGCTGGTGGACCAGCTGCTGCGCCAGAGCGGCACCTTCAGCGACCACGAGAAGGTCGCCGAACGCGTGATGGACAGCAACGACATCGAGCGCGAGCGCGGCATCACGATCCTGGCCAAGAACTGCGCCGTCACCT
>CAZXLI010000523.1:0-2613 GCA_964641795.1 uncultured Bordetella sp. | reverse complement strand
CTTGCGCGTGAACTTGTAGGCGCCGTGCGAGGTGCCGATGGCGATCGCCAGCGCGTCGAGCTGGGTGGCCTTGACGAAGTCGGCGGCCTGCTCGGGATCGGTCAGCAGCATCGAGTGGTCCAGCACGCCTGCGGCGCCGATGCCGTCTTCTTCGCCGGCTTCCCCGGTTTCCAGCGAGCCCAGGCAACCCAGTTCGCCTTCCACGGTCACGCCCAGCTTGTGGGCCATGTCGACGACGGTGCGGGTGACGTCGACGTTGTAGTCGTAGCTCGCGATGGTCTTGCCGTCGGCCTGCAGGGAGCCGTCCATCATCACCGAGCTGAAGCCGAGGTCCATCGCGCCGCGGCAGACATCCGGGTTCTGGCCGTGGTCCTGGTGCATGACCAGCGGGATGTTCGGGTACTGCTCGATCGCGGCCTGGATCAGGTGCTTGATGAAGGCTTCGCCGGCGTATTTGCGGGCGCCGGCACTGGCCTGCAGGATGACCGGCGCGTCGATCTCGGCCGCGGCTGACATCACCGCTTGCACCTGCTCCAGGTTGTTGACGTTGAAGGCCGGAATGCCGTAGCTGTTTTCAGCGGCGTGGTCCAACAGCTGGCGCATCGAGACGAGTGGCATGGCAGATCCTGCGTGAGTGGAAAGAAGCGCTGGGCCGACGATAGCGCGTGAGCGCCTACCGCGGCATTGTCCGCGGGCATGAAACCGCCCTGTAACCGGGCGGAAATTGTACGGGCGCGCTTCCGGCCGGAAATGCCCGGCGAATGCCCCGCTTTTCACGCTGAAGTCGCGCCGTGTGCGGCCGACACTGGCTGCCAGATTGGGGACGGCTCTTCCGGCCGCCGAAAGGACAGCGCACATGGCCCGCATCACGCTCAGCGACATCACGCCCTGGATCACCGAGGCCGTGCTCGCTCATCCGCAGGACCTGCCGCACTACATTGCCGAGCGCCTGCAGATCAGCCGCACCAGTGCCCGCAACCAGCTGCAGAAGCTGGTCGAAGCGCAATGGCTGCAGCGCGATGGCGTTTCGCGCAAGGCGATCTATCGACCCGGGCCGCTGCGCCAGGTGGTGCGCCGCTACACGCTGGCCGGGCTGCAGGAAGACCTGCCCTGGGCGCAGGACTTTGCCGGCCGCTTCGAGCTGAAGTCCAACGTCAGCCGCATGGCCCAGCATGTGTTCACCGAGCTGCTGAACAACGCGATCGATCACAGCGGCGGCACGTCCGTCACCGTCTCGATGCGGCAAACGCCGACCCAGTTGCAGATCCTGGTGTCCGACGATGGCCGAGGCGTGTTCGACGCGGTGGCCGAGCGTTTCAACATCACCGACCCGACGGTGGCGATGCTCGAACTCTCCAAGGGCAAGCTCACCAGCCAGCCCGATTCGCACACCGGCCGCGGCCTGTTCTTCAGCGCCAAGCTGGCCGACATCTTCGACCTGCATGCCAACGACGCGGCCTACCAGCAGCGCGAGTGGCAGCGCGACCAGTGGTGGCAGCGCAGCCGCCCGGCCTGCCGCCGCGGCACCTCGGTGTACGTGGCGATCTGCGTCGACACCGAGCGCTCGCTCGACGAGGTGCTGCGCCGCTACAGCCTGGATGGCGCCGGCTACGGCTTCGACCGCACGGTGGTGCCCCTGAAGCTGATCACGCAGGACCAGAACGGCCTGGAGTCGCGCGCGCAGGCGCGCCGGGTGACGTCGCGCCTGGCGCAGTTCCGCCGCGTCGAACTCGACTTCGAAGGCTTGGCCGATGTCGGCCATGGCTTCACCGACGAGCTGTTCCGCGTCTTCGGCCGCCAGCATCCCGAGCTGGAGCTGGTGCCGGTGAACATGGCCCCGCGCGTGGCCGCGATGGTCGGCAGCGTGCGCGAGACGGTGCAGCCGATCGCCGCATAGCACACCGTCCGGCCCCGGCAGGGGACAGGCCGCACAGCGGCCCGGCCGGGGGTGGTCAGTTCACCCGGCAGACCTTCAGCATGTTGGTGCCGCCGGGGTAGCCCATCGGCTCGCCGCAGGTGATGGCATAGGTGTCACCCGGGCGCAGCACGCCACGCTGCACCAGCACGCGCTCGGCGTCGGCCAGCGCCTGGTCGCGGTCGGTGTGCGCAGGCATCAGCACCGGCGCCACGTTGCGGTACAGCGTCATGCGACGCTCGGAGGTGGCCTTCGAGGTCATGCCGAAGATCGGCACATGGATGTTGTGCCGGCTCATCCACAGCGCCGTGGAGCCGCTTTCGGTGAGCGCGATGATCGCCTTGCAGCCCAGGTGATAGGCGGTGAACAGGGCACCCATCGCAATGCTCTGGTCGATGCGGCCGAACTGCTTGTTGGTGAAGTCGGCATCCAGCTTGACGTCCTCGGCGCGCTCGGCTTCCAGCGCGATCAGCGCCATCGCCTCCACCGTTTCCACCGGGTACTTGCCGGTGGCCGTCTCGGCGGAGGTCATCACCGCATCGGTGCCGTCGAGCACGGCGTTGGCCACGTCGCTGACCTCGGCGCGCGTGGGCACCGGGTTGACGATCATGCTCTCCATCATCTGCGTGGCGGCGATCACCACCTTGTCGTGCGCACGCGCCAGCTTGATCATGCGCTTTTGCAGCGCCGGCACGGCG
>CAZXLI010000522.1:0-2626 GCA_964641795.1 uncultured Bordetella sp. | reverse complement strand
AAAACGCATCCTGGATTTGCCGGGGGCGTGAGATGTTCACCTCTCCCTGAAAGGGAGAGGTCGGCGCGTAGCGCCGGGTGAGGGTCAGCCGCAGGCGCCGGAGCTCGCGGCGAGAACCCCCACCCCCGACCTTCCCCCTTTCAGGGGGAGGGAGTCGCAAGCAGGATCAATTCAACGTTCAATTCTGGAACTACACATGGCCCTCGTCCTCACCGAAGAACAATCCATGCTCCGCGACTCCGCGCGCGGGCTCATCAGCGACAAGGCGCCGGTGTCGCATCTGCGCCAGTTGCGCGACTCCAAGGACCCGGTCGGCTTCTCCAAGGAGCTCTGGCAGTCCTTTGCCGAGATGGGCTTTGCCGGCCTCCTGGTGCCGGAAGAGTTCGGCGGCAGCGGCCTCGGCTTCGTCGAAGCCGGCGTCGTCATGGAGGAGATCGGCCGCACGCTGATGCCGTCGCCGTTCCTGGCGACCAGCGTGGTCGCTGCCTCGGCGCTTGCGCGCGGCGGCAACGCCGCCCAGAAATCGGAGTACCTGCCAAAGATCTCCAGCGGCTCGCTGCTCGCAACGCTCGCGATCGACGAGGGTGCGAAGCATCGCCCGCTGCAGACGAGCCTGCAGGCCGTGCGCTCCGGCAACGGCTTCAAGCTCAGCGGTGCCAAGGCCCTGGTCGTCGACGGCCATGTCGCCGACCTCCTGATCGTCGCCGCGCGCACGGCCGGAGCCGCCGGTGACCGCGAGGGACTGACGCTGTTCCTGGTCAATCCCAAGGCCAAGGGCGTTGCGACCGAGCGCACCATCATGGTCGATGCGCACAACGCCGCGCGCATCGAGTTCGCCAATGTCGAGGTCAATGCCGACAGCGTGCTCGGCGAGGTCGATCAGGGCGCCGCGCTGCTCGACGGCGTGCTCGATATCGGGCGCGGCGCGGTGGCTTCCGAAATGGTCGGCCTCAGCGAAGAGGTCTTTGGCCGCACCGTTGAGTACCTGAAGAGCCGCAAACAGTTCGGCAAGCTGATCGGCGAATTCCAGGCGCTGCAGCATCGCGCCGCCGAACTCTATGTCGACATCGAGATCACCCGCGCCGCCACCATGAAGGCGCTGCAGGCGCTGGACGCCGACGTCGCCAAGGCCGCGCCCGCCGTTGCGGTCGCCAAGGCCCGCGCCGGCACCACCGCCACGCGCGCGGTGCAGGAAGGCGTGCAGATGCATGGCGGCATGGGCATGACCGACGAGTTCGACATCGGCCTGTTCATGAAGCGCGCCCGCGTGCTGCAGGAACTGTTCGGCGACGCGAACTACCAGCAGGACCAGCTGGCACTGGGCCACGGCTACTGAACGCCCGTTCTGCGCGGCTCCAACCGCTCGGCCACGTATTTTGAATGTCATTGTCGAAGAGAGACGCACCATGAGCGAACCCGTCAGCTACGAAACCCGCGGCCCGGTGGCCGTGATCACGATGGACCGGCCGCCGGTCAACAGCCTGGGCGCGGCGCTGCGCACCGGCATTGCGAACGCCTTCGACCGCGCCAGCGCCGATGCCGGCATCAAGGCCATCGTGCTGACCGGCAGCGCGCGCGCGTTCTCGGCCGGTGCCGACGTCACCGAGTTCGGCACACCGCTGGCCGCGCGCGAGCCGAACCTGCGCGTGCTGATCGACCTGGTCGAGAAGACGCCTAAGCCGGTGGTCGCGGCCATCGCCGGGCAGTGCCTGGGCGGCGGCTTCGAGCTGGCCATGGGCTGCCACTACCGCGTGGCGCTGGCCGATGCGCAGCTGGGCCTGCCGGAGGTGAAGATCGGCCTGCTGCCCGGCGCCACCGGCACGCAGCGCCTGCCGCGGCTGATCGGGCTGGAGGCGGCGCTGAACATGTGCGTGAGCGGCAACCCGGTGAAGGCCGAAGCCTTTGCCGGCACGCCGCTGCTGGACCAGATCATCAGCGGCAACCTGGTCGACGGAGCGGTGCTGTTCGCCACCAGCGTGGCCGACAAGCCGATCCAGCGCGTGCGCGACCGCCAGGTGAAGGACCCGCAGGGCGAGGCCTTCCTGCAGTTCGCGCGCAACACGGTCGGTGCGATGGCCGGCCCCTTCCCGGCGCCGATGAAGTGCCTGGAGGCCGTGGCCAACGCGCTCAGCAAGCCCTTCGACGAAGGCGTGAAGCTCGAACGCGAAGGCTTCATGGCGCTGATGCAGAGCCCCGAATCGCGCGCGCTGCGCCATGTGTTCGCGGCCGAGCGCGCCGCGGCCAAGATCCCCGGCCTGCCCGAAGGCACCGCGCTGCGCGAGGTGAAGAAGGTGGGCGTGATCGGCGCCGGCACCATGGGCGGCGGCATCACGATGAACTTCCTGAACGCCGGCATCCCGGTGGTGCTGCTCGAGATGAAGCAGGAGGCGCTGGACAAGGGCCTCGGCACCATCCGCAAGAACTACGAGAACTCGGCCAAGAAGGGCAAGCTGAAGACCGAGCAGGTCGAGCAGCGCATGGGCCTCATCACCCCCACCCTCAGCTACGACGGCTTCAAGGACGTCGACCTGGTGATCGAGGCCGTGTTCGAGAACATGGACGTGAAGGAACAGGTGTTCCGCACGCTCGACGAGGTGTGCAAGCCCGGCGCGATCCTGGCCTCGAA
>CAZXLI010000521.1:0-2643 GCA_964641795.1 uncultured Bordetella sp. | reverse complement strand
CTGGACAAGAAGGAGTGCACCTACTCCTACTTTGCCGACCCGATGTACGTCTTCATGGACAGCGAATACAACCAGTTCGAGGTCGAGGCCGAGAACATGGGCGACGCGATCCAGTACCTCGAAGATGGCATGCCGGTCGAAGTGGTGTTCTACGACGGCAAGGCCATCTCGGTGGAACTGCCGACCTCGGTGGTGCGTGAAATCACCTGGACCGAGCCGGCCGTCAAGGGCGACACCTCGGGCAAGGTGCTGAAGCCCGCCAAGATTGCCACCGGCTTCGAGATCCCGGTGCCGATCTTCGTCGCCCAGGGCGACAAGATCGAAATCGACACCCGCACGCACGAGTACCGCAAGCGCGTCTGATGCGCTGATGGCCGCAGGCAGCAACAAGGGCACTTCGGTGCCCTTTTGTTTTGGCGATGCTGCTACCGTGCCGACGATGTCGACCCTCGTCCTTCACGCGCTCCGATGAGCTTCGGCCCGCTGCAGCCTGCACGCATCGACTTCGCCGAGCCCGGCGTCCCGCGCTCGCCCGACTATGGCGACGTCTACCATCCACGCGCCGGCGCTGCGGGCCAGGCGCGGCATGTCTTCCTCGGCGGCAACGGCCTGCCGCAGCGGTGGGCCGGTCGGTCCCGCTTTGTCGTGCTGGAAACCGGCTTCGGGCTGGGCAACAATTTCCTGGCGACCTGGGCGTCCTGGCGCGACGATCCATCGCGCTGCGAACAGCTGGTGTTCGTCTCGATCGAGAAGCATCCCCCGCTGCGGTCCGATCTCACCCGTGCCCATGCCGGCTCGCCCTGGCCGGACCTGGCCGCGCAGCTGGTCGAGGCCTGGCCGCCGCTAACGCCGGATATCCACGTCCTCGAGTTCGCGCAGGGCCGCGTGCGGCTGCTGCTGGCATTGGCCGACCTGCGCGAAGCGCTGCCCGAACTGCTGCTGCAGGCCGATGCCGTCTACCTCGACGGCTTCGCGCCCTCGCGCAACCCGGACATGTGGGACCGCCATCGCCTGCGCGGCCTGGCCCGGCTGTGCGCGCCCGGCGCCACGCTGGCCACCTGGAGCGTCGCGCGCGAACTGCGCGAAGGGCTGACCGGCGCCGGCTTCATCGTCGAGAAGGCGCCAGGCTTCGGCGGCAAGCGCGAGATGACGGTGGCCCGCTTCGCCCCGCGCTGGACCAGCGCGGCGCCGCCGGCGCGCCAGGCGCTGGCGCCGCGCCATGCCGTGGTGGTCGGCGCCGGCCTGGCCGGTGCTGGCGTCGCGCGCGCACTGGCCGCGCAAGGGCTTGCGGTCGAGTTGATCGAGCAGGCAGCGCAGCCAGCCAGCGCCACCTCGGGCAATGCAGGCGGCCTGTTCCACGGCATCGTCCATGCGCACGATGGCGCCCATGCGCGCTGGCTGCGCGCCGCGGCGCTGCGCGCACAGGTGCTGCTGCAAGCGCCGATCCGCGCCGGCGCGCTGCCCGGTGGCTGCGGCCTGCTGCGCGGCGAGCGCGCGCTGTCGCTGGACGCGATGCTGGCGCTGCTGCAGTCCCAGGCGCTGCCGCCGGACTGGGTCCAGGCCCTGCCGCCAGAGCAGGCTTCGGCGCAGGCCGCGCTGCCCTGGCCTGGACCGGCCTGGTACTACCCGGGCGGCGGCTGGGTGGCGCCAGCCTCGCTGGTGCGGCATTGGCTCGGCAGTCCGGGCATCACGCTGCGCACGGGTCTTGGCATCGCGGCTCTGCGGCGCGACGGCCTGGCCTGGCTCCTGCTCGACGCCACCGGCCGCGTGATCACGCGCACCGAGGCCGTCGTGCTGGCCAACAGCCAGGCGGCGATGCGCCTGCTCGCGCCGCTGCGTCCCTCGGGCAAGACGCCCTGGCCCTGGCAATCGCTGCGCGGCCAGGTCAGCCTGCTCGCCGGCCTGCCGCTCCAGCTGCCGCTCGCTTTGGCCGATAGCGGCTATGCCTTGCAGCTGCCCGATGGCCGGGTGCTCTGCGGTGCCACGTCACAGGCCGACGACGACGAGACATCGCTGCGCGACAGCGACCACGCGACCAATCTCGCCACGCTGCGGCGCCTGACCGGCTGCGACGGCGCCGGCGCGTTGCCCGACGGCCGGGTGGGCTGGCGCATGCAGACCGGCGACCGGCTGCCCCTGCTGGGTCCGGTGCCCTTGGCACAGGCGCACTGGGCCGCCGGCCAGCGCCTGGACCAGCCGCGCTTCATCCCGCGCGAAACGGGCCTGTACATCGCTGCCGGTTATGGCTCGCGCGGCATCACCCATGCCGCGCTGGCCGGCGAATTGCTGGCCGCCACCATTACAGGTGCGCCGATGCCGGCCCCCGCCAGCCTGGTCGATGCGCTGGATCCGGCGCGCTTCGCCGTGAGGCTCAATCGAAGGTCAGCGTCCTGACGCCTTGCTCGGTGCCCAGCAGGCACACGCGGGCACGATGGCGCGCGAAGATGCCCACCGTCACGATGCCGGGCCACTGGTTCAGCTCGGTCTCCATCGCCAGCGGGTCGCTGATGCGCAGGCCGCGCACATCGAGGATCTGGTTGCCGTTGTCGGTGACGACGCCCTCGCGCAGCTGCGCCTGGCCGCCGTAGTTGGCCGCGAAGCGCCGCGCCATGGCGAGGGCCCGCTGGAGCGCCGGCGCCACGC
>CAZXLI010000520.1:0-2668 GCA_964641795.1 uncultured Bordetella sp. | reverse complement strand
GGCCTTCGTCGGCTTCTCGCTGCCCACCTTCTTCACCGGCATCCTGCTGATCCTGGTGTTCTCGATCAAGCTCGACTGGCTGCCCTTCGTGTTCCGCACCGACCTGTCCACCACCGGCTGGGCCTGGTGGTGGGAGCATGTCAAGCAGTCGATCATGCCGGTCACCGTGCTCGGGCTGTTCCAGGGCGCCAGCTGGACGCGCTACGTGCGCTCGGCGGTGCTGGACGTGGTGCGGCTGGACTACGTCACCACCGCGCGCAGCAAGGGCCTGAACGAGCGCATGGTGGTCATCAAGCACGTGGTGCGCAATGCGCTGATCCCGGTGGTGACGCTGGTCGCCTTGCAGATGCCCGCGGTGTTCGGCGGCGCCATCGTCACCGAGCAGATCTTCCGCATTCCGGGCATCGGCTCGCTGCTGATCGACGCCATCCTGCGCAACGACACGCCGGTGATCATGGCCGTCACCTTCGTGTTCGCGTGCCTCGTGATCCTCTTCAACCTGATTGCGGACCTGCTGTATGGCTGGCTCGACCCTCGCATCTCCTACAGGTAGCCCACCCCCATGGCTGCAGTCATGACCGCTTCATCGCCCCAACGGCGCAACAGCACCTCGCCCTGGGCCGAGGCCTGGCGCCGCTTCAGGCGGCACAAGCTGGCGCTGGCCAGCCTGTTCGTGCTGGCGCTGCTGATCCTGTTCGTGGTCGCCGGCCCGTGGCTGTGGCCGCTCACGATCAGCGATATCGATTTCCGCGCCCGGCTCGCGCAGCCGTCCGCCGCCCACCCCTTCGGCACCGACGACCTCGGCCGCGACCTGATGGCCCGCATGATCTACGGCGGCCGCATCTCGCTGGCCGTGGGCCTGGCGGCGATGATGATGGCGGTGACGGTGGGCGTGGTGATCGGTGCGCTGGCCGGCATCTCGCGCGGCGCGGTCGATGCCGCGCTGATGTGGCTGACCGACCTGTTCCTCTCGCTGCCGCAGCTGCCGCTGCTGCTGCTGCTGATCTACCTGTTCCGCGACATGCTGAAGAACACCTTCGGCCCTGAGATCGGCGTGTTCATCCTGATCGTCATGGTGATCGGCGGCTTCCGCTGGATGCCGGTGGCGCGGCTGGTGCGCGCGCAGTTCTTCAGCCTGCGCGAGAAGGAGTTCGTCGAGGCCGCCCGGGCGCTCGGCGCCTCGGTGCCGCGCCAGGTGATGCGCCACATCCTGCCCAACTCGCTGGGCCCGGTGATCGTGGCCGGCACCATCGACGTGGCGGCGGCCATCATCGCCGAGAGCACGCTGTCGTTCCTGGGCCTGGGCTTCCCGCCCGACATTCCCACCTGGGGCCGCATCCTGTTCGACGCGAAGGACTACCTCGACATCGCCGCCCACTGGGCGATGTTCCCCGGCGCGGCGATCTTCGTCACCGTGCTGACGATCAACTTCATCGGCGACGGCCTGCGCGATGCGCTGGACCCGCGGCGGGTTTTGTGATGCAAGCGCCGAGCCGCCTCAAGCTTGCATCGCGCCCCCTCGGGGGGCCGGCGCCGCAGGCGCCTTGGGGGTCATGATGGCCCTGCTCGAGATCCAGGGTCTGAAGACCCATTTCAAGACCGACGACGGCTGGCTGCATGCGGTCGACGGCGTCGACCTCAGCGTCAACGCCGGCGAGACCGTGTGCGTGGTCGGCGAATCGGGCTGCGGCAAGTCGGTCACCGCGATGTCGGTGCTCAAGCTGCTGCCGATGCCGCCGGGCCGCATCGTCGCCGGCCGCATGCTGTGGCAGGGCCGCGACCTGGTGCCGCTGTCGGCCGAGGAGATGCGCGCGATCCGCATGAAGGAGATCGCCATCGTGTTCCAGGAACCGATGACCTCGCTGAACCCGGTGTACACCGTCGGCGAGCAGATCGGCGAAGGGCTGCGCCTGCACGAAGGCCTGAGCAAGAAGCAGGCGCGCGATCGCGCGATCGAGATGCTGCGCCGGGTGCACATCCCGATGGCCGAGCGCCGCGTCGACGACTACCCGCACCAGTTCTCCGGCGGCATGCGCCAGCGCGTGATGATCGCGATGGCGCTGTCGTGCCGCCCGAAGCTGCTGATCGCCGACGAGCCCACCACCGCGCTGGACGTGACCATCCAGGCGCAGATCCTCGACCTGCTGGGCGAGCTGAAGGCCGAGATGGGCATGGCGGTGATGCTGATCACGCATGCGATGGGCGTGGTGGCCGAGGTCGCGCAGCGCGTGGTGGTGATGTACGCCGGCAAGGTGGTGGAAGAGGCGCCGGTGGTCGAGCTGTTCGCGCACCCGCGGCATCCGTATTCGCAGGGCCTGATCCGCTCGATCCCGCGCATCGACACCAGCGCGACCAAGAAGCCGCGGCTGGAGGCCATTCCCGGCAGCGTGCCGAAGCTCATCGCGCCCAAGCCCGGCTGCCGCTTCGCCGGCCGCTGCAAGCACGTCAAGCCCTCGTGCAGCGACGCCGACCCGCCGCTGCGCGAGATCTCGCCCGGCCACAAGGTGGCCTGCTTCTTCGACATCGTGGCGTGACATGAGGCTGTCGCGGGGCCTCACTGCTGCAGTGGCCGCTCACGGCCCGTTGCGGTCGTTCGATACGAGACTTGCGGATGTCGGCGCGACAAAGCCGCGGGCGAGCAGGCCGCAGCGCGCGACGCAGGCGGTCG
>CAZXLI010000519.1:0-2742 GCA_964641795.1 uncultured Bordetella sp. | reverse complement strand
CCACACGGTGCTGCTGACCACGCACTACCTCGAGGAAGCCGAGGCGCTGTGCCACCGCATCGGCATGCTCAAGCAGGGCAAGCTCGTGGCGCTGGACCGCACGGCGGACCTGCTGCGGGGCATGGCCAGCACGATGCTGCGCTTCAAGACCGACCAGGCCTTGCCGCCGGCCATCGCAGCGCAGGCCCGTGTCACCGGGCGCATCGTGCAGCTGAAGGCGCATGACGCGGCCGAGGTCGAGCAGTTGCTCGCAGCCTTGCGCGCGGCCGGCGTGCCGGTCGAGGACCTCGAGATCGGACGCGCCGACCTCGAAGACGTGTTCCTCGAGATCATGCAGGCACCCCACCACCGCGAGGCCGTGGCATGAAGCTCGCCGGTGCCCGCACGCTGTTCTACAAGGAAGTGCTGCGATTCTGGAAAGTGGCCTTCCAGACCGTCGCCGCGCCGGTGCTCACCGCGGTGATGTACCTGTTGATCTTCGGCCATGTGCTCGAGGATCGCGTGCAGGTCTTCCAAGGCGTGGGCTACACCAGCTTCCTGATCCCTGGCCTGGTGATGATGAGCGTGCTGCAGAACAGCTTCGCCAACAGTTCGTCGAGCCTGATCCAGAGCAAGATCACCGGCAACCTGGTGTTCCTGCTGGTGACGCCGCTGTCGCACTGGGCCTGGTTCGCGGCCTATGTCGGCGCCTCGGTCGTGCGCGGGCTGGCGGTGGGCTGCGGCGTCTTCCTCGTCACCGTGTGGTTCGCGCCACCGTCGTTCGCCGAGCCGCTGTGGATTCTGGTGTTCGCCGCGCTGGGTGCCGGCATGCTCGGTTCGCTGGGCCTGATTGCGGGCCTGTGGGCCGAGAAGTTCGATCAGATGGCGGCGTTCCAGAATTTCATCATCATGCCGATGACCTTCCTGTCGGGCGTTTTCTACTCGGTGAAGTCGCTGCCGACGGTCTGGCAGGCGGTGAGCCACCTGAACCCGTTCTTCTACATGATCGACGGTTTCCGGCGCGGCTTCTTCGGCCACAGCGACGTGTCACCGTGGCTGAGCCTGGCCATCGTCGGGACGAGCTTCCTGGTGGTCTCCGGGCTGGCGCTGCGCCTGCTGGCCATCGGCTACAAGCTGCGTCAATAGCGTTTGCGATAATCCGGCCCATCATGTCCGAACCCAGCGCCGCCGACGTTCGCAGCTACATTGCCGCGGGCCTGCCTTGTGAACACCTCGAGGTCGAGGGCGATGGCCGACATTTCTTCGCCACCATCGTGTCGGCCGATTTCGTCGGCAAGAGTCGCGTCGCACGCCACCAGCGCGTTTATGCCGCCCTGGGCGACCGCATGCGCGAGCAGATCCACGCGCTGTCGATGAAGACACTGACGCCGACCGAATGGGCGGCCGCGCCGCAACAACCCAGCCATTGAACCTTGGTGGGTCGTGGCTGCCTGGCAGCCCCATGACGCGGCACCCACCATCGGCACCAAACGCCAGCAAGAGGACCGCATGAGCGCAGGCCTGTTGACCCTGGCCCTGTCCAAGGGCCGTATCTTCGACGAAACGCTGCCATTGCTGGCGGCCGCCGGCATTGCGGTGACCGAAGACCCCGAGAAGAGCCGCAAGCTGATCCTGCCGACCAACCGACCCGACGTGCGGGTGGTCTTGGTGCGTGCCACCGACGTGCCGACCTATGTCGAGCAGGGCGGCGCCGACCTCGGTGTGGCGGGCCTCGACGTGCTGCTCGAACATGGCGGCGCCGGCCTGTACCAGCCGCTGGACCTGTGCATCGCGCGCTGCCGCATGAGCGTGGCCACGCGGGCCGACTTCGACTACGCCGCTGCCGTCAAGCAGGGCTCGCGCATCCGCGTGGCCACCAAGTACACGCAGCTCGCGCGCCAGCATTTCGCCGACAAGGGCGTGCACGTCGACCTGATCAAGCTCTATGGCTCGATGGAGCTGGCCCCGCTGACCGGCCTGGCCGATGCGATCGTCGACCTCGTCTCGACCGGCAGCACGCTGGCCGCCAACAACCTGGTGGAGGTGGAGCGCATCATCGACATCAGCTCGCGCCTGGTGGTCAACCACGCGGCGCTGAAACTCAAGCGCGAGCCGATCCGCCAGCTGATCGACGCCTTTTCCCGCGCCGCGCAACCCGCCTGATCGCCCACCCGACTGCCCGCCATGTCTGCCGTCAACATCCGCCAGCTCAGCACCGCCGCCCTCGACTTCGACACCGAGTTCGACCGTGTGCTGCACTGGTCGGCTGAGACGGACGACGCCATCGAGCAGCGTGTGGCCGAGATCCTGGCCGATGTGCGCGCGCGCGGCGATGCGGCGGTGCTCGAGTACACCGCGCGCTTCGACGCGTTGCCGGCCGCCAGCGTGCAACAGCTGGAGCTCACACGCGATGAACTGCGCGCGGCCTTGGGGGCCATCACGCCGGCGCAGCGTGATGCGCTGCAGGCCGCTGCCGAACGGGTGCGGGCCTACCACGAGCGGCAGCTGCAGGCCTGTGGCCTGAGCTGGCAGTACCGCGATGCCGATGGCACGCTGCTCGGCCAGAAGGTCACGCCGCTGGACCGCGTCGGCATCTACGTGCCCGGCGGCAAGGCGGCCTATCCGTCGTCGGTGCTGATGAACGCGCTGCCGGCCCAGGTGGCCGGCGTCGGCGAGATCGTGATGGTCGTGCCCACGCCGCGGGGCGAGAAGAATCCGCTGGTGCTGGCCGCGGCCTATGTGGCCGGCGTGACGCGCGCGTTC
>CAZXLI010000518.1:0-2742 GCA_964641795.1 uncultured Bordetella sp. | reverse complement strand
GCGTGACTGCGCGAGGCCGGATTGCCGAAATGCTCGCGCAGCCACGGAATCATCGCGTCGACGACGCGCGGGTCCACTGGCGTCGTCGCGCCGTAATCCAGGTAGATCGGGAAGTGCGGGGTCATGGTCTAAGAACAGGACGAAGGACGTTGTCGAGCTTACTTGGACAGGGCATTGCCGAGCGCGAACACCGAGTTCGGCGCGGTCACCTTGATGGGCTTGACCACCGGCACGCTGGAAATCGCACGCTTGATCGGCGCCTCTTCGATCGAGACGCCCTTGGCCAGTTGATCATCGACCAGCTTCTTCAGCGAGATGGAGTCGAGGTACTCGATCATCTTCTGGTTCAGGCTGGCCCAGAGGTCGTGGGTCATGCAGCGGCCGGCATCCTCGCCCATGCAGTTTTCCTTGCCGGCACAGCCAGTGGCGTCGATCGGTTCGTCGACCGCGACAATGATGTCCGCCACGGTGATTTCATCGGAACGACGGCCCAGCGAATAGCCGCCGCCGGGCCCGCGGGTGCTCTCCACCAGCTCGTGCCGGCGCAGCTTGCCAAACAGTTGCTCCAGGTAGGACAGCGAGATCTGCTGGCGTTGGCTGATGGCCGCCAGCGCGACCGGCCCGTTGTTCGAGCGCAGGGCCAGATCGATCATCGCGGTAACGGCAAATCGGCCTTTGGTGGTCAGACGCATTGGGGTTCTCCTGAGTGCCTGCGGTGTCAGGCCGCAGCAAAACGATCGGACAGCAGGGGGTACGGCGGTCAGATCGGCATGCAGCCGACGCGTATGCGAGGCTTGGCAGCCGTTATCCGACTGCCATAGTCAAGTATACCTGAAGCCGACTTTTTTGGTCGACATTGGCTCAGGAAGTTCCCGCCAACCGCCTCTGCAGATTTGCAAGCAAACCTTCGCAGGCTGGCTCGATCAGGTCCAGCACATGGTCGAAGCCGGCCGGACCGCCGTAGTACGGGTCCGGAACCTCGGCGCGCGCCGGCGCATTGGGCGCGAAAGTCAGCAGCAACGCCAACCGGCCCTGCTCGGCCGCCGGGCAGCGGGATTGCAGCACCTCAAGATTGTCGAGGTCCATCGCCACCACAAGGTCGAATCGGGTGAAGTCCTCGTCCAGCAATCGGCGCGAGCGGATGCCGGACAGGTCGTAGCCGCGGCGTGCCGCGGCCGCCGCCGCCCGCGCATCGGGTGGGCTGCCGCGCTCGCCATGCGTTCCTGCCGAGGCCACACCCACATGCTGATCCAGCCCTGCACGCTGCAGCTTGTGGCGCAGCACGGCCTCGGCGGTCGGCGAACGGCAAATGTTGCCAAGGCAGACCATCAGCACGTTGATGGGCTTGACGACCGAACGGCGCGACAAAAAGGAAGGCAGCGGAAAAGGCACAAGGCAGGATACCGCAGTCCGTTTGCCCGGCCCCGGTCGTTGAGCATGATCAATGTTGAGGCACGGAGCCCAGAACTCACGATAGGTTCTGCGTCAAATCATGGCCGCCGCTGCCGATATGCCAGTGAAGGGCAACGGCGCCCGCCTCATCGAGCAGAGACCACAACCATGCGAAACACCGGCCCTGTGACCCAGCGCGAGTACCTCCTGCCCGAAGGCACCACCCTGGTTTCTGCCACCGACCTGAAGAGCCGCATCACCTACTGCAACCCCGCCTTCGCCGAGGTCAGTGGATTTGCGCGCGACGAACTGATTGGCCAGCCCCACAACCTGATCCGGCACCCGGACATGCCCGCGGAGGCCTTCCGCGACATGTGGCGGACCTTGGAGAGCGGCGAGCCATGGACCGGGGTGGTGAAGAACCGGCGCAAGAACGGTGACCACTACTGGGTGCGCGCCAATGTCACGCCGGTGCTCGAACAGGGCCGCGTGGTGGGCTACATGTCGGTACGCACCTGCCCTTCGCGCAGCGAGGTGCAGGCGGCCGAGGCCCTGTATGGCCGGATGCGGCAGGAGTTCGCCGATGGACGTGTCAAAACCCGTCTGCACCGCGGCGAGCTGCTGCAGCCCGGTCTGGCAGCGCGGCTGCGCCGCTGGTTCGACATCGGCCACGGCACGCGCCTGGCGGCCAGCGCGATGGTGTCCTGCATGACCACGGCCGGCACTGCCCTGCTGCTGGCCGGCCACCTGCCCTCGCCTTGGCCGCTGGTCGGCGCAGCGCTGGTCGGAGCGCTTGGGGCAGGCTGGCTGCGCCATGTCGCGCTTCGGCCGCTGCATGACGCAGCGACGGTGGCGAAACGCATGTGCGCCGGAGACCTGACGCAGCAGATGCCGGCATCGCGCTTTGACGAGATCGGTCAGCTTGCCCGCAGCTTGTCGCAGCTGAACGTGAACCTGCTCGCCATCGTCGGCGAGGTGCGGCGCGAGGTCGACGGCATGACGCTGGCGTCGCGCGAGATTGCCGCGGGCAACCAGGACCTGGGCAGTCGCACCGAGACCCAGTCGGGCAATCTGCAGCAGACTGCGGCTTCGCTCGAAGAGATCACGGGCAACGTGCGCCACACCGCCGACACGGCGCAGATGGCCACTCGCCTGGCGCAGGAAGCTGCCGAGGTGGCCGAACAGAGCGGCAGCGCTGCACAGGACGTCGCGGCGCGCATGGCCGAGATCCGATCGTCGTCGCTGCGCATCGGCGAGATCATCGGCGTGATCGACGGCATTTCCTTCCAGACCAACCTGCTGGCGCTGAACGCAGCGGTCGAAGCGGCCCGCGCGGGCGAGGCCGGCCGC
>CAZXLI010000517.1:0-2757 GCA_964641795.1 uncultured Bordetella sp. | reverse complement strand
CGGGGCGAAAGAATCCTGTTCGTGGATGATGATGCCGCCGTCGTGGACACCGGCCGGAAAATGCTCGAGCGGCTCGGCTACAAGGTCAGCAACCACTCGCGCGCGGAGCCGGCGCTCGCGGAATACCGGGCCAACCCGGACGCCTTTGCGCTGGTGTTCAGCGACCTGACGATGCCTGGCATGAACGGCCTGCAGCTGCTCGCGGCGGTGCAGCAGGAGCTTGAGCAGATCGATGCCGAGGCCCAGCGCGAGACGCTGCTCACCGGCCTGCTGACGATTCCGGTGGCGGCGCAGGCGAACTGGAGCGCCGAGGAACGCCAGCAGGAGCTGGACAACAACGTGCAGGGCATCCTGGGCTATGTGGTGCGCTGGGTCGACCAGGGCGTCGGCTGCTCGAAGGTGCCCGACATCCACAACGTCGGCCTGATGGAAGACCGCGCCACCTTGCGCATTTCCAGCCAGCACATCGCCAACTGGCTGCTGCATGGCGTGGTGACGGAGGCGCAGGTGCGCGCCACCTTCGACCGCATGGCCGCGGTGGTGGACCAGCAGAACGCCGGCGACCCGGCCTACAAGCGCCTGGTGGACAACCCGCAGGGCCCGGCCTTCCAGGCGGCGCTCGACCTGGTGTTCAAGGGCCTGGCGCAGCCCAGCGGCTACACCGAGCCGCTGCTGCATGCGTGGCGGTTGAAGGTCAAAGGCGCGGCCTGAGGACGCCGCCGGCCGGCGCTCAGGTCGGCGTCGGCAGGCCGTTCATGCGGTCGGCCTTCAGGAAGTACTGGCGGGCCAGCGCGACGAGCTGGTTCTCGCTCGGGTGGTCCACCGTCTCGAAGCCGACGACGCGCTTCGCGGTCTCGGGGCGGTGCTTCTCGAGGTAGTGCTTGAAGTCCGCCTGCGCGGTGTGCGCACCGGTCACCAGCAGCTCGGGGATGCCGGCCAGCGCATCGCACACCGCGGCGAAGAACTCGTGCTCGCTGCGCACCGCGCTGCCGTGCTGCCGCGTCTGGTGGCTGCTGGCCTTGACCTTCTGCGCCTGGACGTGCTCGGCATCGAACTGAAGGATCTGCGCCTGATGGTGGTCCAGCCAGACGACGGCGTGAAAAGTGGTCATCGATGACTCCGTGTTCTCTGAGTGAGTGGCAACGATTCATCGTCCCACCGCGGTGAAGGCCCGGCGTTGACGACCGTCAAGCGCGGCGGCGGTGCCGGGGCGCTGCCTACAATCGTGGCCTCCGCTCTCCTTCCAGCCGTGCCTGACACCGGTCGGCCGCTGCCGTGCCGATGAGTACCTCTCCGCTGCCCGACCGATGCGATGTGCTGGTGGTCGGCGCCGGCCCTGCCGGCAGTGCCTGCGCGCAATGGCTGGCGCAGCAGGGGCGCGACGTGGTGCTGGTCGACCAGCAGCCCTTCCCGCGCGACAAGGTCTGCGGCGACGGCCTGATCCCCGATGCGCACCGCGCGCTGCAGCGCCTGGGCGTGCATGCCGAGGTGATGGCGCAGGCGCAGGCGGTCAAGCATGTGGGCTGCATCGGGCCGCGCGGCGGCCGTGTCGACGTGCCGGGCCGCGTCGCCGTGCTGCAGCGGCGCGTGCTGGACGACATCCTCAAGCGTTCGGCCGAGCGCGCCGGTGCCCGCTTCTTCGCGCCGTGGCGCTTCGAATCCACGCTGCAGGCCGGCCATCGGATCGCCGGCGCCCGCCTGCGCGGCGCCGATGGCGGCGCGCACGACCTGCAGGCGCGCTGGACCGTGCTGGCCACCGGCGCGGTGCCCAAGGCCTTGATGGCCGCCGGCATGTGCAGCCGCCACACGCCCAGCGGCGTGGCGCTGCGCGGCTACATCCGGCACCCGGCGTTGCGCGGCCGCATCCAGGCGCTGGAAGTGGTGTGGCACAAGCGCCTGCGCAAGGGCTATGGCTGGATCTTTCCGCTGCCCGAGGGCGTGTTCAACATCGGCGTGGGCCTGGCGCACAGCCATGCCGCGGGCACCGACGGCCGCGCCACGATGGCCGACGTCAACCTGCGCGAGATGTTCAAGACCTTTGCCGAGGTCTATGCGCCGGCCCGCGCGCTGGTCGATGGCGGCGAATGGGTGGGCGAGCTCAAGGGCGCGCCGCTGCGCTGCTCGCTCGAAGGCGCCGAGCTCGCCAAGCCCGGCCTGCTGGTGACCGGCGAAGCTGCCGGCAGCACCTATGCCTTCACCGGTGAAGGCATCGGCAAGGCGATGGAAACCGGCCTGCTGGCCGCCGAGTCGCTGCTGGCCGGCGGCGACGAGGCCGCTGTCATCGCGCGTTATCAGGCGGCGATCTCCGAACTCAAGCCGCGCTTCGACCTCTACGAGCGCGCCAACCGGGTCAACGACCATCCCTGGCTGGCCGACCTGCTGATCTGGCGCGCCAACAAGAGCCCGCGCATCTTGAAGCGCATGGAAGGCGTGCTCGAGGAAACCGGCAATCCCGGCAACCTGGTCAGCCTGCGCGGCATCACGCGGCTGTTCCTGCCGATCTGAATCGAAGGAGGCGCGCCATGTGCCAGCTGCTCGGCATGAACGCCAACACGCCGACCGACGTGATGTTCTCGTTCACCGGCCTGGCCACCCGCGCCAGCGAGCACAAGGACGGCTTCGGCATCGCGTTCTTCGAGGACAAGGGCGTGCGCCTCTTCGTCGACCCGCACAGCGCGCTGGTCTCGCCGGTGGCCGAGATGGTGCGGCGCTACCCGATCAAGAGCGAGAACGTCATCGCCCACATCCGCAAGGCCA
>CAZXLI010000516.1:0-2782 GCA_964641795.1 uncultured Bordetella sp. | reverse complement strand
TGGGGCCGTGGTAGTTGACCGGGTCGGCCTCGGCCAGCTTGTAGCCGTAGCCCTTCTTGGTGACCACGTGCAGGAAGCGTGGTCCCTTCTTGTCGCGCAGGTTCTCCAAGGTCGGGATCAGCGAATCGAGGTCATGGCCGTCGATCGGGCCGACATAGGTGAAGCCCAGTTCCTCGAAGATCGTGCCGGGCACCACCATGCCCTTGGTGTGCTCCTCGAAGCGCTTGGCAAACTCGTACAGCGGCGTGCCCTTGAGCACGCTCTTGGCGCCCTCGCGCGCCTTGTCGTAGAAGCTGCCGCTCATCAGCCGCGCCAGGTGCTTGTTCAGCGCCCCCACCGGCGGCGAGATCGACATGTCGTTGTCGTTCAGGATCACCAGCACGTCGGCCGCGCCGGCGCCCTCGGTCGCGCCGCCGTGGTTCATCGCCTCGAAGGCCATGCCACCGGTGAGCGCACCGTCGCCGATCACCGCCACCGCACGCCGGTTCTCGCCTTTCACGCGGGCGGCATGGGCCATGCCGATGGCCGCCGAGATCGAGGTGGACGAGTGCGCGGTGCCGAAGGTGTCGTACTCGCTCTCGTCGCGGCGCGGAAAGCCCGACAGCCCGCCCAGCTGGCGCAGGCTGCCCATGCGGTCCTTGCGGCCGGTCAGGATCTTGTGCGGGTAGGCCTGGTGGCCGACGTCCCAGACGATGCGGTCGAACGGCGTGTTGAAGACGTAGTGCAGCGCGATCGTCAGCTCCACCGTGCCCAGGTTGGACGACAGGTGGCCGCCGGTCTTGCTGACGGTGGCCAGCAGGAAATCGCGCAACTCGGTGGCCAGCTTGCGCAACTCGCCCTGCGGCAGGCGGCGCAGGTCGGCCGGGCTGTGGATGGTGTCTAGCAGCGCAGTGCTCATGTCGGGCAATCAGTGTTCGCGGTCGACCACCAGGTCGGCCAGCTGGCGCAGGTGTTCGCAGGCGGCAAGGGCCAGGCCGCTGCCGGCGAGCGCATCGTGCGCGGCGCGGCGCAGGGCCTGCGCCTCATTGCGCGCCGCCTGCAGCCCCAGCACCGAGACATAGGTCGGCTTGTTCAGGTGCTGGTCCTTGCCCGCGGTCTTGCCGAGCTTGTCGGAGGCCTGCGTGACATCCAGGATGTCGTCGACCACCTGGAAGGCCAGGCCTATCGCCGCCCCGTAACGCGACAGCGCGGCACCCTCGGCCGGTGTCGTCGCGCCACAGGCCGCGCCCATCATCACGCTGGCTTCGAGCAGCGCGCCGGTCTTGCGGCGGTGCATGTCGCGCAGCTGGGCTTCATCGAGCGCCTTGCCGGTATTGGCCAGGTCGATCGCCTGTCCGCCGGCCATGCCGGCGTGGCCGGCGGCGCGCGACAGCAGCGCGCACAGCCGGGCCTGCAAGGCCGGCGCCACGCTGTCGTCGTCGGGCGTCAGCACCTCGAAGGCCAGCGCCTGCATCGCGTCGCCGGCCAGCATCGCGCCGGCTTCGCCATGGCGCACGTGCACCGTCGGCTTGCCGCGCCGAAGCACGTCGTTGTCCATGCAGGGCATGTCGTCGTGCACCAGCGAGTAGGCATGGATCAGCTCGACAGCCACCGCCGCGCGCAGCGCCGCCGTGGGATCGCCCTGCACCGCCTCGCAGGCCGCGCGCACCAGCAGCGGACGCAGCCGCTTGCCGCCATCGAGCACGCCGTAGCGCATGGCCTCGCCCAGGCCGGCGGGGGCATCGGCCGGCACCCAGCGCTCGAGCGCCTGCTCCACCTGCTGCAAGGCCTGGCGCATCCAGGCCTCGAAGGCCCCTCGGGCGGCGTCGTTCATTCCGGCGCCCAATCCTTCAGCTGCCCCTCTTCGAGCACCTTGACCTGGGCTTCAACGGCCTGAAGACGTTCGCGGCAGATCGCCAGCAGCTCGGCGCCGCGGCGGTAGTTGTCGAGCAGGCCATCGAGGGGCATCTGGCCGCTTTCCATCGCCTGCACCAGGCGTTCGAGTTCGGCCAGCGCGTCCTCGTAGCGGGCGGGCTCGGCGGCAGGGGTGGGAGCAGTGGGCATGCGGCAGGTCAAGGGCGAGCCGGTGATTTTAGTCGCCGCCACTCCTCGGGGCCGGCCGCCGGGTACACTCCCGCGCTCGGCCACTCGCAGGGGTGGCCGTTCTCATCATTGTTAAACCCATCCGCGGGGCCACCGGGTGGGGGTTTTGACATCCTTGTCGGAGATCCTGGGGATCATGTCGGACCTGAGCATCAGTCTCGAAGCTCTTGCGCGCAGCCATTCGAGCACGCGCTCGCAACTCTCCGTCAGCACCTACTTCGCCGAAGACCTGTTTCGCCGCGAGATGGAGCTGATCTTCCAGCACGGCCCGCGCTACCTCGGGCATGCGCTGGCGGTGCCGGAGGTGGGCGACTACTACGCGCTGCCGCAGGAGGGCGAAGGCCGAGCCCTGGTGCGCACCCCGCAGGGTATCCAGCTGCTGTCCAATGTCTGTCGCCATCGGCAGGCAGTGATGCTGCGCGGCCGCGGCAACACCCGCTCGAGCATCGTGTGCCCGCTGCACCGCTGGACCTACGACCTGCAAGGCCAGCTGCTCGGCGCACCCCACTTCGAGCAGGACCCCTGCCTGCACCTGAACAACTACCGCACCCGCATGTGGAACGGCCTAGTGTTCGAGGACAACGGCCGCGACATCGTGGCCGAGCTCGACGGCATCGGCCCGCGCGCACAACTCGATTTCAGCGGCTACGTGCTCGACAAGGTGCACCTGCACGAGTGCGACTACAACTGGAAGACCTTC
>CAZXLI010000515.1:0-2803 GCA_964641795.1 uncultured Bordetella sp. | reverse complement strand
CCCTTGACCTTCTTGCCGTACATGATCTTGTTCTTGACCACGCCGAACATGTGGCAGAGCTTTTCCTCGGTGTCGGCGATCAGCTCGAACGGCAGTTCGAGGTTCTGGCGGAACTTCTCGTGCGACGCCATGTTGTCGCGCGACACACCGAAGACGACGGCGCCGGCCTTCTGGAAGTCCTTGTGCTTGTCGCGGAACTGCATTGCTTCGGTGGTGCAACCGGGGGTATGGTCCTTCGGGTAGAAGTACAACACCACCGAGTGGCCGGCAAACGCCTGCGGCGTGAACTTCACGCCGCTGGTGGCTTGCGCTTCGAAATCGGGCAGGGCTTTGTTGAGGACAGGCGTCATGAGCGGGTGTGGTGGTCAGACGTGGCGCCCCATGCGGGCAATTGCTCGGGAAGCTCGGCGGGACGCTTCCGTGGCGGATATGGGGGCGTAACCTGCGATTATAAAGTTCCGGCGTGCAATGAATTGCCGGCTGCAGGGGAGGGTATCCCTCAAGCTGCAGGCGCCGACAGCAGCAGGGCCGCCACGGCGGCTCGCCCTTCGGCCACCAGCACATTGAAAGTGCGGCAGGCGGCGCCGGTATCCATGGTCTCGACACCGATCCGGCGCTCGATGAGGGCGCGCGTCAGGGCCGGAGAGACGAATTTCAGCCGCGGTCCGCTGCCGAAGATCACCAGTTCGGGTTTCATTGCGAGCACCTGCTCGAAGTGCTCGGCCGTCAGGTCCTCGGGCCGGCTCGGTGCCCAGTCCTGGACCTGGCCGACCCAGGGCACCAGGAGGCTCTGGTCGAACCGGGTTTGGCCGACCCACAGCTCGCCGGCGCCCTGGCGGGTGATGACGTTGGTACCGGCAAGTTGGTCGGGTTGGAATTTCACGGGCTGTCGAAAGCGGCAAGGCGGGGGCGGTGCACCAGATAAAATTATAGTTTTTGCGCCGCAGCATCATTGTGGTGCAGGGCCTTCCAGGAGTCTCGCGCGTTGAAGCCGATCACCAAGTCCACCAAGCTCGACAGCGTCTGCTACGACATCCGTGGCCCGGTGCTCGACAAGGCCCGTCAGATGGAGGACGAGGGCCAGAAGATCATCAAGCTGAACATCGGCAACATCGCCGCCTTCGGCCTGGAGCCGCCGGACGAGATCGTGCAGGACATGATCCGCAACCTGCCGCACTCGGCCGGCTACACCGACAGCAAGGGCCTGTTCGCGCCGCGCAAGTCGGTGGTGCATTACACGCAGGAGAAGCACATTGCCGGCGTGACGGTGGACGATGTCTACCTCGGCAACGGCGCGTCCGAACTCATCACGATGAGCCTGAATGCGCTGCTGGACACCGGTGACGAGATCCTGGTGCCGGCGCCGGACTACCCGCTATGGACGGCGTCCGTCTCGCTTTCGGGTGGCCGCCCGGTGCACTACATCTGCGACGAGCAATCGGGCTGGTTGCCCGACCTGGACGACATCCGCAAGAAGATCACGCCGAACACGCGCGGCATCGTCGTCATCAACCCGAACAACCCGACGGGCGCGCTGTACCCGGTGGAGTTGCTGCGAGAAATCGTCGAGATCGCGCGCCAGCACCAGCTGATCGTCTTCGCCGACGAGATCTACGACAAGACGCTGTACGACGGCCACACCCACACCAGCATCGCCTCGCTGGCCGACGACGTGCTGTTCATCACCTTCAACGGCCTGTCGAAGAACTATCGGTCCTGCGGCTACCGCGCCGGCTGGATGATCGTCTCGGGCGACAAGCGCCACGCCAGGGACTACATCGAGGGCCTGAACATGCTCTCGTCGATGCGGCTGTGCTCGAACACGCCGGGCCAGCTGGCCATCCAGACCGCGCTGGGCGGCTACCAGAGCATCAAGGACCTGGTGGCGCCGGGTGGCCGCCTGTGCCGCCAGCGCGACCTGGCCTACCAGCTGCTGACGCAGATTCCCGGCGTCTCGGTGGTCAAGCCCAAGGGCGCGCTGTACATGTTCCCGAAGCTGGACCCGAAGATGTACCCGATCACCGACGACCAGCAGTTCGCCTACGAGCTGCTGGCCGAGGAGAAGGTGCTGATCGTTCAGGGCACCGGCTTCAACTGGATCGCGCCGGATCACTTCCGCCTCGTGTTCCTGCCCAATTCCGATGACCTGACCGATGCGGTCGGCCGCATCGAACGCTTCCTCGCCCACTACCGTAAGCGCCATACCCAATGACTACCATGACAACACGCAGTGTTGCGGCGGAGACTCATGTCGCGGAGCGACGTGATGTCGAAGCCAAACCTATCCAGGTCGGCCTGCTCGGCATCGGCACCGTCGGTTCCGGCACCTTCAAGGTGCTGTCGCGCAACCAGCAGGAGATTCGCCGCCGCGCCGGCCGCGGCATCGAGATCACGATGGTGGCGGACCTGGACGTGGCACGCGCCAAGGCCACCGTTGCCGACATGGGCGGCAGTGGCGTCGACGTGGTCGGCGATGCCCGTGCGGTGATCGCGAACCCGGACATCGACATCGTCATCGAGCTGATCGGCGGCTATGGCATCGCCAAGACGCTGGTGATGGAAGCCATCGCCGCCGGCAAGCACGTGGTCACCGCCAACAAGGCGCTGCTCGCCGTGCATGGCACCGAGATCTTCGCCGCCGCGCGCGACAAGGGCGTGATGGTCGCCTTCGAGGCCGCGGTGGCCGGCGGCATCCCGATCATCAAGGCGCTGCGCGAGGGCCTGACCGCCAACCGCATCGAATGGATCGCCGGCATCATCAACGGCACCACCAACTTCATCCTGTCCGAGATGCGCGACAAGG